>NZ_JACHOF010000002.1:0-389896 GCF_014199765.1 Xanthomonas sp. 3058 | reverse complement strand
ATTGGCGCGCAATGCACAACAAAACGGCAAGTCGCTCTACCTCTGGATGTGCGTCTAACATCTCGTTCAAGGCGGACGGCTTCGCCGCCGCTTAACTCAAGCGTTAGGCGCCACAACAAACATGGCCGATCTTTGGGGTTCAATCGCAGAAAGTGAGTGGCACAACACGCCCTGTGTTGTCGGCCGTCCGGCTACGGAGGCCGACGTCGCTGCTGGCTCCGCAGTCTTCTACGTACAGGGTGATTCCGCCGCCGCCCCAATGGCCCTGCCTTGCTGTGCAATCCAGTCACTTGAGGATGGCTCCGAGCAACCTGTGGTCATTGTCCAAGCAGAGCTTGCGCCTCACGGCACCATCTTGGGAGTGCGACCGCTGTCCGGCGGCAACGGCATTTGCATGGCCACGGAGGTCAGGTTGCTTCCTGCCGGGTTTGTGCCGTAGGTTGGCGCCTAACAATTCATTCAAGCCGAACCCGCTTCGCGGGTTGGCTTAATTCAGGCGTTAGGCCCCTCATGAAACGTCTTGGCCTTTGGACTCTTCTTCTAGTCTCACTCGTCGCATGCGATTCAACACGAAAGGCCTCGGCAATTGAGTCGGAGCTGGCACGAACGCAGCGAGTCGATCTTGCTCGCATCATGCCGGGCGTCTGGGATCGTGTGTGCATCCTTGGCCCATACTCAACAGATCAAGATGCTGCCGTGTTGGTGGGCGCACCCTGGTCTCTGCGTGATAATTCATCGGCATGGGCGAGCGACGGTGTTTCTGCGCTGGTGTTTGTCCGCGGCAATACGGTCGTGTCTTCACTCGACATTTCTCGCGCGAAGGGTGATTTTTCCGCTCTGTCGGATAAGTGCTTCGCACACTCGGGCGCTCGTTTCGTGCGTCCAGCGGCAAGCGGGGAGTTGGTCCCAGAGTCGGAGCCTAACAATTCATTCAAGCCGAAGCCGCTTCGCGGCTCGGCTTAATTCAGGCGTTAGGCCGTAGTGGAGCAAATGCGTTGGTGGTTGCCGCTTCGGTGAGTTCGCAGGCATACATGCGCTTGGCTCCGGACAGCAGTCATCACCGTTGCTGGTTGCGGTAGGTTCGGTACTTCGCCTTGGTACGTCGTTCCTGCGCTGCGCTCGGTGCAGTTGGCTTCGGTGGCATCACGCGCCGCTGCATCGCTGGGCAAGCTCCATCCCGCAAGCTGTGGCACACTCGGTCCAGGCGGCAGTGCTGGGGAGCATGGTTGCACCATCCAACCTTCGCGGCCACTCACTGCCTAACAACTCATTCAAGCCGAAGTTGCTTCGCAACTCGGCTTAATTCAAGCGTTAGGCCGTGGTGGAGCAAATGCGTTGGTGGTTGCCGCTTCGGTGAGTTCGCAGGCATGCATGCGGTTGGCTCCGGACAGCAGTCATCACCGTTGCTGGTTGCGGTAAGTTCGGCGCTTCGCCTTGGCACGTCGTTCCCGCGCTGCGCTCGTTGCAGTTGGCTTCGGTGGCATCACGCGCCGCTGCATCGCTGGGCAAGCTCCATCCCGCAAGCTGTGGCAAACTCGGTCCAGGCGGCAGTGCTGGGGAGCATGGTTGCACCATCCAACCTTCGCGGCCACTCACTGCCTAACAACTCATTCAAGCCGAAGTTGCTTCGCAACTCGGCTTAATTCAAGCGTTAGGCGGGGGGGCACTATGATTGGATTCATCATTGGGGCAATCTTCCTCGTAGGAATTATCGGCGCTAGCCTGTCCAACAAAGGCGATCTTGAGCGCTATCAACAACTCAAGAACAAGCGCCGATTTAGTGGCAAGAGACTGACACCATCAGAGCAACAAGAGATTGATCGCCTTGCCCGAAAGTACTGGTGGTGGTAGTCCATATGCCTAACAATTCATTCAAGCCGAACCCGCTTCGCGGGTCGGCTTAATTCAGGCGTTAGGCCGTGGTGGAGCAAATGCGTTGGTGGTTGCCGCTTCGGTGGGTTCGCAGGCATGCATGCGGTTGGCTCCGGACAGCAGTCATCACCGTTGCTGGTTGCGGTAAGTTTGGCACTTCGCCTTGGCACGTCGTTCCTGCGCTGCGCTCGGTGCAGTTGGCTTTGGTGGCATCACGCCCCGCTGCATCACTGGGCAAGCTCCATCCCGCAACCTGTGGCAAACTCTTAACAGGCGGCAGTGCTGGGGAGCATGGTTGCACCATCCAACCTTCGCGGCCACTCACTGCCTAACAACTCATTCAAGCCGACGTTGCTTCGCAACTCGGCTTAATTCAAGCGTTAGACGTGCAAGACACAATCTCGCCATTGGCCAAACTCGAAGCTGCGCTATCGGACACGTCAGAGGTGTACGTCAATGCCGGGACTGACGCATCGGCCTACTACGCGCGACTGGCGGACAACATCCGGCAAAATCAGTGCGAGCCTTTTACTGTCACTGCCGTGGTCAAGGAGCCTGGCTTCCCGGACGCATCGGTTGGTAGCATGATCTACGGCGAGTGTGTCGCTCACGCGAATGGCTATTGGCTTGTCTATCAGTCAGAGCAAGATCGGTTCTGTTGCTTCTGGGGCTTAGAGTCGAGCAACCTTGGCGCTCATGGCGTGTTCGGCAGCCCACTTTATTGCTGGTCCGCGTGAGCACGTCTAACAATTCAATCAAGCCGAACTGGCTTCGCCAGTCGGCTTATTTCAGGCGTTAGAGCTCACAGGAGCCAATCGGATGGCGACTTATTACAAGCAAGACTGCCCACTCTGCGGTACCGCTGCTGAGTACTGCTTTGTCGATTCGAGCAACCGTAAGTACTTTGACTGCCCAAAGTGCACTGCTTTCCAGATTTCCAAACGAGCGGAGTCGCTTCTCGTATCCGAGCACCCGCACCGCCGGAGTAGCTACGCAGCGCAAGCGCCGCTGGCTCCGGAGGATCATCTGTTCGTTATCCTCATGCCAAGCCATGCCTTCCGCCAAACATCGGACGATCCATTGGAGACTGGGTTCGTTTCAAAATCAGAGCTCCCGCTGCACTGCCAGTGAGCTCTAACAATTCATTCAAGCCGAACCCGCTTCGCGGGTCGGCTTAACTCAGGCGTTAGGCCGTGGTGGAACAGCAGCATCGGTGCTCGCATCTTCGACCAGTTCACTGACGCGCACGCGGTCGGCTCGGGACAGTGGTTCTCACCGTAACTGGCATCGGGCAGTCCGCCGCTTCGTCATTTCGCGTCACTGCCGCGCGGCACTCATTGCGCCTGGCTTCGGAGCCAACATGCCCCGTGGCATTGCGGCGCAAGCTTCATCCTGCAAGCTGTGGCACACTCGGCGCAGGCGGGCAATGCTGGGGAGCACGGTTGCGATCTCAACCGTTTCGGCCACTCACTGCCTAACAGCCGACGTTGCTTCGCAACGCGGCTTAATTCAAGCGTTAGGCCCGTATGAAACATGCCCAACATCGCCTTCTTCTCGCCGCGCTGTTTCTGCAGCCGCTTCCTGCGTTTGCATCGGACCCCACCGGCCTGATCGTACTGCTCTATGGTGTCCTCGTTGCTGGCCTAGCAATCACCTTTTTCTTCGCTTGGCTCCTCACACGCTCCATTTCTGCCATTTGGCTCAAGTTATTGATCCGGACGGCTGTAGTGTGTGCATTCTTGACACCTGTCCAAATTGGGAACGCTGGTTACTGGTGGGCAGCACCCTTTGTCGTAATGGAGCCAAAACTGCTCGCCACGGCGATTGCCTCTGTAGTAATTGCCACGTTCACCGTCTGGCTTGCAATACTTATCGCACTTGGGCTTGACCGTTTCCGGCGCGGGGCCTAACAGTTCATTCAAGCCGAAGCCGCTTCGCGGCTCGGCTTAATTCAAGCGTTAGGCCGTGGTGGAGCAAATGCGTTGGTGGTCGCCGCTTCGGTGAGTTCGCAGGCGTGCATGCGGTTGGCTCCGGACAGCAGTCATCACCGTTGCTGGTTGCGGTAAGTTCGGTGCTTCGCTTTGGCACGTCGTTCCCGCGCTGCGCTCGGTGCAGTTGGCTTCGGTGGCATCACGCGCCTCTGCATTGCTGGGCAAGCCCCATCCCGCAAGCTGTGGCAAACTCGGTCCAGGCGGCAGTGCTGGGGAGCCTGGTTGCACCATCCAACCTTCGCGGCCACTCACTGCCTAACAACTCATTCAAGCCGAAGTTGCTTCGCAACTCTGCTTAATTCAGGCGTTAGGCCTCAGGAGACACAATGAGCTATGGTTTCCAGCTCTTCCATCCCGTCGTTCGTGAGCACACCGAACAAGGGAAGGAAATCGACGAGTTTGATCACCCGCCTCTTGATCAATCCGCCGTTGAAAGATTCATAGGCAAGCTCGCCAAGTACGGGTACAGCCTTGAGGCCACGACACCGCGCTGCCATGAGTTCGTAAAGAACATCTCTAGCTGTCCCGTCCAAGTGGCTGTGTTTGCGACGGAGATAGCGTTCTCAATTCCGTATTGGCAAAATTCCCAGCAGGCCATATTTGAAGCTCTGCAAGACGCAAGCGAGCTTGCTGAGCCCGAGCATATGGCCTTGTTCAATCCACAGGATGGAGAGTGGGCTGAGGCCTAACAATTCATTCAAGCCGACGCCGCTTCACGGCACGGCTTAATTCAGGCGTTAGGAAGCAGACATGTATTACAGCGACGGTTCGCCAATCCAACTAGGAGACACAGTGAGTCTCCCTGTACCTGCCGGCGAAGCTCTGGCTCGTGTAGTGATGCTCGGCGATACCCTCGAGCATCAAGGGCTAAGCGCCGAGTTCATAGACTGGGTGCAATCTGCCAAAGTTCTAGCACCGGGCTCGGTGGTTGTAGAGTGGATTGGCACCAATCCCTTCGCGCACACAGATCCAAACCTTGCTCCAATAGGCAACTACATGTTCACTGTGGCAGATGAGTGGCTACAGCTAAAGACACGGGCTGCTGCCTAACAATTCATTCAAGCCGAACCCGCTTCGCGGGTCGGCTTAATTCAGGTGTTAGGCGGCAGGGGAAGTTTTCGGGAGTTTAAGTATGACCATTAGTGATGCGCTCATCATCTTGGCTACCTTGCTGGGGCCCATCCTTGCGGTGCAGGCCCAAAAATGGATTGAGGTGCTACGAGAGCGGAGGCAACGGAAGGCATTGGTGTTCCACACCCTCATGGCAACACGCGCAGCTCGTCTTTCTCCGGAACACGTGCAGGCGCTGAACATGATTGATCTCGCCTTCTACGGCAGCCGATTTCTCGGGAATAATCGCCGCACAAGACGTGAACAGGCGGTTCTAGATTCCTGGCGCGAGTACTTGGATCACCTCACAACCCAGTTCGATGAGAACGGGTTGCAGAACTGGTCCTCGCGAGGACAGGAACTGTTCGTAAACCTTCTGCACACAATCGCACTCGACGTCGACTTTGCGTTCGATCGTGTCCAACTCAAAAAGGGCGTCTACTCTCCCGTTGCCCATAGCAGGCTCGAGGAAGAGCAGGAGAGGGTTCGGCAACTCGCCATGTCTGTCCTCTCTGGGGAGACCGCGCTAAAAATGGATGTGACTAGTCTTGCAGTTGACCCTGACGCCCTCGCAGAGCAGCTAAGGCTTCAGCAGGCCATCCGTGCTGCGCTGGCGGGCGAGACATCCCTGTCGGTTAACGTGGCAGCGCCTACAGCTGCCGCCTAACAACTCATTCAAGCCGAATCCGCTTCGCGGGTCGGCTTAATTCCGGCGTTAGGCCGCACACAGGGAGACTGGCGTGTTGAGAAAAGACCAAGCGGAAGCGGCTGCTGAGGCATTGCTTTCACCTGCCCGCAAAGTTCAAGAAACAGCGCAACGAGGCAAAGAGGCTCGGCTCTTCAAACGTAACGCTCAGCGGCGCGCTGGCGTATTCGGCTTAATCGGCCTAGTGCTAGGCGCAGTCGTTGGCTTTACGTTCTTTGGCAACGTTTTCCCCGCAGGCTTTTTGGGGTTGGGTGCCGGGTTTTTGGTCGGTCGCATCATTGCAATTAGTGCGGCCTAACAATTCATTCAAGCCGAACTGGCTTTGCCAGTCGGCTTAATTCTGGTGTTAGGCAGCATGAGAAAAGTCCTCGCGGTTCTCAGTCTACTAGTCGCGCCGTCTGCCGCCGCAGGCGATGCATGCCATGCGCTGCTACCGGGCGTCTTGATCAGCCAAGTGACGGAACGTTTTCCGTCCTTTCGTTTGCCGGCTGTGACCGATAACCTTGCAGAAGATGTGGCGTGGAGCAAAGAGCAGAGCGGGAATGAGTGCCTCGGGGCTGCCTCAGCAGACTTCGACGGTGACGGTACCAAGGACTGGCTCCTCGGCCTCACAGCAAAGGCGGGGACCGGCTCCTCGGTCATTGTTGCACTCACACGCGGCGACAGCTGGCAGCTGCACAAGCTTGCCGAATGGCCAGAGGGTCGTTCTCGACTCTACGTCGGCGCAGAGAAGCCAGGCACCTACGACAGCTTGTTCGACGGTCCATACGAGCCCGGAGAAGTTAGTAGCTTCGTGTGTCCACACTCGGTGGTGGTATTCGGTGCAGCAGAGTCTTCTGGTGTGGCTTACTGCTACAAAGCCGGCAAGTGGCAGCACACTTGGATATCCGACTAATGCTGCCTAACAATTCATTCAAGCCGAAGCCGCTTCGCGGCTCGGCTTAATTCTGGTGTTAGGCCGTGGTGGAACAGCAGCATCGGTGCTCGCATCTTCGACCAGTTCATTGGCGCGCACGCAGTCGGCTCCGGACAGTGGTTCTCACCGTAACTGGCATCGGGCAGTCCGCCGCTTCGTCATTTCGCGTCACTGCCGCGCGGCACTCATTGCGCCTGGCTTCGGAGCCAACAGGTCCCGTGGCATTGCGGCGCAAGCTTCATCCCACAAGCTGTGGCACACTCGGCTCAGGCGGGCAATGCTGGGGAGCACGGTTGCGATCTCAACCGTTTCGGCCACTCACTGCCTAACAACTCATTCAAGCCGACGTTGCTTCGCAACGCGGCTTAATTCAAGCGTTAGGTGCCAATAGTGAACTCACTAGCACTCGAAAAAATGAGCTTGTTCATAGACACGCTAGGCATAGCATCACTTGGCGTGCCTTTAGACAGCTATGAACAGCAAGACAGGTTGATCGCGCTTTGTCGTGAAAAGCGGCAACCTTTCTTTGCATCTATGCCTGTCAGGAGTCAATTCCATTGCGCTTTTTGTGGATTGCGTTCAACGCAGGTTGAAATCCAATTTGAAGATCCTCGTCGCGCCTCAATAGGTAGTACAGACAATTACTTATGGAACACACCCGTCGGTCTTTTTTTTCAAATAGATCAATCGCAACTGCATCAAATCGTCGTACATGACGCGCCCACTCCTCCTTTGTTGCTGGAGTTGTTAAACGGGGTTGGCACCTAACAATTCGTTCAAGCCGACCCCGCATCGTGGTGTCGGCCACGTGCCTGCGCTACGCTAGCACGCGTCCGCCGCCCCGCTGCGGGGCGGCTTAACTCAGGTGTTAGGGCCCACACGCATTTCATGACACTCTTGGTTCTAGATCTCGACGAGACGCTCATCCATGCAACCGAAGGTTGCCTGGATCGTGATCCCGACTTCGAGGTTGGGCCGTACGCTGTGTACAGGCGACCGGGCCTTGACTCGTTTCTGTCTACGGTAAGTTCGCACTTTGACCTAGCGGTTTGGACTTCTTCTACTCGTCTTTACGCGGCGCCGGTTGTCGCAGCCATCTTCCCACCCGACATCGACCTCAAGTTCATATGGTCCCGCGAGCGCTGCACGATGCGCTTTGATCCAGAGCATCAAGACTATGAGTGGGCAAAGAATCTTGGCAAGATAAAGCGCCGGGGTTATCGGCTTGAACAGGTGCTGATGGTAGATGACACTCCCGCCAAACTAGCCAAACACTACGGAAACCTCGTCAGGGTAAAGCCGTTCTTTGGTGATCTGGCGGACCAGGAACTGTTCCAGTTAGGTGAGTACTTGCCCACACTAGCAAAGGCACCAAATGTCAGGAAGATTGAAAAGCGTTTCTGGCGCAAATCCGCTAGTGAGCCCTAACAATTCATTCAAGCCGAACCCGCTTCGCGGGTCGGCTTAATACAGGCGTTAGCCCTTATGAAACGTTCGACTGCCTTCTTACTTGTAGTGATCGCCGCCATTGCTTTCTTCTGGCAACGCCCCGCTCCTGACACTGTGTACCTCCGTTCGGACGGCACGATTCGTCTTGGGAGTCGCGTTTCGTCTACTGAGGACGTTTTTGTCTATGCTGCAAGGAACAAGCACACGCCACTTAAGGTTCGGAGATGCGAAGGCGCCGATCCCATCAAGGCACTTTTACTCACATCCACACTTCGTTCAGCGCAAATCACTGTTGACTATGGCAATGGTCGATCCGGTTGCTACGGCTAACAATTCATTCAAGCCGAGCCCGCTTCGCGGGTCGGCTTAACTCAGGTGTTAGCCCTCAACCGACTTCCACAGGATCGTCATGAAGTATGCTGCGCTTGCTGCAATTTGGTTTGCCATACACTTGGAGCCAACCATCGCGCAAGACCGTGAGCCCGGCACTGTTTACTCTTACACCAAAGATGGCGTAAGACATTACAGCGCAAAGCCTGCCCCGCCAGGGGCGACCAACATTAGAACGATCACTTATAAGTTCAACCCTGTGGGCAACTGGCACGAGAAGAGAGGACCTGCAAGCTACGAGTTCGCTGACGGCTACAACTTCGAGTATCGCCGAGCGGCCAACCCCGGCTACACGAACGACCCGGGGACGATAGAGAAAGGTATCTGGACTGCTGGCCCCAAAAGTTGCTCTGTCGGCCCCGAGCAAGGAAACCTATACATTCAAGCGGGCACCGAGCGGTGCTGCTACAGCGCAAGTTTCCTTGGTGAAAACCTTGTGCTTTCGGCACTCTTACAACCTCGGTTTGTTGGGGTCTGCAGCGACCGCGTGCTAGTCAGGTCATCGCAGTGAGGGCTAACAATTCATTCAAGCCGAACCCGCTTCGCGGGTCGGCTTAATTCAGGCGTTAGGCCGTGGTGGAGCAAATGCGTTGGTGGTTGCCGCTTCGGTGGGTTCGCAGGCGTGCATGCGGTTGGCTCCGGACAGCAGTCATCACCGTTGCTGGTTGCGGTAAGTTGGGTGCTTCGCCTTGCCACGTCGTTCCCGCGCTGCACTCGGTGCAGTTGGCTTCGGTGGCATCACGCGCCTCTGCATTGCTGGGCAAGCTCCATCCCGCAAGCTGTGGCAAACTCGGTCCAGGCGGCAGTGCTGGGGAGCATGGTTGCACCATCCAACCTTCGCGGCCACTCACTGCCTAACAACTCATTCAAGCATTAGGCCTGCTTTTTCGCAAAATGGCATTTGAGGCAAAGATCATGAGCGACTACGGATTTGGCCTTTCCAACCCCTACTTAAAGATCGGCAGATCGCTGGTCATGGTCGCCCTAGTAGCGATAGCTTTTACCTCGTTCTTTCTTCCGGACAGAGATCTCCAGGCTATTGTTCGCAACATCGGTGGCGTGGTGCTGCTTTCTGGCGCTGTCGTCTATGCGATCGGTCGGTTCGTGCAGGCCAAGCATGCACGGGTGCAGGCCTAACAATTCATTCAAGCCGAACTGGCTTCGCCAGTCGGCTTAATTCAGGCGTTAGGCCGTGGTGGAGCAACAGCATCGGTGCTCGCATCTTCGACCAGTTCAATGGCGCGCACGCGGTCGGCTCCGGACAGTGGTTCTCACCGTAACTGGCATCGGACAGTCCGCCGCTTCGTCATTTCGTGTCACTGCCGCGCGGCAGTCATTGCGCCTAGTTTCGGAGCCAACAGGCCCCGTGGCATTGCGGCGCAAGCTTCATCCCGCAAGCTGTGGCACACTCAGCTCAGGCGGGCAGTGCTGGGGAGCACGGTTGCGGTCTCAACCGTTTCGGCCACTCACTGCCTAACAACTCATTCAAGCCGACGTTGCTTCGCAACGCGGCTTAATTCAAGCGTTAGGCTGCGGAATCAATGAACGATCTTCTCGACCAAGCGGAGGCACTTCAAAACCTGCTAATCGCGCAAGCGACTGGAGGAGCCGAGGACGACGCTGAGTACGTACGATTGCGACAGATGCTTATGTCTAATCCTGCCTTAGAGTTGTTACTGCCTAAATTCATTCGGACATGTCGCAGTCTTGCTCAATTTTGGCAGTTCATTAAATGCAAGTTTCCTACCTATGCCGAACGGCGTCAGTATATTTGGGACGAGCTCCGCCCTACTTTAGAGGCACTTGAACATGGTGTTTTGGCGCCTTCAGATCAGGTGGTGAGCCAAACCTTAGAAAAGTTTGATGCGGCACATGTTCAGGCAGCCTGGTCAAAAGCGCTTGATCGTAGGTCTTCTGATCCTGAAGGAGCTATCACCTCTGCTCGGACTCTGATTGAGTCGGTCTGTAAGCACATTCTTGATGAGTCCGGCGCAACTTACGACGATGCTGCAGACCTGCCTAAGCTCTACAAGCAAGCCGCAGAGACGGTCAACCTTGCCCCATCTCAGCACACAGAACAGGTGTTTAAGCAGATCTTGGGTGGTTGCACTGCCGTGGTCGAGGGTCTAGGCGCTATTCGTAACCGTCTTAGTGACGCACATGGCAAGGGTAAGGTCGGCAGCAAGCCTGCATCGCGTCATGCAGAACTGGCTGTCAACCTCGCAGGAGCTTTTGCTACTTATCTGCTAGCAACATGGGAGGCACGCAATGAGGCCGCAGCCTAACAACTCATTCAAGCCGAAGTTGCTTCGCAACTCGGCTTAATTCAAGCGTTAGGCAGTAGCGGGTAATTATAGCTTCGGCATCCGCCGTCGCGTGACCTTGCGTGTCCAGCGACTGGCTTGCGCGCGACAGGGGCGGCCGACAAAGCCTCATCGAGTGCGGTCGCGCTCCTCCGCGGTTCATCGAACTCCGTCGGCTACCGGCAACTGCCCAGGCCAACCGAGTCGACGCAATGCGTTGCACTGCAGTCAGATGCAACGCACCCGCCACTCACTTCAGGCAGTGGTGCCCGCCAAGCATGCGCGCAACGCGCGCAGCTTCTCGACGGGTCACAGGTTCCAGTCGATCCGCATGCCTGCAATCAGCGCGTTCTTCAGATCGTTGGTGCGGGTGGGTTCGTTGAACTGGTCCGGGTTGATCACGTAATGCAGGTTGGGCGCGATGCGCAGGCGCTTGGTGACCTGGATGCCGTAGCTCAGCTCCATCATGATCTGGTTGTCGGCCGGGGTGCCGGTGCCGCCGGCTGAGGCGCGGGCCAGGCGCAGGTTTTCGATCGCCTCGTCGCTGTATTTCTGCTGGGTGATCACAAACGCAATGTTGTCCTGCGGGCGGCTGGCGAAGGTGCCTTTCTGCACCAGGCCCAGTTGCACGAAGTGGTCTTCGATCGCCTGGCCGCCGGTGCTCTTGAGCATGGCGCCGAACACGGTCAGGCCGCGGGTGCCGGACGGGTCGGGGTTGGTGACCTGTTGTTCGAAGCGGCCGAACAGGCCCGAGCGGCCCTGCTTGTTTTCATAGCCCAGGCCGCTGAGCACGGCCGGATTGCCATTGCGGTCGCGCAGCGGGTCGGTGTAGTCGGAGTTGTCCTGCCAGCCGCCGAGTTCGTACATCGCCGCCAGCGTGCCGTCGCCGCCCTTGTTCTTGTAGCCGACCGCATACGGCACGACCACGCCGGTGGTGTCGTCGGTGCTCCACTTCAGGCCGTGCTGGCCGTCCTGCGCCTGCACCGGGTTCACTTCGTACGCGCCGACATGCACATAGACCTTGGGCGTGACCCAGGCGGTGGCATGCGCGGCCCAGCTGGAGACCGGCCAGTAGGTGAAGTTGCTGGTGCGGAACACGAAGGTGGGGTTGCCGCAGGCCGAGTTGCCCTGGAAGTACTGGCACAGGTCAGAGCCGAGGAAGTGGATGTTGGCCACGCTGCGGCCGGCTTCCAGTTCCAGACGGTCGTTGAAGAGTTTCTGCAGCAGGGTGAAGTTGGCCAGGCGGGTTCCCTGGCCGCCGTAGATTTCCTGCACCGAGGTGCTGTTGCCGATGCTGCTGTTGGCCAGGTTGGTGCCGTGGCGGTTGGAGACATACAGCTTGACCGTGGCGCCGCCCCAGCCGAACAGGCGGTCCATGTCCACGTCGGTGCCGACCATCAACTGGCCGGCGTAGGCGTCGCCGTTCTTGCGGCCGCCGTCGATCATCGACGCCGCTTCGCCGGTATAGCCCAGTTTGAGCTTGAAGGCGTCGGCGGCGTCCTGGGCCTGGGCCAGCGGGGTGAGCGCCAGTGTCAGCGACAGGCACAGCAGGCGGCGGTTGAAAAGGTGAGGGGCGAGTGCGGTCATGGCAGGGGCTCCGGGCAAAGAGGGCGTAGCGAGTGGCGAACGCGGCGGCGAGTAAGTGGGTAAGCCGCTGGCCGCGCACCAAAGGTGCACAGCGCAGCGGTAATGACGAATCAGCGGTAACCCGGATCAGCGATCGGACGATCCAGAGACCTGGTCTGGAACCGATAGCGGCGGGGACGCGCCGAGCTTCAGGCGACGACGTCGGCAACCGGCTTCTTGAGCAGGCGCAGCGCCACCGCAGTGACCACCACGCCGACCACCAGTGCCAGCACGTAGTTGGCCAGGTGGGTCACCGCGTTGGGGATCAGCAGCACGAAGATGCCGCCATGCGGTGCCTTCAATTCGGCGCCGGCGGTCATCGAGATCGCGCCGGCCACGGCCGAACCGATCATCAGCGCCGGGATGGTGCGCAACGGGTCGCGCGCCGCATACGGGATGGCGCCTTCGGTGACGAAGGCCAGACCCAGGACGCCGGCGGCGGTGGCCGAGCCGCGTTCTTCGACGGTGAAGCGGTTGCGGAACACCCAGGTCGCCAGTGCGATGCCCAGCGGCGGGGTCATGCCGGCGACCATCGCAGCGGCCATCGGGGTGTAGACCTGGCTGGCGATCAGGCCGGTGGAGAACGCGTAGGCGGCCTTGTTCACCGGCCCGCCCATGTCGAAGGCCATCATGCCGCCGAGCAGCAGGCCCAGCAGCAGCGCGCTGCTGCCCTGCATGCCGCGCAGCCAGGCGGTGAGCCAGGCCAACAGGTCGGCCACCGGCTGGCCGAACACATACATCATTGCCAGGCCGACCAGCAGGGTGCCCAGCACCGGCAGGATCAAGACCGGCTTGAGTCCTTCCAGCGTGCGCGGCAGGCGGATGTAGCGGTTGAGCGCGGCCACACCGTAGCCGGCGATGAAGCCGGCGATGATGCCGCCGAGGAAGCCGGCGTTGAGATTGGCCGCCACCAGGCCGCCGATCATGCCGGGCGCGATGCCGGGGCGGTCGGCGATGGAGTAGGCGATATAGCCGGCCAGCGCCGGCACCATCAAGGTGAAACCGGCCTTGGCGCCGATCTGGAACAGCGACCAGGCCAGGGTGCCCTGATGCGCGTCGTCGCCGGCATAGATGCCGCCGAGCGCAAACGCCAGTGCGATCAGCAAGCCGCCGGCAGTGACGAACGGCAGCATGAACGACACGCCGGTCATCAGGTGTTTGTAGGCCCCGGTGCGGCCGCCGCCCTTGCTGTCGGACTTGGCAGTGCCGCTGCCGGCAACCGGCGCCGCGCCACCATGCACGCTGGCTTCTGCCAGCGCCTTCTGGATCAATGCCGGGCCATCGTTGATCGCCGGCTTGGTGCCGCTCTTGAACAGGCGTTTGCCGCCGAAGCGGGCCAGGTCGACTTCACGATCGGCGGCGATCAGCACCAGGTCGGCATCGCGGATTTCGTCGTCGGTCAATGCGTCCTGTGCGCCGACCGAGCCCTGGGTTTCCACGCGGATCTGGTAGCCGAGTTTCTTGGCGGCCTGCTGCAGGCCTTCGGCGGCCATGAAGGTGTGTGCGATGCCGGTGGGGCAGGAGGTGATGGCGACGATGCGCTTGCTGTCCGAACCGGAGGTGCCGGTTGCAGCGGGTGCGGCGCCTGCCGCATCGGGCGCGGTGAGCTGGTTCAGTGCGGCGGACGGATCGTGGAGTACGGCGTCCAGGCTCAGGCGCAGCACATTGGCGTCGCCGAAACGTGCGGTGTCGGCATCGGCGTCGCCGACCACCAAGACCTGGGCGGCGGCGCCAGCAAGTTCGTTCGGCAAAGCGCCAAGGACGCCCTGGTCGCTACGGATTTCGATCGTCACGCTGCGCCCGGCGGCGGTGGCCGCGCGGCGCAGCGCCTCGGCCGCCAGGACCGCTTCGGTACTGCGTTCGCCTGCGGCGATGACCACGATGGAAGAGGACATGCGAATCTCCTGCGTTGTTCGGTCGCCGGATCAACCCGGCGGTGTAGCTGCGTGTGTGGCAATCCGGTGCGCGGCGATGCTCGATCCATCGTTCGCGCCGAGCGGGTGCTACGAGAGGTGGTCGATGGCGATTTCGGTGGCGAGCGTGCGTACCTGCTGGGGCAGCAGGCGTCGCGCATCGCCGCTTTCCAGCCGGCTGACCGAGAACGCGGTCGCCAGCCGTGCGCAGCGTTCCAGGTCGCCGGACGCGTCCAGCAGCGCGGCGGCCAGGCCGGCCACCATCGCGTCGCCCGCGCCCACGCTGCTGCCTTGCGCCAACCGCGGCGGCCGTGCGATCAGGCGCTGGTCGCGCTGCACGAACAAGGCGCCTTCGGTGCCCATTGAAATGACCACCAGCTGGATGCCGCGTGCGATCAGTTCGTGCGCAGCCGCGCTCAGCGCGGCGCGATCGGTCAACGGGCGGCCAGTCCAGGCTTCCAGTTCGTGCCGGTTCGGTTTGACCGCGTAAGGCAGCGCGTCGCGCGCGGCGCCGAGCGCGGCCACCAGCGGGGCACCACTGGTGTCCAGCAGCACGCGGGCACCGGCGGCGCTGGCCTGGGCCTGCAACTGCGCCCAGCTGTCCTCCGGCAGGCCGGCTGGCAGGCTGCCCGACAGCACCACCGGCAGGCCGGGACGCAGTAGTGGCGCTAGCTGATCGGCGACGCCTTGCAGATGCGCCGTGCTCAGTTGCAGACCGGGCAGATTGATATCGGTGGTGTCGTTGCTGCGCGCGTCGACCAGCTTGAGATTGGTGCGGGTTTCGCCGGCCACGCGCTGGCAGTGATCGGCAATGCCGCGTTCGCGGAACAGCGCCTCGAACACGCCGGCATTGCCGGCCCCGAGCACGCCGAGTGCGGCGACCTGGCTGCCCCAGTCGGCCAGGCAGGCGGCCACGTTGATGCCCTTGCCGCCGGCATCGTTGCGCACGCTGCTGGCCCGATGCACCGCGCCGGGCTGCAGGTTGTCGAGCTGGATGGTCTGGTCGATCGCCGGGTTCAGCGTGACCGTGATGGCCTGCAGGCTCATGGCTGGCCCTCGCGTTTTACTTCAAGCGCGCGCACTTGCTCTGCGGTTTCGCAGTCCAGCGCCTGTTCGGCCAACTGCTGCAACTGGCTCAGCGCGGCACTGCGCAAGCGCGCCTTGACGGCCGGGATGTCGTTGGGCGTCATCGACAACTCCTGCACGCCCAGACCGGCCAGCAGGCTGGCGCCGAACGGATCGCCGGCCAGACCGCCGCATACGCCGACCCAGCGGTCGTGTTTGCGCGCACCTTCGATGGTGCTGCGGATCATGCGCAGCACTGCCGGATGCAGGCTGTCGGCTTCGGCGGCCAGCTCCGGGTTCTGGCGGTCGATCGCCAGCACGTATTGGGTGAGGTCGTTGGTGCCGATCGAGAAGAAATCGGCATGGCGCGCCAGCACATCGGCCTGCGCGGCGGCGGCGGGCACTTCGATCATGATGCCGATCGGGACCTCGGGCGCGTCGAGGTCGGCGCGGATGCGTGCGCAGATCTCGCGCAGGGTGATCAACTCCGGCACCGAGGTGATCATCGGGAACATGATCGACAGCCGCGCACTGTCCTTGGCGGCGCGGTACAGCGCACGTAGTTGCGGTTCGAGCAGGTCGGGGCGACGCAGCAGCAAACGCGCGCCACGCACGCCCAGGAACGGGTTTTCCTCGTGCGGCAGTTCCAGATGGGCCACTTGTTTATCGCCGCCGATATCCAGTGCACGCACGATCAGCGGGCGGCCATCCAGCGCCTGCGCCATCGCCAGGTAGGTGGCGTACTGCTCGTCTTCGGTGGGCGTGCGGCCGCTTTCCAGGAACAGGAATTCGGTGCGCATCAAGCCAACGCCTTCGGCGCCTTGCGTCAGTGCCATGGCGACCTGGTCGGGCAGGTTGACGTTGGCGCCGATGTCGATGTGGTGGCCGTCGGTGGTGTCGGCCGGCAAGGCGCGTTGCGCGGCCTCGCGCTCGCGGATGGCCTGTTGTTCGGCGATGTGCGTACGTGCCGCATCCAGATCCACGTCCGATGGATTGACGTACAGCCGCCCGCTGCTGCCGTCGATGATGGCGGTGACGCCGTCTTCGATATCCAGCAACTGGCCGCCGGCAGCGACCAGCGCCGGCAGGCCGAGCGTGCGCGAGAGGATCGCGGTGTGCGAGGTCGGCCCACCCTGCGCGGTAGCCAGGCCGAGCACGCGCGCAGTGTCCAGGTTGGCGGTGTCCGACGGCGACAGGTCGCCGGCGAGCAGGATGCAGGGCTGCTCCGGCAGGTCGGTGAGGCCGGCGCCGGCGGCGGCTGGGTCGAGCTGGGCCAGCACGCGGCGGCCGACATCGCGCAGGTCGGCGGCGCGGCCGGCCAGCACCGGGTTGCCGAGCGCGGCCAGGCCGGAGGCGATCTGTTCCACCGCCTGATGCCACGACCACGCCACGCCGTGGCCTTCCACCATCAGCTGGCAGGTGCGGGTGATCAGGTCGGTGTCGTTGAGCAGCTCGGCCTGGGCCTTGAAGATCGCCGCATCCGAGGCGCCGAGACGGCGCTGGGTGTCGTCCTGGATCGCCGCCAGTTGCTGGCGGGTGCGGGTGAGGGCGTCGTGCAACTGCGCGCCGCCGTCGCCCAGGCCGACCGGTTGGTCGGCCACCTCGGTCTGCGCCGCGCGCAGGCGATGCACGATGCCGATCGCCACGCCGGGGCTGGCGCCGATGCCGACGATGGTCGGCTGCGCCTGCGGCGGCGTCCAGCCGACCACCGGGGCGGCGCGGCGTTGCGCGGCGCGTTCGGCATCGGCTTTTTCCTGGGCGGTCAGGCTGTCCATCACCGCGCGCAGACGCTTGAGCAGCGCGGCGGCATCGTTGCCTTCGGCCGAGACGGTGATGCTGTCGCCGGCACGCAGGCCCAGTTGCAGCAGGCCGACCAGGCTCTTGGCATCGGCCGCCTGCTCACCGGCGCGCACCTGCGCACGCGCCGAGAAGCCGCGTGCGGTCTCGGCCCAGCGGGTGGCCGGGCGCGCATGCAGGCCGCTGGGGTAGGCGATGGTCCATTCGAATGTTTCGGCCAGATCGGTGGCCGGCGCGGCGCTGGTGTCTGGGGCGCGGTCGCCGGTCAGGGCCGCCACGATGACAGCGGGGTCGTCGGTGGTGAACAGCGCTTCCAGCTGCGCCGGGTCCTGGATCAAGCGGGTCAGGCGGCGTAGCAGGGTGATGTGGGTATCCGATTGCGCCGCGATGCCGACCACCAGTCGTGTGGTCTGGCCGGGATTCCACTCCACGCCTTCAGGCAACTGCAGCACCGCGATGCCGTCGCGCCGCACCAGGTGACGGTCTTCGCCCACGCCGTGCGGAATTGCCAGGCCGTGCCCGAGGAAGGTATTGGCCAGGCCCTCGCGGCGACGCATGCTGGCGTCGTAGCCCGGCGCGACGCAGCCGGCCGCGACCAGCAGTTGGGCGGCCTGGGCGATCGCATCGTCCTTGTCGCGGGCATGCGCGCGCAGGCGCACGAGGTCGGGGGTCACGGGGGCAATCGACGGAGAGGACAAGACGGACTCCGGGGTGAGAACGGGCTGGGCAGTATAGTGGGAACGTTCCCACGTTCCAGGTCAATGTGCGCTGCACAAAACCCTTGCAATGCTTTCGGGTTAGCATCGAAACGACGTCGCGCCTGGCTCCAGGTGCGCAAATGGAGCGGGAACGGTCCCAGTGAGTATCAGCATCAATGACGTGGCCCGCGTGGCCGGTGTGTCCAAATCCACGGTCTCGCGCGCGCTGGGCAGTGGCCCGGTCAGCGACGACGTGCGCGCCAAGGTGGAGGCGGCGGTACGCCAGACCGGCTACCGGCCCAACCTGATGGCGCGGCGGTTGCGCTCGCAGCAGTCCGGCATTCTGGGGGTGATCGTTGCCGACATCCGCAACCCGTACTTCACCGCGTTGATCCGTTCGGTGGAAGAGGTCGCCTACAAGGCGGGCATGCGCGTGACGCTGTGCAATACCGACGAAGATCCCGAGCGCGAGGCGTTGTACCTGCAACTGATGCAGGAAGAACGCATCACCGGGCTGATCTTCGCCCCGACCCGCAGCACGGTGGGGCGCATGCACGAACTGACGCTGGAGTACCCGACCGTGCTGGTGGACCGCGCCGGCCCCGGCAGCCGCTATGACTGCGTGGTGCTCGACAATGCCGCCGCCATGGGCGAGCTGGTCATGCATCTGCAGGCGAAGGGCTACCGCCACATCGGTGGGCTGTTCGGCACCAGCACCACCGCGACCGAGCGTCGCAACGGCTATCTGGCCGCGATGGGCGCGCAAGGACTCACGCCTGCGTATCGCGAGGTGGCGCCCACCGCCGAGGCAGCGATTGCCGAAGTCGGCCAGTGGCTCGCAGCCGCAGACAGACCCGAAGCCATCGTCACCAGTAATAGCCTGCTGTTGATGGGCGCGCTCAAGGCCGCACGCACCGCCGGTCTGCGCATCCCCGACGATCTGGCTCTTGCCGGGTTCGACAACGAACGCTGGACCGATCTGGTCGAACCAGGCATCACCGTGGTCGAGCAGCCGGTCGAAGACATGGGCCGCGCAGCGATGTCGTTGCTGCTGGAACGGCTCAAATCGCCGCAGTTGCCGATCCGGCGCCTGGTGATGACCGGCCGTTGCGTAGTGCGCGGCTCCACCGGCGCACGCACGCGCATCTAGCCGCCTGCGAGGGCATGGCAGCGCGCGGGTGGATGATGCCAGCGCCTACATCGTTGCAGCGCAGCCCAAAAAAAAAGCCCCGGCAATGCCGGGGCTTTTCGTTTTACGCCGAGCGTCGGATCAACGATCCGGACGATGCGTGCCCGAGTCGTTCTGTGCGAGCAGGTATTCCTTGGACTGCTCGTCCAGCTTGTCGCCGAGCATGCGGCGCACCACCACGAAGAACAGCGGGATGAAGATCACGCCAAGCACGGTGGCGAACACCATGCCGCCGATCACGCCGGTACCGATGGAGTGACGCGAGTTGGCGCCGGCACCGCTGGAGATGGCCAGCGGCAGCACGCCCAGGATGAAGGCGAACGAGGTCATCAGGATCGGCCGGAAACGCAGATGCGCCGCTTCCAGTGCCGCATCGCGCAGGGTCTTGCCCGCCGCGCGCTGCTCCACCGCGAATTCCACGATCAGGATCGCGTTCTTCGCCGCCAGACCAATGACCGTGATCATGCCGATCTTGAAGTACAGATCGTTGGGCAGGCCACGCAGCATCGAGAAGGTGATCGCACCCAGCACGCCGATCGGCACCACCATCAGCACCGCTACCGGAATCGACCAGCTCTCGTACAGCGCGGCAAGGCAGAGGAATACCACCACCACCGACAACACGAGCAACAGCGTGGCTGCGTTACCGGCGATGATTTCCTGGTAGGACATGCCGGTCCAGTCGAAACCGAAGCCCGGCGGCAGGTCGTTGTTGACGATCTCCTCCATCGCCTGCATCGCCTGGCCGGAGCTGCCGCCCGGTGCCGGATTACCGACGATATTGACTGCCGAATAGCCGTTGTAGCGGTTCAACGCCGGCGAGGCATAGGTCCATTCGGCCTTGACCACGTTGCTCAGCGGAATCATCCCCGGCTGACCGTCGGCACCGAGGGCCGTGGTGCTGGGGGTGAAGAAGTTGCGCAGTGACTCCGGACCGGTACGGAACTGGTCGTCGGCACGGATATTGACGCGCTTGATGCGGCCTTCGGCGAAGTAGTCGTTGACGTAGACCGGCGCCAGCATCAGCTGGATCGAGCTGTAGATGTCGCTGACGTCCAGGCCCATCGACTGCGCCTGCACGCGGTCAACGCTCAGCTGCAGCTGCGGTGCGTTTTCCAGCCCGTTCGGACGCACGCCGACCAGGGTGTCCTGCTTTTCCGCCGCCTTGCCGAGCACGATGTTGCGCGCCTGGGTCAGGGCCTCCTGGCCGGCACCGGAGCGATCCTGCAGCCACATGTCGAAGCCGCCGAACTGGCCCAGGCCCTGCACGGTCGGCAGGTTGACCACGAAGATCTGCGCACCCTTGATGCCATAGAACATGCCGTTGAGTTGCTGGATCACCTGTTCGGCAGTGGCGTCACGGTCTTCCCAGGGCTTGAGCCGAATGAAGCCCATGCCCACGTTCTCGCCCGAACCGAGGAAGCTGAAGCCGGCGATCTGCAGCATGCCTTCGACTGCAGGCTCCTTCTCCAGCACGCCACGCATCTGCGCGAACACCTCGTTGGTGCGCAGCTTGGTCGCGCCCGGCGGCAACTGCACGACGGCCAACGCAAAGCCCTGGTCCTCTTCCGGCAGGAAGCTGCCCGGCATGCGCGTGAACAGGAAGCCGCACAGCACCACCAGCACCACGAACACGATCATCCAGGGCGGCGAGCGCTTCAGGGTGTTCCCGACCACACCGACGTAGCGGTGTGCCAGCTTGTCGTAGTACTTGTCGAAGTTGCGGTAGATCCAGTTCTTCTTGTCCGCATGGGTGGGCTTGAGGAACGTCGCGCACAACGCCGGGGTGAAGCTCAACGCCAGGAACGCCGAGAAGCCCATCGACATGGCGATGGTCAGCGCGAACTGTTTGTAGATCGCACCGGAGGCACCCGGCTGCAGCGAGGAGGGGATGAACACTGCTGCCAGCACCACGGTGATGGCCACCACCGCGCCGGTGATCTGGGTCATCGCCTTCTGGGTGGCCGCCTTCGGCTCCAGATGCTCGTCGGTCATGATGCGTTCGACGTTCTCGATCACCACGATCGCGTCATCGACCACGATGCCGATCGCCAGCACCATCGCAAACAGGGTCAGCTGGTTGATGGTGAAGCCGATCACGTACATGCCGAAGAACGTGCCCAGCAACGCAACCGGAATCACCAACGTCGGAATGACCGTGGCGCGGAAGTTCTGCAGGAACAGCAGCATCACCAGGAACACCAGCACGATGGCTTCCACCAGCGTGTGGATCACTTCCTCGATGGAGATGCGCACGAAGGTGGTCGACTCGTACGGCGCAAACCAGGTCACGCCCTGCGGAAAGGTCGGCTGCAGTTCGTCGAGCTTGGCACCGACCGCCTCTGACACGTTCAAGGCGTTGGCACCCGGCAACAGCTGGATACCGAACGCGCCGGTGGGCTTGCCGTTGTACTGGGTGTCGAAGCCGTAGTTGCTCGGCCCCACGCTGACGCGTGCGACATCCTTCAACCGCACCGTGGCACCGTTGTTGTCGGTGCGCAGGATGATGTTCTCGAACTGCTCGGGCGAGCTGAAGCGGCCTTCGGCCGAGACCGTGGCGGTGAACGTGATGCCCTCGGGCGTCGGGTCGGCGCCGACCGAACCGGCAGCGAACTGCACGTTCTGGTTGCGCACCGCAGTCAGCACCTGGGTGGCCGACAGGTTGTAGCCCTGCAGCTTCTCCGGGTTCAACCAGATGTTCATCGCGTACTCGGCGCCGAACTGGTTGGTGCTACCCACGCCGGGAACGCGCGAGATCTGCTCGAGCACGCGCGAACCGACGATGTCGTTGAGCGCGTCGCGATTGATCGACGGGTTATCCGACCGCAGCGCGGCCACCATCAGGAAGCCAGCGTTGGCCTTGGCCACCACCACACCCTGCTGGGTCACTTCCGAGGGCAGGCGCGGCGTGGCCAGCGACACCTTGTTCTGCACCTGCACCTGGGCGATATCCGCGTCGGTGCCGGTTTCGAAGGTCAGGGTGATGGTCACGCGGCCGTTGGCGGCCGAGGACGAGTTGAAGTACAGCAGATGGTCGATACCGGTGAGCTGCTGCTCGATGACCTGGGTCACCGCTTTTTCGGCGGTGTCGGCACTGGCGCCGGGGAAGGTGGCGGTGACGGTGACCTGCGGCGGGGCGATCGTGGGATACGACTCGATACCCAGATTCAGGATCGAGATCACGCCCGCAAGCGAGATCAGGATCGCCACCACCCAGGCAAAGATCGGGTGTTCGATAAAAAACTTAGGCATGTCCGGGTTCCGTTACTGCTGCTTGGACTGGGAGTCGGCCGGCTGCGCCGCAGCGTCGGGCTTGGGCTGTTGCTGCGCGGCCGGCGCGGCTGCATCGGCCTTGTCTGCGGCCGGAGTGCCTTGTGCATCGCCGGCCTGGCCTGCTGCCGGAGCGGCACCCGGGGCGCCCGGCTGGCCGCCTTGCGTCGGCTTGCTCGGATCCCACGGTTTGCCGGTGGCCGGTTGGCCTTCCTTGGCCTTCTGTACGCCATCGACAATGACCTGATCGCCGGGAGCCACGCCCGCAGTGACGATCCACTGGCCCTTTTGCTGGCCGTCGACGGTGAGGTTCTTGCGCACTACCTTGCCGTCCTTGCCCAGCATCAGGGCATAGGCGCCGGTGGCATCGCGCTGCACCGCCTGCTGCGGCATGAGATAGGCGTTGTTGCGCTGGCCCAGGCTGGCCTTGAAGGTCACGAATGCACCCGGCAGCAGCGCCTGTTCCGGGTTGGGCAGGGTCGCGCGCAGCGACACCGCACCGGTGCTCGGGTCCACCGTCACCGCCGACACATCCAGCGTACCGGGATGCGGATACTGGCTGCCGTCGCCCAGCTCGACATTGACGGTGGACTTGCCGTCGCCGCTGAGCTGCACGTTGCCGCTGCTCTGCGCCTGGCGCAATGCGGCCAGCTCTTCGCTGCTCATCGCGAAGTTCACGTACAGCGGGTCGATCTGGTCCACCGTGGTCAGCAGGGTGGCCTCACCCGAGCCCACCAAGGCGCCTTCGGTGACGCGCTGGATGCCCGCGCGGCCGCTGATCGGCGAGGTGACCCTGGCAAAGCTGAGCTGGATGCGGGCGGCGTCGACCACGCCGCGTGCCTGCTGCACGTTGGCGCGGGACGAGCGCTCGGTGGCCTCGGCGTTGTCGATATCGGCACGGGAGACATACTGCTGCGGTGCCAGGCTACGCGCGCGCTTGGCGGCGACCTGCGCATTGGTGTAGGTCGCCTCGGCCGCGGCCAGCTGGCCCTGGGCCTGCAACAACGTCGCGCGCAGCGGCATCGGGTCGATCTCGAACAGCGGCTGGCCTTCCTTGACGTCGGTGCCTTCGGTGTACAGGCGCTTGAGCAGCACACCGTTCACGCGGGCACGCACGTCGGCCGAGCGGAACGCCGACAGGCGGCCAACCAGGTCGCGTTCCAGCGGCAGCGTCTGCGGTTTCATTTCCAGCACCGACACTTCCGGCGGCGGCGGAGCCTGCTGTTGTTCGGGCTTGCTGCAGGCAGCCAGCGCCAGGGTAATGGCACAGGCCAGGCCGAATGTGCGGAGCGGGGCAATCATCAGGAGGAACTCCGTTAGGGTCTTGAAGTAAGAAAAGAAAGCGGGGACAGCGAAGGGGGCGCGGCGGTCGGGGCAAATGCGCGCAGGAAGGTGTCGATGGCGAACTGTGCCCACTGCTGCCTGGCGGGAAGGCCGGCGCGGTGGGGAACCTGAAAGCGTTGCCGATCGAAATCCAGACCGACGATCATGCTCAACAGCAGCTCGGCCATACAGTGCGGATCGTCATGGCGCAGCTGGCCGGCATCCATCGC
This sequence comes from Xanthomonas sp. 3058, assembly GCF_014199765.1. Lineage (NCBI taxonomy): Bacteria > Pseudomonadati > Pseudomonadota > Gammaproteobacteria > Lysobacterales > Lysobacteraceae > Xanthomonas > Xanthomonas sp. 3058. The sequence goes on along the minus strand of NZ_JACHOF010000002.1, from coordinate 366,048 downwards.
CTGAGCGAAGCGCTGCGCCAGGCGCTGCTGCATACCGACGACGCCATCATGGAAGATCTGTTGCGAGCGCTCGGGAAACCGGTGCGATTCGGCTTCCACCAACCGGCAGGTCTGTAACACATCGGGGCGGTTCAAACGATCGAGATGGGCCAGGGCGAATGCGAGCAGATCCTCGCGCAGATCGCCGCTTGCCGTGCCCAGCGGCACCGTGGCCAGGTGCACGTGGTCCTGCAGCACATCGCGCAGCAGGTTCTCCTTGCAGCCGTAATAGCTGTAGAGCGTCTGCTTGGAGCAACCGGCGCGCTCGGCCACCGCGTCCATGCTCAGCCGCATGCCGCGCTCGGCAAGCAGGGTATGCACGGCAGCATGGATGCGGCGATCGCAGTCCGAACGCCGGGCAGCACGGGGGGGACGAGGGGTCATGGCGGTAGACTATACCGTCCAGTTTAGTTTTTAAACAGCCTTGACGCACGCCGTGCGCTCTGCACAACACCTGCTGCGGCACGCCTTGGCCCGAGGTTGCCTGTCTTGGCGGTTCCACAGCCCTCGCGGCGTGACGCACATGCCGAAAGTGCGCAGCTGTCGTGCTTTTGCGCCCTGCACAGCCCGCTTGTGCCCAGGGAAATTGCGCTATGCAGCAAGGCGCGGTCATCGGGCACCGGTACAATTCAGTTTTCCACCGAGCAGCCCAGCTCTACTCATGACAGCCAAGAAAGCCGCTTCGAAATCGTCCACGACGTCGGTCAAACCGGTCGCCGAACGTGCCGTCCCCGTGCTCGCCACCGCGCCGCAGGCAGTCACCCTGGAGCCGGTGCTTGCCGCATTGCGCAAGCGTTATCCGGCTGCCAGGCAGTCCGAAGTGCAGCTGTTTGCAGCCGGTTTCTACCGGCGCATGGAGGAGGACGAGTTCCCCAACCACCCGCCAGAGCAGTGGGCAGCGCTGGCGGCCGACATGCTGGAATTTGCGCGTACGCGCAAGGCCGCCACGGTCAATGTGCGGGTGTTCAACCCGACCCTGAAGAGCCACGGCTACGAGTCGCCGCACACGCTGCTGCAGATCGTCAACGACGACATGCCGTTCCTGGTGGACTCGGTGAGCATGACCTTGGCGGACCTGGGTATCGGCGTCCATGTGCTCGGCCACCCGGTGCTGCGTATCGCGCGCGACAAGTCCGGCAAGCTGACCGCAGTGGGCGAGGGCAAGAGCGAATCGCTGATGGTGCTGGAGATCGATCGCCAGCCGCCGGAAGAAATGCCCAAGGTGGAAGCGGCCATTCGCAAGGTGCTGGCCGAAGTGCGCGCGATCGTGCACGACTGGGCGGCGATGCGCGAAAAGATGGTGATGCTGGCCGACGACCTGGCCACCCGCCGGCTGCCGATGGACGACATCAGCCGCCATGAGGCGCAGGAATTCCTGCGCTGGGCGGCGGCCGACCACTTCACCTTCTTCGGTTATCGCGAATACCGCGTGGAGAAGCAGGACGGCCAGGCGGTGCTGGCGCCGGTGGAAGAAACCGGCCTGGGTCTGATGCGCGGCCACGACACCTCGCCGGCGCGCCCGGTGACCACGCTGGCGGCGCACGGCCTGAACACCTCGGACAAGCTCAAGGATGCGCTGATCCTGACCAAGACCAATGCGCGCTCGCGGGTGCACCGGGTCGGCTACATGGATTACATCGGCATCCTGGAATTCGATGCCAAGGGCCGTATCGTCGGCGAGCAGCGCTTCCTGGGCCTGTTCACCTCCAGCGCCTACAACCGCCGTCCGTGGGAAATCCCGCTGGTGCGTCAGCGCCACGAATACGTGATGAGCAAGTCCGGGCTGACCCCGAGCAGCCACAGCGGCAAGGCCCTGCGGCATATCCTCGAGACGCTGCCGCGCGAAGAGCTGTTCCAGTCCAACGAAGAAGAGCTGTATCGCACCGCGATCGGCATCCTCGGGCTGCAGGAGCGTGTGCGTAGCCGCATGTTCCTGCGCCGCGACAAGTACAGCCGCTTCATCTCCGCCCTGGTCTATATCCCGCGCGAGCGCTTCAACACCGATGTGCGCCTGCGCATCGAAGCCTTGCTCAAGGAAGCGCTGCACGGCGAATACATCGATTCCAGCGTGGTGCTGGGCGAGTCGCCGCTGGCGCAGCTGCACCTGATCGTGCGGCCCAAGAGTGGCGAGGCGCTGGAATTCAACACCACCGAACTCGAGGCGCGGCTGGCGCATCTGCTGCGCAACTGGCGCGATGCCCTGCGCGAAGCGCTGGTGGCGCGGCATGGCGAGGCCAATGGCCTGCGCATGGCGGCCAATTTCGGTCGCGCCTTGCCGGCCGGTTACATCGAAGAATCGTCGATCGAATCGGCGGTGTCCGATGTCGAACATCTGGCCGCGCTGGATGGCCCGGACGATCTGCATCTGAGCCTGCAGGAGATCCGCCGCGACGACGGTGTGCGGCTCGATGCCGGCGAAGGCCTGCGCCTGAAGCTGTACCGTCAGCTGGACGACATCCCGTTGTCGGATGCGATGCCGATGATGGAAAACATGGGCCTGCGGGTGATCTCCGAGCGGCCGTACCGGCTGCAGGTGGGCGAGACGCCGGTCTATATCCAGGATTTCGAAGTCGAATCGACCGCCGGCAAGATCAACGCCGCCCATGCCGATGCCGGCTTCGGCGAAGCGTTCGAGCGCATCTGGAGCGGCGATGCCGAGAACGACGGCTTCAACCGCCTGATCCTGGCTGCCGGCCTGCATTGGCGCCAGGTCGCGCTGTTGCGCGGCTATTGCAAGTATCTGCTGCAGACCGGTGTGCCGTTCTCGCAGGCGTATGTCGAAACCACGTTCACCCGTTATCCGCTGCTGGCACGTTTGCTGGTGGAGCTGTTCGAAGCGCGCTTCGACCCGGCCACCGGTAGCGAGACCAAGGCGCAGATCTTCGCCGGACAGGAACGCCTGCGCGAAGAGCTGTCGGCACTGGCCGGCGGCGACGAAGCCACGCTCAAGGCGCTGGAGTCGGTGTTGCAGGCGCGTGGCGGCGATCGCGACGCGCAGCAGGAGGCGACCCGCACCGCGCTATTGAAGTTGATGGATCGCGTTTCCAGCCTCGACGAGGATCGCATCCTGCGCAGCTTCATCGGCGTGATCGACGCCACCCTGCGCACCAGCTATTACCAGACCGACAAGAGCGGCAAGTACGGGCATTGCATCAGCTTCAAGCTGGATTCGGCGATCGTGCCGGACCTGCCCAAGCCGCGTCCGTACCGCGAAATCTTCGTCTACAGCCCGCGTGTGGAAGGCGTGCATCTGCGCTTCGGCGCGGTGGCGCGTGGCGGGCTGCGTTGGTCCGATCGCCGCGAAGACTTCCGCACCGAGGTGTTGGGTCTGGTCAAGGCGCAGATGGTCAAGAACACCGTCATCGTGCCGGTCGGCGCCAAGGGCGGTTTCTACGTCAAGCGTTCGCCGGTGGGCGGCGACCGTGACGCGATCCAGGCCGAGGGCATCGCCTGCTACAAGCTGTTCATCCAGGGGCTGCTCGATATCACCGACAACATCGTCGGCGGCAAGATCGTGCCGCCGCCGCAGGTGGTGCGTCACGATCACGACGACCCGTATCTGGTGGTTGCCGCCGACAAGGGCACTGCCACGTTCTCCGACATCGCCAACGGGCTGGCGCTGGACCACGGCTTCTGGCTGGGCGATGCGTTCGCTTCCGGCGGTTCGGTGGGCTACGACCACAAGGGCATGGGCATCACCGCGCGCGGCGCGTGGGAGTCGGTCAAGCGCCACTTCCGCGCAATGGGGCGCGATTGCCAGAGCGAGGATTTCAGCGTGGTCGGCATCGGCGACATGTCTGGCGACGTGTTCGGCAACGGCATGCTGTTGTCGCGGCATATCCGTTTGCTGGCCGCGTTCGACCATCGGCATATCTTTCTCGACCCGAACCCGGATGCGGCCGCCTCGTTCGCCGAGCGCGAGCGCCTGTTCAAGCTGCCGCGTTCCAGCTGGGCCGATTACGACGCCAAGCTGATCAGCGCTGGCGGCGGCATCTATCCGCGCACGCTCAAGTCCATCGACATCAGTGCGCCGGTGCGCGAGGTATTGGGCCTGGAATCCAACGTCAAGCAGCTTTCGCCCAACGAACTGATGAACGCCATCCTCAAGGCCCCGGTGGATCTGTTCTGGAACGGCGGCATCGGCACCTACGTCAAGGCCTCCAGCGAGTCGCACACCGATGTGGGCGATCGCGCCAACAACGGCCTGCGCGTCAATGGCGGCGAACTGCGCTGCAAGGTGGTGGGCGAGGGCGGCAATCTGGGCCTGACCCAGCTCGGTCGTATCGAAGCCGCGCAGACCGGCGTGCTGCTCAACACCGACTTCATCGACAACTCGGCCGGCGTGGACACCTCCGATCACGAGGTGAACATCAAGATCCTGCTCAACGACATGGTGCAGGCCAAGAAGCTCACCTACGACGCGCGCAACAAACTGCTGGCGTCGATGACCGACGAAGTGGCCGACCTGGTGCTGTGGGACAACTACCGCCAGAACCAGGCGATCAGCCTGATGGAGCGGATGAGCGTCAAGCGCCTCGGCTCCAAGCAGCACTTCATCCGCACGCTGGAATTGCAGGGCCTGCTCGATCGCCAGATCGAATACCTGCCGTCCGATGCCGAACTGTCCGCACGCAAGGCGCGCGGACAGGGCATGACGCGTCCGGAACTGTCGGTGCTGCTGTCGTATTCCAAGCTGGTGGCGTTCCAGCAGCTGGTGGAATCGGATATCCCGGAAGACCCGTACCTGTCCAAGGAATTGCAACGCTACTTCCCGCAACCGTTACAGAAGAAGTATGCCGATGCGATGGAGCGTCACCGCCTCAAGCGCGAAATCATCGCCACGGCGGTGACCAATACCACCATCAACCGCATGGGCGCCACCTTCCTGATGCGCATGCAGGAAGACACCGGCCGCAGCATCGCCGAGGTTGCCAAGGCCTACACCATCAGCCGCGAAACGCTGGATGCGCGCGCGCTGTGGACGCAGATCGATGCATTGGACGGCAAGGTGCCAGAATCGGTGCAGATCGATGCACTGGAAGTGATCTGGCGCCTGCAACGTTCGTTCGTGCGCTGGCTGCTGTTGCGTCCGGGCCAGATGCCGGGCATCACTGCGGCGGTGGAGCGTTACCACGGCCCGTTCAACGACATCCGTGTCGCCTCCGGCGTGCTGTCGGATGCGCAACGTCCGCAGTACGAAGGCAGCGTCAAGGAATGGCAGGAAAAGGGCCTGACCCCGGCGCTGGCGCAGCAGTTGTGCGAGCTGCGGTATCTGGAGCCTGCGTTCGACATCATCGAAACCGCACGTACCCGCAAGCTCAAGCCGGTGGACGTGTCCAAGGTGCATTTCCGTCTGGGCGAAGCGCTGCGCCTGCCGTGGCTGTTCGAGCAGATCGACGCGCTGGAGGTCAACGGCCGCTGGCACGCCGTGGCACGCGGCGTATTGCGTGATGAACTGGCCGCGCATCAGCGTGCGCTGGTAGGCCAGGTGCTGAGCATGTCCGGCAGCAGTGCCGAGGACAAGGTAGCCAAGTGGCTGGCACGCGACGATTCCAGCCTGCGCTTCACCCTGGCGATGCTCGCCGACGTGGCCGAGCAGAAGACGCTCGACTACCCGACCGTGTCGGTTGCGGTGCAGCGGTTGGGGCAGCTGGCTGCACACGGGATGTAAGCGGTACGGCAACGCGGTGGCGAAGCTAAGCTTCGTCACCGCGTTGGTCACGGTGTCTTGAAAAATGCCGCCTTTGGCGCCCTTTTTGTGCGGCGCCATCTTTCATACGCCGAGCCAAGCGCGTGCTAGCCATCTAAAGTAATCAGTAACGGCGAAGAGTGCAGCTTTACGTCAGTGTTTTCAGTCTGTGCTCGATGTATTTCCCGAGGCTCATGTCACCAGGTTTAAAGTCCGTACCTAAGAATATTACGAGCTTACCTTCATTCGCCGCAGATTTAAGAGGGCCTGACTTTCGTGCGCTTTCTGCAGTGAGAACGACTGTATCACTCGATCGCCTAGCTAGGTCTGCATCGGTCACTCCACTTGGTAGGCCCGAGCCTTTGAGGCTGCGTGGTGGATCTGCTCGGTAATAGTTTTTGTGCCACTCCTTTTCTGATGGAGACTGAAAACTGCCTTGTCCGAAGCCTACGTAGGGTGCTACGAATCCGAAAGAGCGAGTGATATTTACAGAGTTCCGCTCTCTGATTTTCTGGATCGAATTTTTCAGCTCGCTTTTTTGGTTGGGAATCGCTGCCAGCTCATTGTCGATCTCGGGGGTTACGCATAGCTGGTAGCGTTGCGCGGGTAGCTCTTCTTCAAGATCTATCCCATGCTCGACAATGTAATTCCAGGCGCATGAGTCGATGTATATAAAAATTTTCATACTCGATATTACCGGAGTTTCAAGCCGGCTCATTGGGGCGTATGCGCGGTTTTGATTGCGGACTTGCCGGCGGAATGCCTAGGCCCGATGCCCGCTCATCTCCTGCCCGGCATGCTTGTCGAAGCGTAGGTGCCACCAGGTGGCGCTGAGCGAAATCAGGCTAACCACGCAGAACGCCAGCGAGAAATCGCGTTGTGCCGGCTGTGCGTGATCGCCGGCCAGCATCGCCAGTTTGAGGATCATCGCGCCGGCGCACACACCCACCGACAGCATGAGTTGCTGCATGGTGGTGTACAGGCTACTGGCGCGGCTCATGCGCGCGGACGGGACGTTTTCGTAGGCGATGGTGTTGTAGGCGGCGAACTGGAACGACATGAAGGCGCCGCAGCACAGCAGCAGGCCGAACATCAGTGCCGGTGGCCAGCCGGGCCGGAACAGCGCGCACACCATGTAGCCGAGGCTGGCGAGCACGCCGTTGCCGATCAGGCTGTTGCGGTAGCCGAAGCGGCGCAGCAACTGCGGGGTGATGCTGCGCATCAGCAGCGCGCCCAGCGCCGTGGCCAGAATCAGGCGCCCGCTGTGCGCGGCGCTCATGCCGAAGCCGATCTGGAACAGCAGCGGCAGCAGGAACGGTTGCGCGCCCTGGGTGATGCGCATCAGCGCGCCGCCAATCACCGACAGCCGGAACGAATCGATGCACAGCAAGCTCAGATCCAGCAGCGGCGCAGGGTGGTGGCGCGCATGCCACAGATACCCCAGCGCGGCGCCGCCGCCGATGGCCAGCAACCAGCTCGCCGTGCCGAGACCATCCTGCTGGCTGACCATTTCCAGGCCGAACAACAGGCAGCCCAACGCGGTGCCGCACAGCACGAAGCCGCGCAGATCGAAGCGTGCCGGGGCCGATTCGGTGGGGATATCCGGGATGAATCGGCGCACCAGCAGAAAACCGGCGATGCCGATCGGCACGTTGATGTAGAAGATCCAGCGCCAGTCCAGATACGAGACGAAAAATCCGCCCAACGGTGGGCCGAGCATCGGGCCGATAAAGGCCGGTACCAGCGTCCAGGCCATCGCCGACACCAGGTGGCGGCGCTCGACGGTGCGCAGCAGAATCAGCCGGCCGAGCGGTGCCATCATCGCGCCACCGGTGCCTTGCAGCACGCGCGCGGCAACCATGGTGGGCAGGCTGTCGGCCAGCGAGCACAGGATCGAGCCGCCGACGAACACCCAGATCGATGCGCCGAAGACGCGGCGCAGGCCGAAGCGGTCGGCGATGGCGCCGCTGGCCGGGATCAGCACCGCCAGCGCCAGCAGATAGCTGGTCATGGCGATGCTCATGGCCGGCGCGGCGACGCCGAAATCGCGCGCCAGGGTGGGAAGTGCGGTCGCCAGCACGGTGGCATCCATCTGCTCCATGAAAATGGCGCAGGCCAGGATCAGCGAGATGATGCGGTAATCGGGATAACGCGGCGGCGTGACGCCGGCCTCGGGCACACTGGAGGACATCGGACTCTCGGTTGCGGGGCCGACGCAGCCATGCCCGCACGGCAACAGCATCGGCCCGCGTCGCACGATGTTGTGCGGCGCAACATGCATATTGTCCGCATGCAGCAAGCGCGGTTCAAGCGCATGGCGGCAACACTGCGTGTGTCTTGCGGTAGAGCCAATGGTCTGGATGTGGTGGATCAATCAGCGGCGATCTGCTGCAAGGGCGCCTGAGGATGCGCAGGACGCGGTGACGGTGCACGGACTGGCGGTACCCGCATCCGGCGCTGCGCACTCGCTTCGCTCGGTAAAAGAGCACAGGCCGTTGTGCCTATTGCGCACACTTGCATCTGCCCGACAAACCCAGGGTCATTGTTGTGTCCGCTGCCGTTGGTCGCTTTCGGTTCGGCACTACGCGGCAGGGCTATCCCAGGCGTCCTTGATCTGCAGAAGCTGCGGCAAGGCCTGGCGAAAATGCTGCACCAGGCGCGGTTCCAGTTGCTTGCCGGCCATGCTGTCGAGCTTGCGGATGGCATCGTCCACCGTCCATGGCGCCTTGTACGCACGCCGCCCGCACAGGGCGTCGAAGACATCGGCCACGGCCACGATGCGCGCCGATTCCGGTATGGCATCGCCGGCCAGGCCCTGCGGGTAGCCGCTGCCGTCCCAGCATTCGTGGTGATGCAGCGCGATCTCCGCCGCCAGCTGGAAGACTGCGCCGCGCCCGTGCCGCAGCAGATCGTGGCCGACCTGAGGATGCTGTCGCACCACCGAGCGTTCGTGTTCGTCCAGCGAGTCGGGCTTGTGCAGGATGTTGCCGGGCACTGCGATCTTGCCGGCGTCGTGCAGGGGCGCGGCGTCCTGCAGCATCTGCGCGCACTGTGGCGACCACCCCACCGCCTCGGCCAGCACGCGCGCATAGCCGGCCATGCGCCAGATATGCGCAGCGGTGTCGGCGTCCTGGCCCTGGCCGGCGGTGCCGAGCAAATGGATCGCATCGCGGTATTGCTGCGCCAGGCGTGCGTTTTCGGCCAGCTTCAGTTGGGTGGCGATGCGCGCCTTGAGCAGGGCGGGCGAGTAGGGCCTGCTGACGTAATCGGCCGCGCCCGCCTCCAGCCCGGCGCGTTCGTCGTGTTCGCTGTTGCGCGAGGTCACGAACAGGATCGGGATGGCGCTGCTGGACGGCTGCTGCTTCAGCGCACGCGCCACAGCGTAGCCATCCATGTCCGGCAACCCGACATCCAGCAGGATCAGCACCGGCGCGTGCCGTGCCACCGCATCCAGCGCTTCGCTGCCGGACTTTGCGAAGACCAGCGGGAAATCCTCACGCAGCAGCTGGCGCAGCGTTGCCAGGTTGCTGGATTCGTCGTCGACGCAGAGCAGGGGGCGGGACAGCATGGGGGCATCCTTGCAGACAGACGCGGATCGCTCAGCGCGGGTGAGTGGCTTGCCAGTCGCGCAAGGTGGCTTCGGCACGACGGAAGTCGAAATCTTCGACCGCGCGTTGCAGTTCTTCCTGCAGCGTGTGCGGCAGACGGGGGGCGCAAATCAGCAGCGCGTGGTCGATCTGGTCGGCATCGTCGCTGGCCAGGGCGGCTTCGAGAATCTCCGCGCTGTCTTCGTCCAGCGCGAGGCCTTCGTGTTCCACTGCATCGTCGCCATCGCTGCCTTGCAGGAACGCGTGGATGGCCTCGACGGTCCGTTGCATGGTGTCTTTGAGCGCGATCAGCGAGGCGGTGATGTCGTGACCTTCATCGATACGCATTTCCAGCTCGCCGGCAGCTCCGCCCAACGCCGGCAGCGCCAGCGATCCGGCGGCGCCGCGCAGCTTGTGCGCCATCGCACCGAGGGCGGCCAGGTCGTTGTTGCGCAGATGCTCGGCAGCCAGCGCGGCCGGGTCAGGGTTGTCGCGCAGCAACTTGCGCAGGTATCGCGCGTAGGGCTCGCGCTCACGCCACAGGCTGCGAGCACGCGCGGCGTCCAGCACGTCCGGGTCGGCGTGGTCCCATGCCGGGCCGGTCTCGGTTGCGCCCTCGTGCGGCAGCGAGGGGATGCGGCGCACGCCCGGTTGCAGGAAGTGGCGAATCGCAGTGACCAGTTCTTCGACGTTGAACGGCTTGGCAATAAATCCGTTCATGCCGGCTTCCAGCGCTTTTTCCTGTTGCGGGCGGAACGCGCCGGCGGTCAGCGCGATCACCGGCAGATTGGCCAGGGCAGGGTTCTGACGCAGCCGTCGCGTGGCCTCGTAGCCGTCCACCACCGGCATCTGCACGTCCATCAGCACCAGATGGAACAGCCCCGGCGCGCGCTTGAGCGTGTCCACTGCCTGCTCGCCGTCATGGGCAACGGTGACCATCGCGCCTTCGCCTTCGAGAATGCGCTGCGCCACCTCGCAATTGATGTCGCTGTCGTCCACCAGCAATAGATGCGCACCTTCCAGCCGGCGCGCGACAAACGAGGGCGTTGCCGGGCGTGCGCCAGGGCGGTCGTCGAACAGCTGCTCCACCAGCCGGTGCAGCGCCGCACTGGTCACCGGCTTGGTCATCACCGCATCCAGATCCTGTTGCTCGGGGTTCTGCTCCAGCAGCCGGCGCTCGTACGCGGTGACCATCACGATCACCGGATGCGGGCCGGGTGCGGCGCGCGCGCGGACATGGCGCGCGATGGCCACGCCATCGATGTCGGGCATGCGCCAGTCGAGCAGAAAAATGTCGTATGGCTCGCTGGCCTGCTCGATCGCTTCCAGGGCGGCCTGGCCGCTGGACACCGCTTCCACGCGCCAGCCGAGCTCGCTGGCGATACGCGCCAGATTGTTCAACGCCGCGTCGTGATCGTCGGCGATCAACACGCGCGGCATCGCTTCGGGCGATAGCACGGGCGGCTCGTGCTGCGTCTGCGGGACGGCGGATTTTTCCAGCGTCACCACGAAATAGAACTCGCTCCCGCGGCCGGGCACGCTTTCCACTTCCAGCTCGCCGCCCATCAATTCGATCAGGCGCCGGCTGATGGTCAGTCCCAGACCGCTGCCGCCATAACGCCGGCTGGTGGAGGTGTCTGCCTGCAGAAACGGCGAGAAGATCAGGCTCTGCTTTTCCTTGGAAATACCGATGCCGGTGTCGCGTACCGAGAACAGCAGCTTGAGCTTGTTCGGGTCGCCGCTGGGGAAGCGCCGTACCGACAGCACCACTTCGCCCTGCTCGGTGAACTTGATGGCATTGCCGACCAGGTTGACCAGCACCTGGTTGATGCGCAATGCATCGCCGAGCAACCAGCGGCAATCGCGCGGCAGCGGCTCGACGATCATTTCCACCGGCTTGGCGCTCAGCGAGGAGCGCATCAGGTCGGCGATGTTGTCGAACAATTGATTGAGGTCGAACGGCGCACATTCCAGATCGATGCGCCCGGCCTCGATCTTGGAGAAGTCCAGGATGTCGTTGATGATCTCCAGCAGCGTGCGCGCCGAGCGATCGATCTTGGTCACCATGTCCTGCGCGGCGGCGGGCAGCTCGCTGCGCTGGAGCAGATACAGCATGCCCAGAATCGCGTTCATCGGCGTGCGGATCTCGTGGCTCATGTTGGCCAGGAAATCGGACTTGGACTGGTTGGCGCTCTTGGCCGCATCCATCGCCAGGCGCAGCTGTTTTTCGTGCAGCTTCTGTTCGGTCAGATCCACCGCGACGCCCAGGTAGCCGATCACCTGGTCGTTGTCGTCGCGCAAGGTGCTCAGCGTCAGTAGCACCGGCAGGCGACGACCATCGTGGCTGACATAGGTCCACTCGTTGGTGTCGCTGCGGCCGAGGCTGGTCAGCGCGGCAACCGCCTCGAGCGTGGGTGCCACCGGTGTACCGGTCTGCTCGGAGAGCATGTGCGCGCGCTCCTGCAATTCCTCCGGTTCGACGAACTGGCTGGCCTTGCGGCGGCCGATGACGTCCTCGGTGCTGTAACCCAACAGCTTTTCTGCAGCAGGATTGAACAGGGTGACAAAGCCGCTGGAGTCGGTGGCGATGATGGCGTAGCCGGCATGCGCCAGGATCGCGCGTTGCAGCGCCGAGAACTTCACCAGTTCGCTGGTGCGCTCGGCTACCTGATGTTCGAGCGAAGCGTTGAGATCGACGATGCGCTGATGCGAGCGCACGCGCTCGGAGATGTCGCGGAAGAAGTGCGAGTGGCCGCCGAGCGTGCCTTCGCTTTCGATGATCGGCGCCTTGCTGGCCAGCACGTGGACGTGATGCCCATCGCGATGACGCATGCTGTGCGCGACCGAGGCGTTGGCCGGCTGTGCATCGGTGGGGTCGATCTCCGGCATCGCATACGGTTGCGGCGACAGCAGTCGCGTCAGGTTCTGTCCGATGGCTTCCTTGGCGGTGAAGCCGAACATCGCCTCGGCGGCGGGATTCCAGTGGGTGATCCGCCCATCCGGGGTTTCGGCGACGATCGCCTCGCTCGAGTTGCCGACCAGGGCGGCCAGCTCCATCTGCTTGCGCAGCACTTCCTCGCGCCGCAATCCGTTGCTGAAATACAGCACCAGCAAGGTCGCCAGCAACACCGATACCGCCATTACCAGACCGCCCATCAGCCATGGTGAGGTCTGGTTGAGCGAGCCAAGGAAACTGGCGGTGGGCTGCGCGGTGATGATCCAGGTGCGGCCGTAGATCGATAGCAGGCGCACGACCGGAAGATGCCGCGCACTTTCGCTGGCCGGCGTGCCGCTGCGATAGAAATTGTGGGTGGGCTCGTTCCGGTCGGACAGATCCAGTGCCACGTCATCGCGCTCGCCCAGCGCGCTCTGCACCATCTGTTCGACGCTGAAAGGCGCGTACACCCAGCCATTGGTCGCTTCCATGCGCTGCTGCGGCGTCTGCAGCGGCATGCCTTCGCGATAGACCGGCAGCAACACCAGAAAGCCGCTTTCGGAAGGAATCCGGTAGCCGGAAAGCGAGACCGGCGAGGTCATCACCGGCTCGCCGCTGCGCGAGGCCTGCAAGGCGGCGGCGCGGCGACGGGGTTCGGATGCGATATCGATTCCGAGTGGACGGTTTCCGGATGACTCCGGTTCGAAATACAGCACCATGTAGCGCTCGCCATCCCATGGCGCCAGCGGACGCCGGTGAATGTCTGGCGCGCCATCGGCACGGGCGGCCTGCAGAAAGGCGGCTTCTTCGGCGGGCCGAACACGATGGATATAGCCATACCCCAACACGCCGGGAAATTCGCGCGAATAATCCCGCGAGCGGCTGTACAAGGTGAAGCGATCTCGACTGATGATCCCGCTACCTGCGCCGATCACAGCGCCGCGCGCACCGCGCAGGCCGTGCTCGAAGGTATACATGCGCTCGCTGATATTGCGCGTCAGCGCACGCACGACATAATCGAAACGTTGCGTACGCTCCAGGTCGTTATGCCGTTGCAGCGATACTGCGGTGACGATGGAAGCGATCAGGCCTGCAGCGAGAATCAGCAGTGCGCTGATAAACGCGCGGCGCCCGTATTTCCTGCGCAGATCCCAGCGGCCATGCGGCATTTCGTTTCCTTTGCCTTGCCTGTTGCGTGCTCAAGATGCTGGTCGACGGTAACGCCTACCTCGTGGTGCCGCGTGACGATCATCCGGTTGCGTGCGGTATTCCCCATACCATTAACCATCCAGACGGGTGATCGATGTCAATGCAATCAGAGCGATAGCCAGATCGACAATGCGTGAAGAGCAAGGCCGATCAATCCACCAACCAAGGTTCCATTGAACCGAATGTATTGCAGATCGCGTCCAACTCCCAATTCCAATTGCTCGACGAGGTGACGTTCGTCCCAACTTTTCATCGTCGAGGCAATATGTTCGGTCACCGATGCGCGCAAACGCGTGGTGAGTTTGTCGGCGGCCTGCAGCATGTGCTGGTTGAGCGCTTCGCGCAGCGAGGGGTCTTGCGACAAGGCCTGGCCCAGCGACTGCATCGAGCGTTCCATGTGCGCGGCCATCGAGGACTCCTCGCGCGCCAGGTCGTGACGCAGGGCATCGCGAATCTCGCCCCACAGCCCTTGTACGTAATCCTGCAGCGCCGGGTGTTCGATCGCGCGTTGCTTGAGCTCTTCGACCCGTGCGGTCATGTCCGGTTCGTCGCGCAGGCGCACGATGTAGCGCTGCAACCATGCTTCATAGTCGAGCCTGATTGGATGCTCGGGCGTCTTGAGGATGTCCTGCAATTCTTCGATCGCCGCCCGCGCCATGCGGTCGGCCAGGCTGTCGCCGATCTCTTCGATCGGCTTGACCCAGTTCACCGTGCCGACCAGCTTGGGCCACTCGCGCCGCGCATAGCGCACGATCAGCGCCGACGCACGCGTCTTGACCTGTTCCTGGTCCAGCCATTCGCCCAGCCGCAGCAACACCTCGTCCAGCAATTTCTGATGGCGCCCGTCGGTGGTGAGCAGGGCCAACACATCGCCGACCGTGGCGGCGGCATTCCATTTGCGCAGGCGATCCACCACGAAGCGCTGGATCGCGCGCCGCACCGCGGCTTCGTCCAGTAGCTCCAGCGCCTGCAGCATCCAGCTGCGCGCCATCTGCGCGAGCATGCGCGCCTGCTCGGGTTTGGCCAGCCATTCGCCGAGACGGCTGGCCGGGTCGAACACCCGTAGCTTTTCCATCAGCGCATCGGGGGCGAGGAACTGGTCGCGCACGAACACCGCCAGGCCATCGGCCAGACGGTCCTTGCCGCGCGGCAGGATCGCGGTATGCGGAATCGGCAGGCCCATCGGGCGGCGGAACAAGGCCACCACCGCAAACCAGTCGGCCAGCGCACCGACCGTGGCGGCCTCGCAGAAGGCAGACACCCAGGCCCACACGCCTTGTTCGCCCATCAGGTGACTGACGACGAAGCCGGCAAACATGGCCAGCAGCAGGGCCACCGCCAACAGCTTCATGCGTTGCAGCTGGGCGCGACGGGGATCGATGGGACGGGGAGTGCTGACGCTGGGTTCCATGATCGAAGTGTACCCAAGCGTGTGCGGATGGCATGTCCACGGCGATTGCCGCTGTGCCTGCTGGCGGGACGCTGCCGGGCAATCGTCAGGACGGGTGAAATGCCGTCGGGTCCTGGCAAGCGCGCATGCCTTGGTACTGCACGGTTGTTGCCGATCGCCACGACTGACGGGCGCGGACGCCGGGCGTGTCGTCAGGGCCGTGTGGCCATGCAGGTGGCGGCCGGTTGGCGCGGCACGCGTGTTGACGCCGACGTCCGCATTGCAGAAGCGTCGTGTTGCCAAAGGCCTCGTGTGTCGTGCCGCAATGTCGGTCAGGGCGCCTGCGCAGCGACACCGGCCTCTGCGCGCGATGCGAGGCGGCGGCTCGACGGATGCGCGATGCAGGGCCAGAGCCGGCCCCATTGCGGTGCGGATCGCTGTGCTTCCGCCACCGCACGCCGTTGCGGCGCGACGGCAACGGCGCCTGGCCGCATACCGCCGACACCGGCTTAACCGCGCAGACGTTCCAGCTGCGACTGCAGCGCGGCCACCTTGGCCTGCAGCGCGGCGTTTTCGGTTTCCAGTTCGGTGACGCGGCGTTGCAGCGCTTTCACATCGCGGCGTTCGGCTTCGCCGCCTTCGGCCTCGTCGGATTTGGGTTTGCGCTTGGCGTCGCGCACCCGCTTGGCGGCCTGCTTGAGCTCGGCCTTGCCGGCCTGCGCGGCGGTGCGTTGCTCGTCCTCGGACAAGGTGGCCACGGCAGCTGCAGCACTGATCGAAATCTCGCCGGCCTTGACTGCCTGCACCACTTCCGGGGCGGCCTGTTTGTGGATGCGCTCGATCATCACTACCTGGTTGCTGCTCAGCCGGGCTTCGCGTGCCAGCTCGGCGCGGCTGACCGGGGTGGAGCTTTCTTCCCACGGCGGGCTGTCGTTGTCGGCGGCAGCCTGCGCGGTGCCGTGATCGATGCCGTTCGCGGGCGGGGCGTCGCCGAGCACTGGCGTTTCGGCGGCGTCGGCATCGCGTTGGCTGCGCTGGCGCGCGGCCAGGATCGCGCGCTTGCGCAGCGCCAGCACGCCGCGCTGGAAGTCCGATACGCTGCGCCGGCCCAGGTGCTGCTCGATCATCCACAGATGCACGTCCTGCATCGACTGGAAGCGCGGGTTCTGCACGGTCTGGAACGGCAAGCCGTGCTTCTGGCAGATGCCGTAGCGGTTGTGGCCGTCCACCAGTACATCGCCCCACAGCACCAGCGCGTCGCGGCAACCTTCGGCCAGCAGGCTGCGTTCCAGCGCTTCGTGCTCGTCGGGCGTCAGCGGGTCGATGTAGGCCTTGAGTTCTTCTTTGACAACGATGTTCATGCGGCAACTGCGGGGGAGTGCGGGGGCGGGCATTGTAGTGAGCCTGCTCCGGCTTTGCGCGCTTGACGTGGTGCCTGCGCCCGTGACATGCGAGCAACGTCGGGTAAGCGGCTACGCGCGCCGTCGTGGGCTGGATCAGCCGATTGGCGCGTGCGCTGGCGCCAACGCGACGCTTCCCGTACAAGCGCCAGTCACTTCCCCTTGCAACCACCTGCCGCGCAACCAATCCGGGCGCCGCGCTAGTCGAGCTGGCGCAGGATGCCGGCCAGGGTCTCGACCATCTGCCCAATCTGCTCGGCAGTGACGATCAGCGGCGGCGACAACGCGATGACATCGCCGGTGACGCGTACCAGCAGGCCGCCGTCGTGGAAGCAGCGCTCGAACACCTCGTAGCCGCGCGCGCCCGGTGCGCCGTCGCGCGGTGCCAGCTCGATTGCGCCGATCAGGCCGATGTTGCGGATGTCGATGACGTGCGGCAGTCCGCGCAGGCTGTGTAGCGCGTCTTCCCATTGCGGGCCCAGCGTGATCGCGCGCGAAAACAGATCCTCTTCGGCGTAGACGTCCAGCGTGGCGATCGCCGCGGCGCAGGCCAGCGGGTGGCCGGAATAGGTATAGCCGTGGAAGAGCTCGATCGCGTTCTGCGGCCCGTGCATGAAGGCATCAAAGATCGCATCGGCCACCAGCACCGCGCCCATCGGCACGCTGCCGCTGGTCAGCCCCTTGGCGGCGGTGATGAGATCGGGCGTGACGCCGAAGCGCTGCGCGGCAAACGCCTCGCCGACCCGGCCGAAGCCGGTGATGACCTCGTCGAACACCAGCACGATGCCGTGGCGGTCGCAGATGGCGCGCAGCCGTTGCAGGTAGCCTTCCGGCGGCAGGATCACCCCGGCCGAGCCGGACACCGGTTCGACGAACACAGCTGCTATCGTGGAGGCGTCGTGCAGGCTGATCAGGCGTTCCAAGTCGTCGGCCAGTTCCACTCCGTGCGTGGGCAGGCCGCGCGAATAGGCATTGCGTTCGAGATCCAGCGTGTGGCGCAGATGATCGGTGCCGGCCAGCAGCGGGCCGAACCACTTGCGGTTGTTGGGCAGCCCGCCGATCGACATGCCGCCGAAGCCGACC
The DNA here is from genome assembly GCF_014199765.1 of Xanthomonas sp. 3058. NCBI lineage: Bacteria > Pseudomonadati > Pseudomonadota > Gammaproteobacteria > Lysobacterales > Lysobacteraceae > Xanthomonas > Xanthomonas sp. 3058. Next base: position 348,716 of record NZ_JACHOF010000002.1, on the reverse strand, counting down.
CCGTGGTACGCCTTCTCGCGGCCGATGAAGCGGGTGCGCTGGCCCTCGCCGCGCAGGCGGTGATAGGCCAGCACGATCTTCATTGCGCTATCCACCGCCTCCGAGCCGGAATTAGTGAAGAACACATGGCCCAGGCCGGGCGGTGCGATCGCGGCCAGCCGCTGCGCCAGCACGAACGGCAGCGGTGAGCCCATCTGGAAGGTCGGGGCGAAATCCAGCGTGCCGGCCTGTTCGCGGATCGCCGCCACGATGCGCTCGCGGCTATGTCCGGCGTTGCAGCACCAGAGCCCGGCGGTGCCATCCAGGATCTGGCGGCCGTCCACATCGCGGTAGTACATGCCGGCGGCCGAGGCCAGCAGGCGCGGGCGTGCCTTGAACTGCCGGTTGGCGGTGAACGGCATCCAGAACGCGTCCATCTGTGCAGGGGCCTGCAGCGCCTGGGTGTCGTCGGGCAGAAGGTGGTCGTGCATTGCGGACTCCGTCACCAAGGATTGGGTGACTGTACGGCAGCCATTGCCGCGGACGTCACCCTGGCGGCCGCCGATTGCATAGCGGTTTGGAGACATGCGTGGCGGGGCACGCAACGCGCTAGTCAATTAGTCGATGACTCGGCCGCTAACCTCTGGAACGCCTTGCGGTACGGGCGGTGGGCGAGCCTGGCGCGTTGCGGGGTCGCACTGGAGCATTGCAAAGATGCAGGGATCGCCGATGATGCGCCAGACAACCGCCTGACGGACCCGGCAGTTGCTGCTGCTTATATCGCAACGGATCAATCGATCGCAGCTGTCAATCGTTATTTAACACGTTAATCGTACTTTTTAGGGGAATGGGAATGACACTAGGGTCCACCGTGGCGACAGCCAACGGCGCAGACGCCGGCTTGCTGTCCAAGGAGCGCATCGTGGCGCGTCCGGGGTTCAATCGTTGGTTGGTGCCGCCGGCTGCATTGGCGATCCATCTGTGTATCGGCATGGCCTATGGCTTCAGCGTGTTCTGGTTGCCGCTGTCCAAGGCGCTGGGCATCACCGAGGCCATCGCGTGCCCGGCCGACATGGGCCTGTTCGCGCGCATGGTCGCCACCACCTGCGATTGGAAGATCAGCGAGCTGCAGTGGATGTACACGCTGTTCTTCGTGCTGCTGGGCTGTTCGGCGGCGATCTGGGGCGGTTGGCTGGAACGTGCCGGTCCGCGCAAGGCCGGTGTGGTCTCGGCGCTGTGCTGGTGCGGTGGCCTGGTGATTTCGGCGGTGGGCATCCACTTCCATCAGATCTGGATGTTGTGGCTGGGCTCGGGCGTGATCGGCGGGATCGGTCTGGGCCTGGGCTATATCTCGCCGGTGTCGACCCTGATCAAGTGGTTCCCGGACCGTCGCGGCATGGCGACCGGCATGGCGATCATGGGCTTCGGCGGCGGCGCGATGATCGGCAGCCCGCTGGCCGATGCGCTGATGCGCCACTTCGCCACGCCGACCTCGGTGGGCGTGATGGAAACCTTCCTGGTGATGGCGGCGCTGTATTTCGTCTTCATGATGGCCGGCGCCTTCGGTTACCGCGTCCCGCCGAGCGGCTGGACGCCGGCTGGCTGGACCGCCCCGGTGGCCAGCAGCAACGCCATGATCACCGCCAACCACGTGCACGTGAAAAAGGTGTGGGGCATCCCGCAGTTCTGGTTGCTGTGGGGTGTGCTGTGCCTGAACGTGTCGGCCGGTATCGGCGTGATCGGCATGTCCTCGCCGATGTTGCAGGAAGTGTTCGGCGGCCGGTTGATCGGGGTGGATGTCGGCTTCGGTAGCCTGGATCCGACGCAGTTGGCCAGCATCGCGGCGATCGCGGCCGGTTTCACTGGTCTGTTGAGCCTGTTCAACATCGGCGGCCGTTTTTTCTGGGCCAGCATGTCCGACAAGCTCGGCCGCAAGAACACCTACACGCTGTTCTTCGTGTTGGGGATCTGCCTGTACGCGGCTGCGCCGTCGGCCGGTGGCGTGGGCGGCATCGCGCTGTTCGCTGGCATCTTCTGCATCATCCTGTCGATGTACGGCGGCGGGTTTGCCACCATTCCCGCGTATCTGGCCGACCTGTTCGGCACCCAGATGGTCGGCGCCATCCACGGCCGTCTGCTGACCGCCTGGGCCACCGCCGGCATTCTCGGTCCGGTGGTCGTGGGCTATATGCGCGAGTACCAGCTGGCGCACGGCAGCCCGCCGTCACAGGTCTACAACACCACCATGTACATCCTCGCCGGCATGTTGGTGCTTGGTCTGATCTGCAATCTGTTGGTGCGTCCGGTGGCCGCGCGTCACTTCATGACGCCGGACGAATTGGCGCGCGAGAAGCAGCTGGCACACGAGAAGGTGGACCGCAGTGGGAAGGCGGTCCTGCCGCCGGAACAACTGGCGCGCATCGGCCACGGTGGTAATCCGGCATTGGTCGCACTGGCTTGGTTGGCGGTGGGTGTGCCGATGTGCTGGGGCATCTGGGTCACGCTGCAAAAAGCCTTCGTGTTGTTCCACTAAGGTGAGATGAGCAGTTCGTCCTTCCGTTCGATGCAGCCCGGCAGTGTGGTCCGTACGGTGGTCCGCCATCGTGGCGGCCGCAGCGCCACGCTGCAGGACATGGTGGCGGCCGAAATGCCGGTCGCCTTCAACTACAACGGCGTGCCATTCGCGGTGATGATGGCCACGCCGGAGGATCTGGAGGATTTCGCGCTCGGATTCTCGTTGAGCGAGGGCATCGTCGCGCACGCGCAGGACTTGCGCGTGCTGGCGGTGGACACGTTTCTGGAAGGCGCTTCGTTGCAGATCGAGATTCCGCCCGAGCGTGCCGCCGCGTTGGACCAGCGGCGGCGCAATCTGGATGGACGCAGTGGCTGCGGGGTCTGCGGTAACGAGTCGATCGAAGCGGTGCTGCGCGTGCCGCCGGTGGTGCAGTCGTCGCTGCAGATCGATGTGGAGGCCTTAGCGCGTGCGCTGGATGCGCTGCATGCGCAGCAGCCGATTGCCGCGCAGACCGGTGCGGTGCATGCCGCCGGCTGGGCCGACGCGCACGGTGTGGTGCGTTGCGTGCGCGAAGACGTCGGGCGGCATAACGCGCTCGACAAGTTGATTGGTGCATTGGCGCACGAACGCGTCGATGCATCGCAGGGATTTGCGGTGGTCACCAGCCGCGCCAGTTACGAAATGGCCATGAAAGCCGCGCAGGCCCGGATTCCGCTGCTCGCAGCGATTTCGGCGCCGACCGCGCTGGCGATCAGCCTGGCCGACAGTGCGGGACTGACCCTGATCGGGTTTGCCCGCGATCACGATTGTGTCGTTTACAGCCATCCGCACCGCCTGGATCTGGGCGGTGGCGTGGGAGAGCCCGCATGAGCAAGAAGACCATCCAGCAATACGACAATCCCGCTGGCGGCTGGGGCGCACTGCGCTCGGTGGCCAAGCACCTGATGGAACAGGACATCGCGGTGCAGGGCGCCAAGACGCTGCTGCACGCCAACCAGCCGGACGGCTTCGACTGCCCCGGATGCGCCTGGCCCGACCGCGATCACACCTCCACCTTCGAATTCTGCGAAAACGGCGCCAAGGCCGTCGCTGCCGAATCCACGGCGCGCCGCGCCGGCAACGAATTGTTTGCCGCGCACAGCGTCAGCCTGCTGTCGCAGTACAGCGACTACTGGCTGGAAGGGCAGGGCCGCCTGACCCATCCGATGCGCTACGACGCCGCCACCGACCATTACGTCCCGGTGAGCTGGGACGACGCGTTCGCACAGATCGCCGGTCACCTCAACGGCCTGGCATCGCCGGACGAGGCGATCTTCTACACCTCCGGGCGTACCAGCAACGAAGCGGCGTTTCTGTATCAGTTGTTCGTGCGCGAGTTCGGCACCAACAACTTCCCGGACTGCTCCAACATGTGCCACGAGCCCTCCGGCACCGCGCTGCGGTCGCAGATCGGGGTGGGCAAGGGCACCGTGTCGCTGCACGATTTCGAACTGGCCGATGCCATCTTCATTTTCGGCCAGAACCCGGGTACCAATCACCCGCGCATGCTGGGCGAGTTGCGCCAGGCCTCCAAGCGCGGCGCGGCGATTGCGGCGTTCAACCCGCTGCGCGAGCGCGGGCTGGAAAAGTTCGCCGACCCGCAGGACAAGCTGGAGATGCTGCACAACGGCTCCACGCGCATCGCCTCGGATTACTTCCAGCTCAAGATCGGCGGCGATCTGGCGGCGGTGAAGGGCATCATCAAGCATGTGCTGGAGCGCGATGCGCAAGCGCAGCGCGATGGCGCGCCGCGTTTGCTGGATCTGGAGTTCATCGCCGAGCACACCGCCAACTTCGACGCCTTCGCTGCCGATGTGCATGCAGAAGCCTGGGACACCATCGTCGAAGAGTCCGGGCTGGACGAAGCGGCGCTGCGTAAGGCCGGCGAGATCTATCTGAAGGCCGAGCGTGTGATCGCGTGCTGGGGCATGGGCATCACCCAGCACAAGCACTCGGTGGCCACCATCCACATGATCACCAACCTGCTGCTGCTGCGCGGCCATCTGGGCCGCCCCGGCGCAGGCGTGTGCCCGGTGCGCGGGCATAGCAACGTGCAGGGCGACCGCACGATGATGATCTACGAAAAGCCGCCGGCCGCGTTTCTGGACAAGTTGCAGTCGGTGTTCGGTTTTGCGCCGCCGCGCGAAGACGGCTTCGACACCGTTGGTGCGATCGAAGCGATGCTGGATGGGCGCGGCAAGGTGTTCTTCGCAATGGGCGGCAATTTTGCCGCCGCCACGCCGGATACCGATGCCACGCACCGCGCGCTGCGAAATTGCGAGCTCACCGTCCACGTCACCACCAAGCTCAATCGCAGCCACCTGGTGCACGGGCGCGATGCGTTGATCCTGCCATGCCTGGGCCGTACCGAAATCGACATCCAGGATGCCGGCTCGCAAGGCGTGACGGTGGAAGATTCGATGAGCATGGTGCACCTGTCGGCCGGCATCAATCCGCCGGCCTCGCCGGATCTGTTGTCCGAGCCGGCGATCGTGGCGCGCCTGGCCGAGGCCACCTTGGGGACGCGCAGCGCGATCCGCTGGCGCTGGCTGGTAGGCGATTACGACCGCGTACGCGACCTGATCGCGCAGGTGTTCCCGGATTTTGCCGACTTCAATCAGCGTGTGCGCACGCCGGGCGGCTTCCGTCTGTCCAACACCGCGCGCGATCGCCAGTGGGTGACGCCCGAGCAGCGTGCGGTGTTCAAATCGCACGCGGTGCCCACCGACAACCCGATCCATCGCGCGCGGCGTTCGCGTGGCGATCAGATGGTGTTTACGCTGGCCACCACGCGTTCGCACGATCAGTACAACACCACCATCTACGGCCTGGACGACCGCTATCGCGGCGTGTTCGGCGAGCGCCGCGTGCTCTTCATCAACGGCGCGGACATCGCGGCGCTGAACATGAAGGCCGGCGACTGGGTGGATCTGGAAAGCCTGTGCGAGGACGGTGTGCATCGCGAGGCGCGCCGCTTCCTGCTGGTGGACTACAACATCCCACGCGGCTGTCTGGCGGCGTATTACCCGGAAACCAACGCGCTGGTGCCGCTGTCCAGCTTCGCCGACGAAGCGCGCACGCCGACCTCCAAGTCGATTCCTGTGATCGTGTTGCCGCATCGCGCCGAGACCGCCGATGCCGCGCCGCGCGACATCGGAGCCGTGCTTGTCCGCTGATCCGCAGCTCACTGCGCAGTTGCTGCATGCGTTGGCCGAGACGCCGGAGGGCGTGTCGCTGGCGCGGTTGTGCAAGCAATTGGGCGTGCGCATGAGTGTGTTGCTGCGCACGCTAGCTTGGCTAGGCAGCGCCAGTCTGGATGGCCAGCCCGGCCCGGGCTGGATCCGCGTGGAAGAGCGTGGCGAGCGCCAGTGCGCGGTGCTGACGGATGCCGGGCTGGCAGCGCATGCGCAGCGTGCGATGGCACAAGCGCCGCACGGCGACTGAGCAACTTGCTGGTGCGTTCCCGCTGCCTGGCTTGCAGTGGAAGCTGATCGGGCACACCGTGATCCGAACGACACGCGCCATGCGCTGCTTGCACCCGGCAGACCATCTGCGCTGCAGGTGATCTATCAGCCCTGTCTAGCACGCCAGGACAACCGTGATTTCCAATCATCGCGTCCTCATGGATGCAGTCAAAAGCGCTTGGATCAAACACCGGCTTGGTCGAGCGCGCGGCGCCCTCACCGCTTGCGGGACACGCCGTGAACCCATCCCTGGGGGCTCGATGGCGGCATCGATGCCGCCAACGGTCCCGCAATCGATGAGGACACCGCACCAGACAGTGTGCTGACTGTTTTACTGAAAGCCGTGCACCGACCATCTCGACTGGCCCTTGCCCGCTCACCGTCGCGGGACCTTACGCGGCATGGATGCCGCGTAAGGGCTTACAAGGACGTCCTTGCAGCGTGTCCCGCGATGGTGAGCGGGCAAGAGCCCTGCAGCCAAGCCGCAGGCCAGCAGTTCTGTTCGTGATCTATCAGCACTGTCCGACAACCGAGACCTTGAGGGATAGCGATGTTCGAGGACGTGCTGACGGCGTGTCCCGCGCTGGTGGGCGGGCAAGGGCCCGGCAGCCAAGCCGCAGATCATCGGCCTTTCAACCGACCCAGTCTGGGCGCGTCTTCCATGCTCGGCTAACAACTGATCGCTACGTTTTGCCATGCACTGTCGTGCCTGAGGGTGACATGGTCTACAAGCCAGGCCGTCACGTCTGTAACTTTCTGCAGGTCGGTTGGTCTGCGCAAACCGTTGCTGTGATCTGCCAGAATCGGCCGTCTTGTGTCTGGATGCCGATCAACGATGACTGCCGCCGCGCCGCTTGCTTCCCCCATCAATTCGCCTGCGCGCGTGCTGTTCGCCAGTCTGATCGGCACCACCATCGAGTTCTTCGATTTCTATATCTACGCTACCGCTGCGGTGCTGGTGTTTCCCACGCTATTCTTTCCGGCTGGCGATGGCAGCGCGGCGATGCTGCAGTCGCTGGCGACCTTCGCGGTGGCTTTCATTGCTCGACCGGTAGGGTCGGCGGTGTTCGGGCATTTCGGCGATCGGGTCGGGCGCAAGGCCACCTTGGTGGCCGCCTTGCTGACGATGGGGTTATCCACGGTGGCGATCGGCCTGCTGCCCAGTTACGCGCAGATCGGTGTCTTCGCCCCCGTGCTGCTGGCCTTGTGTCGCTTCGGCCAGGGATTGGGCCTGGGCGGCGAATGGGGTGGGGCGGTGTTGCTTGCCACCGAGAACGCACCGCCGGGCAAGCGCGTGTGGTACGGCATGTTTCCGCAGTTGGGTGCGCCGTTGGGGTTTCTGCTGTCCACCGGCACCTTTCTGGGCATGGGCGCGCTGCTGGACGATACCCAGTTCATTCAATGGGGCTGGCGGGTGCCGTTCCTGGCCAGTGCGTTGCTGGTGCTGGTCGGTTTGTGGGTGCGCCTGAGCATCACCGAGACGCCGGATTTCCAGAAGACCCTGGACCGCAGGACGCGGGTGCGGTTGCCATTGGGCACGGTGATGGCGCAGCACTGGCCGGCATTGATCATTGGTACCTTGGGGGCGTTCGCCACCTTCGTGCTGTTCTATCTGATGACGGTGTTCGCGTTGGGCTATGGCACCAAGACCTTGGGCTACGACAAGGAAGAGTTCTTGTTGCTACAGATGGCCGGGATCGTGTTTTTCGCCATCGGCATTCCGCTCTCGGCCAAGTTCGGCGATCGCCACGGCGCGCCGTTGGCGATGATGTTGGCCAGCATCGCGATCATCGCGTTCGGGTTGGCGTTTGCCCCGCTGCTTCAGGCCAATCACCCGCTGCAGGTGCTGGCCTTCCTGTCACTGGGTTTCTTTTTCATGGGCCTGACCTACGGTCCCTGCGGCACGCTGCTGGCCGAGCTGTATCCCACCGAGGTGCGCTACACCGGTGCCTCGCTGTCGTTCAATCTGGCCAGCATCCTGGGCGCCGCGCCGGCCCCGTATGTCGCTGCCCGCCTGGCGGAAAGTTACGGCGTGCAGGCGGTCGGACAGTATCTCGGCGTGACCGCGGTGTTGAGTCTGCTGGCCCTGATCGCGGCGCGTGCGATGCGGCGCCGTGCTGCGGCACTGGACGAAAACGCCGTTTGAACTTGCTCCGGCGATCTGCCGTGCTGGTGCGTGCGCGACGCTGATGGGGTGGCCATCGCCTGCGGCGCAGTGGTTTGGTTGCTCGGCTGGCCGGTGCAGGGTGACTGGATCAGTAGGTCAGGCGGACCTGATTGCGGCCACCGGCCTTGGCCAGATACAGGTGCTTGTCCGCTTCGTTGAGGAGATGATGCAGCGACTGGCTACCTTCGGCGGCGACGCAGACGCCGATGCTCACGGTCATGCTCAGCGTTTCGTTGCCGATGCGCACGCGCAAGGCGCTGATGCGCTCGCGCAGGCTTTCGAAATAGTCGGCGGCGTTGGCGGCATCCAGTCCCGGCACCAGCAGGCAGAATTCCTCGCCGCCGAACCGTGCCACCAGATCCTGCGGACGGGCATGGCCGGACACCGATGCGGCCACCGCACGCAACGCCTGGTCGCCGGCTTCGTGGCCCCAGGTGTCGTTGATGTGTTTGAAGTGATCGATATCCACCATGGCCGCACTCACCGTCTGATCCTGCGCCAGTAATGCCGGGATCATGCGTTGGCTCTGCTCCAGAAAATAGCGGCGGTTGGGCAGGCCGGTGAGGAAGTCGCGGGTGGCCAGATCCTGCAGGGTGCCGATCAGCTCCAGCTGGTCCACGTTCTGCGAAACGCGGCAGAAGAACTCTTCGCGCGAGAAGGGTTTACGCAGGAAGTCGTTGGCGCCGTTCTTGAGAAAGCGCGGGATCAGCGACGAATCGCTGTTGCCGGAGATGCCGATCACCGCCACCTTGTCGCGCGAGCGGATCGCACGCAGCCGGCGGGTGAATTCGACGCCTTCCATGCCGGGCATTTCCTGATCGACGATGGTCAGGCGGATGTCCGGGTCGCGTTCGATCGCCTGCAGGCCGGACGGGCCATCGGGGGCGAGCACCACGCGGTAGCCATACATCGACAGCAGCGCGGCGGCATAGGTACGTGCAGACAGCGAATCGTCCACCACCAGCGCGGCGATGCGCCGGTTGCGCTCCAGCCGCTGCACCAGCCACGCCAGGTATTCGATGCTGCCCGGTGCGTTCTTGAGCACGTAGTCGATGATCTGTTGCTGCAGCACGCGCTGGCGCAGATCTTCGTCATAGACGCCGCTGACCACCACGGTGGGCAGTTGCCGCGACAGGAAGAATTCCACCACCTTGTCACGGTCGCCGTCGACCAGCACCAGGCCGGTCAACACCAGGAACCAGCCGTTTTCTTCGTCCAGCACGCGCGCCGCCTCGGCCAGGGTCGATACGACCGTGACCGGCAGCTCCGCGCGTTGCTCGATGGCTTCGCGCAGCATGCTGGTGAACGTGCGCGAGTTCTCCACCAGCAACACGCGTTGCGGCAGGACTTCGCTTTCACTATGGCGATGTAAGGTACCTGGGGACATCGGCTGGCCGCGCGGATTGAAACCGTCAGAGCAGCTAACGGCCTTGGCTGCGAAAACTTAAGCGCCTTGCGCGGTAAACGCGACGATGCCTCGGCTCACCACAGCGCATCGCGCAGCCGGTACCAGCTCATTGCCGCCACCAGCAGCGGTGTGCGCAGCCGCCGTCCGCCGGGGAAGGGGCTGTGCGGAATCCGCGCGAACACGTCCAGGCGCCGGCTCTGACCGGCGATGGCTTCGGCGATGACCTGGCCGGCCAGCCCGGTGGCGGCCACGCCATGGCCGGAAAATCCCTGTGCGAAATACACGTTCGGCGCCAGTCGACCCCAGTGCGGAGCACGGTTGCGCGAGATGTCCACGTAGCCGCCCCACAGCGTCTCCAGTGGCACGTCGTGCAGTTGCGGAAACACCGCATGCATGCGCCGGGTCATCAGCCGGTCCAGGCCGGGTGGCGGGCGCGCGGAATAACTGGCGCGCCCGCCAAACAGCAACCGGTGGTCGGCGCTGAGCCGGTAATAGTCCAGCGCCCAGTTGGTATCGGCCACCGCCATGTCGTTGGCGATCAACGCGCGTGCGCGGGCCTGCCCCAGCGGTGGGGTGGCGCCGACGTAAGTGCCCACCGGCATGATGGTGCGCTCCAGCGGTGCGCAAATGCCCTGCAGCAAGGCATTGCCTGCGATCACGCCAAAGTCGGCGGCGACGCTGCCGTGGGCGGTGTGCATCCGCACCCGTGTGCCTTCTTCCAACCGGGTGACCGCCGCGTCTTCGTGGATGCGCACGCCAGCGGCCAGCGCTGCGCGCGCCAGGCCCAGTGCATAGGCCAGCGGGTGCAGGTGGCCGCTGGCCGGGTCGAACATCGCGCCCAGATACAACGGGCTGTCCAGCACCTGGCGCGTGCGCGCGCGGTCCCACCATTCCAGCGGGTAGTCGTAGCGCTCGGCCATGCGCACGATGCCGTGCTGCAGGGCCTGCACCTGGCGCGGCTTCAGCGGCACGTGGGCGTGGCCGTCGCGCCAGTCGCAGGCGATGGCGTGGCGCTCGATACGCGCGCGCAGCAGGCGCATGCCATCGCGCGAGAAATCGAACAGCAGCCGCGCGTCGGCATCGCCCACCAGCGCTTCCAGCGTCTCCTGCTCGCAGCCGTAGCCGACGATGGCCTGGCCGCCGTTGCGTCCGGAGGCGCCCCAGCCGATGCGCTTTGCTTCCAGCACGATCACCTTGTAACCGGCTTCGGCCAGGGCGAGCGCGGCGGTCAGCCCGGTGTAGCCAGCGCCGAGGATGCACACATCGGCCTGCGCAACGCCTTGCAGGCGCGGCTGTGCCGGCAGTGCCGGGGTACTGCGCGCGTACCAGCTGTCGGGATAACCGTCGGCCGGTGTAGTGGAGTGGGGCGTCGCTGCGGCGGGGATGGGCATCACACGGTCCGCAGGTACCGGGCGTAATCCAGGTCCGGTACCAGGGCTTGATAGTCGAGCAGCTCGCGTTGTTTCTGCTGGCCGAATACATGCCGGAACTGCGCGCCGAGCTGTGCGTCGATGAAGTCGCTGCCAATAAACGCATCCACCGCCGCTTGCCAGGTGCGCGGCTGGAACACCGACTGCGCATAGGCATTGCCGGTTACCGGCGCGGTGGGCTCGGCGGGGTGTTGCAGGCCGTCCAGGATGGCAGCAAGCACGCTGGCAGCGGCCAGATATGGATTGGCATCGGCACCGGCGATGCGGTGTTCGATGCGTGTGTTGCGTGCATCGCTATGCGGAATACGCAGCGCCACGGTGCGATTGTTGAAGCCCCAGCTCGCATCCAATGGGACGAAGGCATTGCTGACGAAGCGCCGGTAGCTGTTGGCGTGCGGTGCGAAGACCAGCAGCGAGGCATCGGCGTGCCGCTGCAGTCCGGCGATGGCGTGGCGCAAGTGCTCTGCCGGCGCATCGGCGCTGCCGGCAAACACGTTGTGCCCATCGGCATCGAGCAGGCTCACATGCAGATGCAGTCCACTGCCGGCCTGGTCGGGGAACGGCTTTGCCATGAAGCTGGCGAGCTTGCCCTGCTGCTGCGCAATCGCCTTGATGGTGCGCTTGAGCAGGATCGCCTCGTCGCAGGCGGCCACCGCATCGGCGCGATGCTGCAGATTGATTTCGAACTGGCCGGGCGCGTATTCGGCCACTGCGGTGTCGGCCGGAATGCCTTGCTGGCGGCAGGCGGCGGTGACTGCCTCGGTGAAGCCGTGCTGGTCGTCCAGATCCTGCAGCGAATACACCTGGGTGCTGTCGCTGCGCGCGCCGGTGAGCGGGTCGCGCGGCGTCTGCGGGCGTCCCTGCGCATCGGGTACCGCGTCGAACAGATAGAACTCCAGCTCCACCGCGATCACCGGGGTCAGGCCGCGCGTTGCAAAGCCGTGCAGCACGCGTTGCAGCACCGCGCGTGGCGCGACCTCGAACAGGCTGTCGTCCGGGTTGTGCATCGCCAGCAGCAGTTGCGCCATCGGCCGTGGCGCCCATGGCACCGGCCGCAGCGATCCGGCGATCGGCCGACAGATGCGATCGGCATCGCCGATGGCATAACCCAATCCGGTCTCTTCCACGGTGTTGCCGGTGATGTCGGTGGCGATCAGCGACATCGGCAGGCACACGCCATCGCGGTAGATCTTGGCCAGCGCCTCGGTTGTCACACGTTTGCCACGGAGCACGCCGTTGGTGTCGGGCAAGAGCAGGTCGATCGATTCGCAGCCGGCGATGCGCGCCAGCGTGGCGGCATCGGCAGTGGGCAAGGACGCGACGGGGTTATCGGAAGCCATGGGCACCACCTGCGAAGTCGCTGCGCAGATTAGCAAAGCGCACGTGAGCAATCGCAACCGCAGCGCCGATCGCGCTTGGCAAGGCCTGCGGCCGCGCGGTAAGTTCGACCGCACACGCGGGTTAACGCAACGCGCGACATCGGGGTGTGTGCATGGCTGTCGTTCCAGTGGTCGGGCTGTCGACCGATCGTATCCAGCAAGGGCCGCACCCGTTTCTGGCCGCCGGCGAGAAATACATCCGCGCGGTGGTGGATGCGGCCGGCGCGATGCCGGTGCTGTTGCCGAGCCTGCGGCCCACGCTGGACGCCGGCGTGTGGCTGGAGCGACTGGATGGCGTGTTACTGACCGGCGCGGTAAGCAATGTCGAGCCGCATCACTACGGCGACGAGCCCAGCTGGGAGGGCAATCCGCACGATCCGGCGCGCGATGCCACCAGCCTTGGGCTGATCCCGCAAGCGCTTGCGCGTGGCCTGCCGGTGCTGGCGATCTGCCGCGGGCTGCAGGAGGTCAACGTGGCGCTGGGCGGGCGCCTGCATCAACGCGTGCAGGAGGTGCCAGGCCTGGCCGACCATCGTCAAGACCATGCCGCGCCACTGGACACGCAATACGGTCCGGCCCATCTGGTGCAGTTGCATGCCGGCGGATGGCTGGCCGGCATGAGCGAGACCGCGCAGGTCGCGGTGAACTCGCTGCACGGGCAGGGCATTGCACGCCTGGCCGACGGGTTGGTGATCGAAGCCACCGCGCCGGATGGCCTGATCGAGGCCTTTCGCGGCCCCGGGCCCGGGTTTCTGCTCGCCGTGCAATGGCATCCGGAGTGGCATGTCACACAGCATCCGTTCTACCGTGCCATCTTTCAGGCCTTCGGCGACGCCTGTCGCCAGTACGCCGCTCAACGCGGCCAGTGAGGTTGCATGTCCATCCGTACACGTTCGCGCACATCCACGCCCAAACAGCCCGAGAGCGCACTGCGCCGCTGGCTCAAGGAGCGTCACATCACCGAAGTCGAGTGCCTGGTGCCGGACATCACCGGCAATGCACGCGGCAAGATCATTCCCGCCGACAAGTTTTCGCATGACTACGGTACCCGCCTGCCAGAAGGCATCTTCGCCACCACCGTCACCGGCGATTTCCCGGACGATTATTACGAGCTGACCTCGCCGTCGGATTCGGACATGCACCTGCGCCCGGATGCCGCCACCGTCCGCATGGTGCCGTGGGCCGCCGACCCCACCGCGCAGGTCATCCACGATTGCTACACCAAGGATGGGCAGCCGCATGAGCTGGCGCCACGCAACGTGCTGCGCCGCGTGCTGGATGCCTACGCCCAGGTCAAGCTGCAACCGGTGGTGGCGCCGGAGCTGGAATTCTTTCTGGTGCAGAAGAACACCGACCCGGATTTCCCGTTGCTGCCGCCGGCCGGGCGCTCGGGGCGCCCGGAAACCGCACGGCAGTCGTATTCGATCGACGCGGTCAACGAGTTCGACCCGATCCTGGACCTGATGTACGACTACTGCGATGCGATGGAGCTGGACGTGGACACGCTGATCCACGAATCCGGCGCCGCGCAGCTGGAGGTCAACTTCACCCATGCCGACGCGCTCTCGCGCGCCGATCAGGTGTTCCTGTTCAAGCGCACCATGCGCGAGGCGGCGCTGCGGCATGGCGTCTACGCGACGTTCCTGGCCAAGCCAATGGAAACCGAGCCGGGCAGTGCGATGCATATCCACCAGAGCCTGCTGCATGCCGGGACCGGCAAGAACGTGTTCAGCGGCAAGCGCGAGGGCGGCTTCAGCGACACCTTCGCGCATTATCTGGGCGGCCTGCAGAAATACATTCCGATGGCGATGGGGCTGCTGGCGCCCAACGTCAATTCGTATCGACGGCTGATGTTCGGCGAAGTCTCGCCGAGCAACGTGTTGTGGGGATTCGACAATCGCACCTGCGGGCTGCGCGTGCCGATCGATGCGCCGCAGAACATGCGGGTGGAAAGCCGCTTTGCCGGCTCCGACGCCAATCCGTATCTGGCGATGGCGGCGACCCTGGCCTGCGGGTTGCTCGGCATCCGCGAGAAGCTGGAGCCGACCGCGCCGATCAGCAGCAACGGCAAGGAACAGGGCTACGATCTGCCACGCTCGCTGGGCGAGGCGCTGGATGGTCTGGAAGGCTGCGAGGCATTGCAGGAAATGCTGGGACGCCGCTTCGTGCGGGCCTACATCTCGGTCAAGCGCAAGGAATACGAAACGTTCTTTCGGGTGATCAGTTCGTGGGAACGGGAGTTCCTGCTGTTGAACGTGTGAGGCCAACAGGTTTCATCGACAACCGCTGGCCGCTTCATCGACGATCGGATGCCACGCATCGGTCGTAGGTGCTCCGCCAAGCGCGGATCCGGCCGATGGCGGCTTGCCCAAGGCAAGCCGCCGGTGCTGGACCGGCGATCAGACCGGTGTTCCTGCAGCACGCTGCAGCGCGCGTTTGGCAATCGCCGCAGAGGTCTGCTGTGCAGTCTCGGCAGATCCCTGCAGGCGGAACCGCGAGACTGTTGCCCGCAACTGCACCGCGCGGTCGCGTAGCGCGGTGCTGGACGCAGAGACCTCTTCGACCAGGCTGCTGTTTTGCTGGTTCACGCTTTCCAGATCGTCCACCGCGCGGCTGAGATCCTGCAGGCCGGAGGATTGATCGTGCGCGGCAACGGCCGCCTCCCGGGAGAGCTGTGCGACGCGTTCGTTGGAGGCGTTGATGGCCTGCAGCTGTTCGCGCGTGGCGGTGACCAGATCGGTACCTTCGTGCACGCGCCGGTTGGAGTCGCTGATGAGATCGCGAATTTCCTTGGCCGACGACGCGGTGCGATGCGCAAGATTACGGACTTCGCTGGCAACCACCGCAAACCCGCGGCCATGTTCGCCTGCGCGTGCAGCTTCCACTGCCGCATTGAGCGCCAGCAGGTTGGTCTGGAAGGCAACCGAATCGATCAAGCCGATGATATCGGCAATACGCCGGCTCGACTGGTTGATGCCTGCCATCGATTCGCCGGCCTTGCCCACCACGTCCGCACCACTGCGCGAACTTTCCAGTGCACCCACGGTGAGCTCGCTGGTCTGGCGACTGTTCTCCGCAGCCTGCTGCGCCGATTGCAGCAGGGACTTGATGCTGGCCGCGCTCTGTTCCAGCGCCGCAGCCTGGCGTTCGGTACGTCCGGACAGGTCGCTGTTGCCAGACGAAATTTCGTCGGCGCCGTTGCTCACGTCCTCGGCGGTGGTCGCCACCTCGCCAATGACCTCGCTCAAGCTGTCCAGTGACCCGTTGAGCGTGGACGTGAGCGTCCCGAGGGTGCCTGCATAGCGGCCCTGGACGCGCCGGGTCAGGTCGCCGTTGGCCAGGGCGTCGGTGGTGGCACTGATTTCGGTCAGCGCCAGATCCAGCGCATTCAACGACTGGTTGACCGCCTGCTTGAGCACGCCCAGGTCGCCTGGTAGGTCCGCATCGATGCGGCGCTTGAAGTTACCTTCGGCGGTGGCGGTCATGCTGGCGCTCAACTCTTCCAGCGATTCCTGCAGCAGGTGCATGGCGCGATCCACCTTCAGGCGCGAGTCGCCTTCCACGTCTTCGCTCATGCGTGCAGCAAAGTCGCCTCTGGCCAGCGCATCCATCACTTCGTCCAACGCACGCATGGTGCGCTGCACGCTGTCGGCACCGGCGTTGACGCCATGTTTGAGCGTTGCCAGATCTCCTGGAAGATCGGCAACCACGCGTTGGCTGAAGTCGCCGCGTTCCACTGCCCCCAGCACCTGATTGGTTTCGCTGATCGCCGCTTTCAGATCCATCAGCAGCGAGTTGAACGAGCGGCACATGGTGCTCAGCGCATCCTTGCCTTCGTCTTCCACGTGTGCATCGAAGTCGCCGCGTGCTACCTGGCCGATTGCCTGATTGAGCCGCTCGATCGGCTGACGGATGGCCGCGTCGATCAGCAGGGCTGCCAGTACCGTCAGCAGCAACAGCATCACCGTTGCCGATGCGCCCATCCACGATGCGCGCGTGGCTTGCCCAGCCGCCTCTGTCAGCGCGCTCTTGAAGCTGCTTTCGCTATCGGTGCCCAGTTTGTTGAGCGCTTCGCGCACCTGCTGGTAGGCGGCCTGTTTTTCGGTTGCCAATGCCTGGAACGACTGCATGTCGCCGTCGCCGCTGATGATGCCGCCGACCGCCAGTTTGCTCTTGTCCACATAGCGGTCCCACAGCGCGACAAGTTGGTCCACGCGTTGCGTATAGCTGGGGTCTTTGGTCTTGATCGATTCGATCTTCGCGCGCGCTGTCTGCGACAGCTTCACTGCATCCTCAACCAGGAATTCGTCCTTGTCGCCGAGCGCCTGGGTGAAGGTGGCCTGGGTCTCGACCAGGCCCTGATTCGCCTGTCCTGCCAGCGACATCACCGGCAAGGTATTGGCGGCGAAGCGCTCCAATGTGTGGATGTTGGTGCGCGACGAGGAAATGGTATAGGTGCTGTAAACCAGCAAGCCCAGCAGTGCAATGCCGGGCAATAGCAGAATCTTGGTGCGGATCGACACGTAGCGTAGCCGTCGCGACAGGCGTCCGGTTGCACGCGAAAACGCTCCCCAGTGCGGGAGTGAGAAGCGTGCGGCACTGGATGACATGAGACTCTCCTGAAGAAGGTGAGCCCTGGCGCCCATGCGCCAGGGCCTTTGGCAGACTCAGTATTTCAACAACACCTTGACCGAGTCGTCGATTGCCTTGTCGCTGACATAACCGACTGCGCCGGGATTACTTTTCAGCTTTGACTTCACTTCGGCATCGCTCGCGACCTCGGTCGGCGCGGTGGCCTTGCCTGAGAAAATCAGTTTCGACCAGTAGCCGGTCAGATCGGCGCCGGTCTTGCCGAGTACCTTGGTTTCGAATTCGGCGCGCGTTGCGGCATCCTTCTGATACAGCAAGGTGATCGCTTTGCCGCCGCTGCTGGTCTGGCGGCCCAGAAATACTTTCTTGGCTTCTTCCGCATTGGACACGGCGACCGGCGAATCCTTGGCGACGACCACGGCGCCAGCGATGGCATGCATCGGTGCCGACAACAGCAAGACCGCCAGGAGTGGGTAGATATTCTTCATGGGAACTCCGTGAGTGTCTGGCGGTTTAGAAGACAAAATCGAGCGCGACGACGAACACATTTACATTGCCATCGAAGCCTGGGCGAAAGCGGTTGAAGCTATTGCCGATGCCGTTGGTGTCTACCTTGTCCCACTGCGCTTTCAGGGCCATCGATTGGTAAAAGTCCCAGCGCACGCCCAACGATGCGGTGGTCTGCTTGCCGGTCCTGGATGCGCTGTACTTCGGCTCGCTGGACCCATAGCTGGCGAACGGCTGGACCGCGCCGAACCTGTGCCCGACCAACGCATACCAGCCGTCGATATCTGCCTGCTCAGCGATATTTTTGGCGCGACGGGTAACGTACTCACCCTGTATCAGCCAGTTGTCGCGATTGAAGATCGCGCCAAAGCCGGTGAAGGTGTATTGATCACCGTAGTCGGCGAATGCTGGTAAATCGAAGTCTCCCTTGACCTGCCCGGCGCGCAGCATCAGCCAGTCGTTCTCCCATACGGCATTGACGCCGAGAACATTGTCTTGCTTGAGGGCGAGAGGGCCTGTTCCAACGTCGGCCGCGAAATAGTTCTTGCCTGCCAGGCCCGTCACTTTCAGCGTGCCGCCGCCAAGGTCATGGCTGTAGGTGATGTCGCCCCCGCGTAGCTGATCGATCACCGCAAGACCATAGACTTCGCTGGGCGCATGCACCCAGGGATTGGCGTAGCCGATGTTGCGTGTATCGGAAATGGCGAAGGTCGGGGTGGCGATGCGTCCGCCGCGGATTGCCAAGCCCTCGAACGGCTCGATCTTGACGAACATCCATTCCACCTGGGTGGCGCCATACAGCGCGCTGCGACGTTTGGTCAGCGTCTGCACCGTTGCCGACAACCAGCTGTTGGCGCGGCCGGTCAGCTGCACGCCGAAGTTGGAATCGGTGCCGAGATTGAAGGAATCGGTGGCGCCTTTGGTCTGCGATTCGCGGATATACGCAGCGTCATCGGTATCGGTGCGTAGCGCAGCGACAGTGCCGAAGCCACTCAGCGAGAAGTGTTCTCCGACGGGGATCGCGGCGAAGGCCTGCGATGCGGCCAGCGAGAATGCGGTAAACAACAACGAGCGGCTTGCAAGATGACGACTGGTCATAAGTCCCTCCGGGCGGCGGGGGCGAGGTGCACCGCCATGCATCAGGGGTATCGGCCGGTATAACAAAAGTTTAAGCAGGCGGGCAGAACCGCATATGCGGACCCCGACAATGGATAGGAAAAGCCCTGACAGCGGCGTTGAGTGGTGTGTTCACCTGCGCGCCATGTCCGCGATGCAGGATGCAGGCGCGGCGTCGGCGAATCGGCGCGAAGCAGGCTGCGAGCGCGTGACTGCCCGAATCCGGACGATGCCGCCGGCAAGCCCGATGGTCCTGCATGTGCTCCCTTTAGCGAAACTCACCGCCACGGATCGTAAACTCGCCCATACCTCGCAGTGAGACGGTTATGGACCCGCACGCCCTGAAGACCCTGCAGCAGCTGGACGCAGCGCATCATCTGCATCCGTTCAACGACAACGCCGCATTGGCCGACAAGGGCACGCGCATCCTGATGCGCGGCGAGGGCGTGTATGTCTGGGATGCACAGGGCAACAAGTTGCTGGATGCGTTCGGCGGATTGTGGTGCGTCAACGTGGGCTACGGCCGCAAGGAACTCGCGCAGGCTGCGGCGCGGCAGATGGAGCAGCTGGCGTACTACAACAGCTTTTTCCAGTGCACCACCGAACCGACCATCCATCTTGCCGCCAAGCTGGCGGAACTGACGCCGGGCGATCTGAATCATGCGTTCTTCGCCAACTCCGGGTCCGAGGCCAACGACACCATCCTGCGCCTGGTGCGGCATTTCTGGGCGGTACAGGGGCAACCGCAAAAATGCATCTTCATCGGCCGTCACGACGGCTATCACGGCACCACCATGGCCGGTGCCAGCCTGGGTGGCATGAAAGGCATGCACAAGCAGGGTGGCTTGCCGATTCCGGACATTCATCACATCGCGCCGCCGTATCACTTCGGCGACGGCGAGGACATGGACCCTGAGGAATACGGCTTGCTGGCGGCGCGTCGGTTGGAACAGAAAATTCTGCAGCTCGGACCGGAACGTGTCGCTGCGTTCATCGGCGAACCGATCATGGGTGCGATCGGGGTGTATATCCCACCGCGCAGTTACTGGCCCGAGATCGAACGTATCTGTCGGCGCTACGACGTGCTGCTGGTCGCCGACGAGGTGATCTGCGGGTTCGGGCGCACGGGCGCCTGGTTCGGCGCGGACTATTTCGGCTTCCAGCCGGATGTGATGACGCTGGCCAAGGGCATCACCTCCGGCTACATCCCGCTGGCAGCGGCCATGTTCAACGATCGCGTGGCCGCAGTGCTCAAGGACCAGGGCGGCGAGTTGGCGCATGGCGGCACCTATTCCGGGCATCCGGTGTGCGCGGCGGTGGCGCTGGAGAACCTGCGACTGTTGCAGGACGAAGGCATCGTGGAGACCGCGCGCACCCGTATCGCACCGTATCTGGCGCAACGCTGGACAGAACTGGGCGAACATCGCCTGGTGGGCGAGGCGCGTATCGCCGGGTTGGTCGGCGCGCTGGAACTGGTGCCGGACAAACGCCGGCGTGGCGTGTATTTCCCGCAGCGCGGGCGGGTGGGGGCCATGTGCCGCGACTTCGCATTGCGGCGCGGGCTGATCCTGCGCGCCACCTACGACGCCATGCTGTTGTCGCCGCCGTTGATCATCACCACGGAACAGGTCGACGAATTGTTCGACAAGGCCTGGGCGGCGCTGGACGACACCGCACACGCGCTGGGGCAATCGTGCGTGTGATGCTGCTTGTGGGTGCGTGTTGAGGCAGTGCGCCTACCGCAGCGTCGGCGTGCCACAGGGAGGTTTCCAGGGGTTGCCGTCAGCGGCACGCAGCGTGCGCCGTGTCGCTTGCGTTGGCGCCGGCCAAGCCGGGGACAGGCCGCACCCTGGCGGTCGATGCATCCCATTTCGACGCACGGCACACGCTGTGCCTGGGCAAACGCAATCATGGCAAGTAGTCTGGAGCTCCGACGGGCCGCACCCCGGCTTGCCCTCATCGCGCTGTCCCGGAGATCCCTATGACGCTGCGACTGCTCGCCTTGACGCTGTGCACCTTCTCGGTAGCCTCCTGCGGTAGCGGCAACGCACCGGACACGACCGAGGCGCAAGCCAAGGTACTCAACGTCTACAACTACTCGGACTACATTGCCGAAGACACCATTCCGGCGTTCGAGAAAAGCACCGGGATCAAGGTCACCTACGACGTGTTCGACAGCGACGAGATGGTGGAGACCAAGTTGCTCGCCGGGGGCAGCGATTACGACGTGGTGGTGCCCACGCTCAACTTCTTCGGGCGGCAGATCCAGGCCGGCGTCTTCCTGCCGTTGGAAAAGCGCAAGATCCCCAATCTGGCCAATCTGGATCCGGACATCATGCGTCGCATCGCCGCGCAGGATCCCGACAACCGCTACGGTGTGCCGTACATGATCGGCACCACCGGCATCGGCTACAACGTCGATAAGCTCAAGGCCATTTTTGGCAGCACCGAGGTCGCCAACAGCTGGGACCTGGTCTTCAAGCCCGAGAATCTGTCCAGGCTCAAGAACTGCGGTGTCACGATGCTGGACACGCCTTCGGACATGATCCCGATCGCGCTCAATTACCTCGGCCTGGATCCGCACAGCAGCAAGCCCGCCGAGATCGAAAAGGCCGCTGCGCTGCTCAAGACGATCCGCCCGTATGTGCAGAACTTTCATTCCAGCCAGTACGTGACCTCGCTGGCCAACGGCAATACCTGCCTGGCGGTAGGGTGGTCGGGCGATATCATCCAGGCGCGCGATCGTGCGGTGGAAGCCGGCAACGGCATCACGGTGGCGTACGCGATTCCGAAGGAGGGCGCGCCGCAATGGTTCGACATGCTGGCCATCCCCAAAGACGCCAAACATCCGGAAAACGCCTATGCCTTCATCAATTATCTGTTGAAGCCGGAGGTGGCTGCGGCCAACACCAACTTCATCCACTACGCCAATCCGGTGCGCACCGCCACACCGCTGGTGGAGGCGGCGATCCGTCACGACCCCACCATCTACCCGCCGCCGGAGGTGACCGCCAAGATGTTCACCTACGCGATCAACTCGCCCGAGGTGGATCGCTTGTATACGCGGCTGTGGACCGAGATCAAGACAGGGCGCTGAGGCAGGGCAGTGGATGCGGCGCTGAAATGCGTCGCCTCGAAGAACCAAGGCTGGATTGATGCAGCGAGACGGTCGACAGCGGCATGAACGCCGGCCCTTGCTGCGGTACTGCTGCCCATCCATGGCCTAGCGCAAGCGAGCTCATCACACAATCTGTACTGGCTGGTTTAAATAATAGTATCGTTGCGCCGCCTTCGCCGGAGCCGCCGATGCGGTCCGTCGGCGCGCGTGCCTCGCCCACGACACAGGACGCCTCACTTTGAGCAACAACGACCAGCAGTCCAACAACGGCCATGCGTCAGCCACGGAAGCCCACGGTGCCGACGCACACCGCAACCAGCAGGAGCCGGCCAAGCCCTCGCCGTTGAAGAATCCCAAGGTCAAATGGACGCTGATCGTGGTCGGCGTACTGGTGGCGATCCTGCTGGTGATCTGGCTGGCCTATTACCTGATCAAGGGCCGCTACATGCAGGACACCAATAACGCCTACCTGCAGGCCGATTCGGTGGCCGTGGCGCCGCGTGTCAGCGGCTATGTGACCAAGGTGATGGTGGGCGACAACCAGATCGTGGATGCCGGCCAGCCGCTGCTGCAGATCGACGATCGAACCTATCAGGCGAACCTGCAGCAGGCCGAGGCCGCAATCGCCGCGCGCCAGGCCGATATCGGCGCGGCCACCGCCAATGTCTCTGGGCAGGAGTCCTCGCTGGTGCAGGCGCGTAGCCAGGTGACCTCGGCAGCGGCAAGCCTGAAATTCGCCCAGGCCGAAGTGAAGCGCTTCGCCCCGTTGGCCGCCTCGGGCGCTGACACCCACGAACATCAGGAAAGCCTGCAGCACGAGCTGGCACGCGCCCGCGCCCAGTACGACGCGGCGCAGGCGCAGGCCAAGGGGGCGCAGAGCCAGATCCTGGCCAGCAACGCGCAGCTGGAACAGGCGCAGGCCGGCTTGAAGCAGGCCACCGCCGATGCCGATCAGGCCCGTGTCGCGGTGGAAGACACCCGGCTGACCAGCCGCATCCACGGCCGTGTGGGCGACAAGACCGTGCAGGTGGGCCAGTTCCTGGCCGCCGGCACCCGCACCATGACCATCGTGCCGCAGCAATCGCTGTACCTGGTGGCCAACTTCAAGGAAACCCAGGTCGGCCTGATGCGTCCGGGTCAGCCGGCCGAGATCAAGGTCGATGCGTTGTCGGGCGTGAAGCTGCACGGCAAGGTCGAAAGCCTCTCGCCAGGCACCGGCTCGCAGTTCGCCTTGCTGCCACCGGAGAACGCCACCGGCAACTTCACCAAGGTGGTGCAGCGCATCCCGGTGCGTATCCGCGTGCTGGCCGGTGACGAGGCACGCAAGGTGCTGGTGCCGGGTATGTCGGTCGAAGTCACCGTGGATACGCGCTCGGCCAAGGACGCCAAGCAACGGGCCGAGGAGGAATCCGATCGCATGCAGGCGCAGGAGCGCGCGCAATGACGGCAGCAGCAGCCACCGGCCCCCGTGCCGGCGGCAGCGCCCAACGCGAGAAGGCCGAGCCGGGTGCCTGGCTGGCGGTGCTGGCCGGCACCATCGGCTCGTTCATGGCGACGCTGGACATCTCCATCGTCAACGCGGCGCTGCCCACCATCCAGGGCGAAGTCGGTGCCAGCGGCACCGAAGGCACCTGGATTTCCACCGCGTATCTGGTCGCCGAGATCATCATGATCCCGCTGACCGGCTGGTTCGTGCGCACGCTGGGCCTGCGTAACTTCCTGCTGATCTGCGCGGTGATGTTCACCGTGTTTTCGGTGGTGTGCGGGCTGTCGACCTCGTTGACGATGATGATCATCGGCCGCGTCGGCCAGGGCCTGGCCGGTGGTGCGCTGATTCCCACCGCCTTGACCATCGTCGCCACGCGGCTGCCGCCCAGCCAGCAGACCATGGGTACCGCCTTGTTCGGTATGACCGTGATCATGGGGCCGGTGATCGGCCCGCTGCTGGGCGGCTGGCTCACCGAAAACGTCAGCTGGCACTATGCGTTCTTCATCAACGTGCCGATCTGCGTGGGTCTGGTGGCCTTGCTGCTGCTCGGCCTCAAACACGACAAGGGCGATTGGGCAGGCCTGCTCAGGGCCGACTGGCTGGGCATCTACGGCCTGACCGCCGGCCTGGGCGGACTCACCGTGGTGCTGGAAGAAGGCCAGCGCGAGCGCTGGTTCGAATCCAGCGAGATCAATACGCTGAGCGTGATCGCCTTGAGCGGATTCGCCGCACTGGTGATGTCGCAGTTTCGCCAGCGGCCACCGGTGATCCGCCTGTCGTTGCTGATGCAGCGCAGCTTCGGCGCTGTCTTCATCATGGTGATGGCGGTGGGCATGATCCTGTTCGGAGTCATGTACATGATCCCGCAGTTTCTGGCGGTGATCTCCGGCTACAACACCGAGCAGGCCGGTTACGTGCTGTTGCTGTCCGGCCTGCCGACCGTGCTGCTGATGCCAATGATGCCCAAACTGCTTGAAACGGTGGACGTGCGCATCCTGGTGATCGCCGGGCTGATCTGTTTTGCCGCAGCCTGTTTCGCCAATCTGTCGCTGACCGCCGACACGGTCGGCATGCATTTTGTCGCCGGCCAGTTGTTGCAGGGCTGCGGGCTGGCGCTGGCGATGATGTCGCTCAACCAGGCGGCGATTTCGTCGGTGCCGCCCGAACTCGCGGGCGACGCATCGGGCCTGTTCAACGCCGGCCGCAACCTGGGCGGCTCGGTGGGTCTGGCGCTGATCTCCACCTTCCAGGAGCGCCGCATGACCTTCCACACCGAAACCATCGGCAGCGCGATCACTGCCAATTCCTCGCGCGCGCAGGATTTTCTTTCCGGCCTGACCGCGCAGATGCAGGGCAGCGCCGGCGGCGAGGCAGCCATTCGCTCGGTCGCGCAACTGGCGCGGCTGGTGCAGCAGCAAGCCCTGGTGATGACCTATAGCGATCTGTTCTGGATCTTCGGCGTGATCGTGGTCTGCACGATTCCGCTGGCCTTTTTGCTCAAGCCGTTACCGAAGGGGACGCAACTTGCGATGCACTGATTCCATGCGCCTGATCCGCATGCCGCTGGCCGCGGCGGTGAGCGCCTTGTTGCTCGGCGGCTGCATGCTGGGCCCCAATTACACCAAGCCACCGGCGGTGGCCGAGGCGGCCATGCAGGCACCTGCACTGCATCGCGCCAGCGGTGCCGAGGTGGTCGCCGCTGCGCCGCTGAATCACTGGTGGGAGGAACTGCACGACCCGACGCTCACCCAGCTGATCACCCAGGCGCTGGCAGACAGCCCCAACCTGCGTGCCGCGCAGGCGCGCCTGCGCGGCAACCGTGCATTGGCCCGCCAACGCCGTGCCGAGCGCCTGCCCAAGCTCAATGCCAGCGCCATGTATGTGTATGCGGAGCCACCGCAGGCCATCGTCGACACCCTGGGCCGATTGCAGAACGGCCAGAACGGTCAGCCGCCGGCACAGGGCAGCGAAGCGCTGGACCTGGAAAAAACCCAGCTCTACAGCGCCGGGTTCGATGCCAGCTGGGAACTGGATTTCTTCGGTCGCCGCCGTCGCGCCGCCGAAGGCGCCTTGTCACAGGCGCAGGCCTCCGAAGCCGAGCTGGCCGATGCGCAGGTGCAGCTGGCGGCCGAAGTGGGGCAGGTGTATCTCAACTACCGCGGCTTGCAGGCGCGGTTGGCGATCGCCGATGCAAATCTCGACAAGATCGGCCAAACCTTGCGCCTGACCCAGCAGCGCCGCGAGCGCGGCGCCGCCTCGGACTTGCAGGTCGAACAGATCGCCACCCAGGTGCAGCAGCAGCAGGCGCAACGCCTGCCGCTGGAGATGCAATCGCAGGAAGCGCTGGACCAGTTGGCATTGATGGTCGGGCGCGCGCCCGGTGCATTGGACGCGCAACTGAGCAGCCCGCAACCGTTGCCGATGTTGCCGACCCAGGTACGCGTGGACGATGCCGGCGCGTTGATTCGTCGCCGCCCGGATGTGCGCAAGGCCGAGCGCGAGCTGGCCGCGTCCAGCGCGCAGATCGGCGAAGCGTTGAATGGCTATTTCCCGCAGGTGACCCTGCTGGGCGGGCTGAGCTGGATCGCCGGCTCGCCCAGCGATTTCAATTCCGATGCATTGACCAAGCTGGCGGTGCCGATGCTGCGCTGGTCGATCTTCGATTTCGGCAAGACCCGCGCGCAGGTGGAGCAGGCGCGCGCCGGCAACGCCGGCCGCGAGGCGGCCTACGAGGGTGCGGTGCTGGCGGCGTTGCAGGATGCCAATTCCGCGTTGTCGCGGTTTGGTTCGGCGCGCAAGCAACTGGTGGTCGCGCGCCAGGCCGAAGCCTCGGCCACGCGCTCGGCCGGACTGATGCAGCAACGCCGCGATGCCGGCGCCACGTCGTCGATCGATCTGCTCGATGTGCAACGCCAGCAACTGTCTGCGCAGGACGCCGCCGCACAGGCGCAGGTGCAGTTGCTGGTGAACTACGTCGCGCTGCAGAAGAGCCTGGGCCTGGGCTGGAGCGCGCCGGTACAAGAAGCGCGCTGACGCCTCGCCACGGTCGGCGGCAGCGCGGCGGTGGCCGGCGTTGTTTTCCATGAGGGTGCCGGCCGAGGCGATGGTGTCGCCGGCACTGATGCAATCGAGAGGTTTCATGGCACTGCCCGAACCCGCGCCGTTGCTGCAACACGCTCCAGGCGATACCGACTATCTGCGCATCGGCGAGGTGCGCAAGGAATTCGACGGTGTCGTCGCGGTCGATGACGTCAGTCTGCAGATCCGCAAGGGCGAACTCTTCGCGTTGCTGGGCGGGTCGGGCAGCGGCAAGTCCACGTTGCTGCGTTGCCTGGCCGGCTTCGAGCGGCCGACCAAGGGCCGCATCGTGCTCGATGGGCAGCCGCTCGACGCACTGCCACCGTACCAGCGTCCGATCAACATGATGTTCCAGTCGTATGCGCTGTTTCCGCACATGAGCGTGGAGCAGAACATCGCGTTCGGATTGAAGCAGGAAGCCTTGTCCAAGGCGGCCATCGCCACGCGTGTTGGCCAGATGCTGGAATTGGTGCAGCTGGGCGACTTGGCCAGGCGCAAACCGCATCAGCTCTCCGGTGGGCAGCAGCAGCGCGTGGCGTTGGCGCGCTCGCTCGCCAAGCGGCCCAAGCTGTTGTTGCTGGACGAGCCGATGGGCGCGCTGGACAAAAAACTGCGTTCGCAGATGCAGCTGGAACTGGTCAATATCATCGAGACCTCCGGCGTCACCTGCGTCATGGTCACCCACGATCAGGAAGAGGCGATGACCATGGCCACCCGCATCGCGTTGATGGACCGGGGGCGGATCCAGCAGATCGGCACCCCTGACGAAATCTACGAGCAACCGGCCAATCGCTTTGCGGCCCAATTCATCGGCTCGGTCAATTTGATCGATGCGCGCGTCGTCGACAACAAGCCGGATGCCGTCAACCTCCAGGCCTCTGCGTTCGATGCCGGTATCCGCATCGGCCACGGCATCCCCGGGTTGCAAGCGCAGGCAGTGGCATTTGCGCTGCGCCCGGAACAGCTCGCCATCGGCAAGGATGAACCCGCACAGGCCTGCAACAAGGCGCAGGGCGTGATCGAAGACATCGCGTATTTCGGCAGCCATTCGGTGTATCACGTGCGCCTGCCCAGCGGTTTCAAGCTGATGGTCCACGTTGCCAATCGTCAGCGCGCGGGTAGCCAGGCGCCGACCTGGGGCGATACGGTATGGGTAGGGTGGGGCGAGCAGGACGGCGTGGTGCTCACCGCATGATGCGGCGCCTGCTGCGCGCACTGCCGGGTGCACGCTGGGGCGTGATCGCTGCGCCGTATCTGTGGCTGCTGGTGTTTTTTGCGATCCCGTTTCTGATCGTGCTGAAGATCTCCTTCGCCGAACGCGCCACGGCGATGCCGCCGTACACGCCGCTGTTCGCCCATGCGGCCGACGGCGCGATGCACGTCAAGCTGCATCTGAACAATTATCTGGCCTTGCTGCGCGACAGCCAGTACGTGGCGGCGTACGCGAATTCGATCAGGATCGCGGCGGTGTCGACCGTGTTTGCGTTGTCGATCGGTTACCCGATGGCCTACGTCATCGCGCGTCTGCCGCTGGCCACGCGCCATGTGGCGATGATGCTGGTGGTGCTGCCATCGTGGACCTCGTTCTTGATCCGTGTGTACGCGTGGATCGGCATTCTCGATGGCAATGGCTTGCTCAATCAGGCGCTGCTGGCGTTGGGCGTGATCCGGCAACCAGTGCAGTTGCTGTACACACCGCTCGCCGCGTATATCGGCATCGTGTACTGCTATCTGCCGTTCATGGTGCTGCCGCTGTACGCCAACCTGGTCAAGCACGATCAGCGCCTGCTCGAAGCGGCCTACGACCTGGGCGCACGCCCGTGGCAGGCGTTCGTGCGCATCACCTTGCCGCTGTCGCGCAACGGGATCGTGGCTGGCTGCATGCTGGTGATGATTCCGGCAGTGGGCGAGTTCGTGATCCCGGAAATGCTGGGCGGCCCGGACACCTTGATGATCGGCCGCGTGCTGTGGGGCGAGTTCTTCAATAACCGCGACTGGCCAATGGCCGCCGCAGTGGCCACGGTGATGTTGCTGCTGTTACTGGTGCCGATCGTGATCTTCCACCGTTATCAGCAGCGCGAGCTGGAAGGGCGGCCGGCATGATGCGCACCTCTCGCAGTGGCCGCATGGTGGGCGCCAGCGTGCTCGCGCTGGGTTTCGGCTTTCTGTATCTGCCGATCCTGTTGCTGATGGTCTACTCGTTCAACGCCTCGCGGCTGGCGACGGTATGGGGCGGTTTTTCCACCCGCTGGTATGGCGCGTTGTTGGGCGATCGTCAGTTATTGGAGGCGGCCTGGGTCAGCCTGAAGGTTGCGTTCTGGACGGCCTGCGCCTCGACGGTGCTGGGCACGATGGCGGCCATGGCGATGGTGCGCATGCGACGCTTTCCCGGCAAGACCCTGTTCGGTGCGTTGATCACCGCGCCCCTGGTGATGCCGGAAGTGATCATCGGCCTGTCGATCCTGCTGTTGCTGGTGTCGATGGGGGGCGTGCTGGGCATCGCACCGCGCGGCATGGTCGCCATCTGGATGGCGCACGTCACCTTCACTGTCTCCTTCGTCACGGTGCTGATGTCCTCGCGCCTGCAGGAACTGGATCGCTCGCTGGAAGAAGCGGCGATGGATCTGGGCGCGACGCCGTTGAAGGTGTTCGCGCTGATCACGTTGCCCATCATCGCGCCGGCATTGGCAGCGGCCTGGTTGCTGGCATTCACGCTGTCGCTGGACGATGTGGTGATCGCCAGTTTTCTGTCCGGGCCCAGTTCCACCACATTGCCGATCAAGGTATTCGCGTCGGTACGGATGGGCATCAGCCCCAAGATCAACGCTCTTGCGACGGTCATGGTGCTGGCAGTGTCGGCCGTCGCGGTGATCGGCTGGTGGTTGCTCGCCCGCAGCGAGAAGCGCCGTCAGCGTGACGTACGGTTGGCGCTGCAGGCTGCTTCCTGAGCGCCTGCCAGCATTGGTGAGGCGAATGAACCGCAGCAAGCGGCTGCCAGACAGCTGCCAACGGTGAAACCACCGACTGGTACGAAGCTGGCAAGCCGATTCTGGACGCCTTCCGCGCGTGCGCCGGGCGGTGAGTGCAACCGTTCGATCGGCTGCTCTTACCTGGCTGGAGGCGTGTAACCGCTGTCCCAGGGCTGCGGTTTGGTCAGGTAGCACTGATACTCGGCGCTGATCTGGTAGCCCTGTTGCTCGACTCTGGGTTGTTCGTCGTCGTGATCCTTGCGATTTTTCTTGCCGTCGTCCTTGCCGTCGTCCTTGGACTTTTTGCTGATCGGATAGATCGTGACCATGTTCGGCGACGACTGCGCAGTAACGAATTGGCGGATCGCCGTGTCCGAGCACGCACGCAGCGCCTCTTCCTCGCAGGGTTGCGTGCGGTTGGGCACAGCATCTATGCAGCTCACGGTGACAAATCCGTTCGG
This sequence comes from Xanthomonas sp. 3058, assembly GCF_014199765.1. NCBI lineage: Bacteria > Pseudomonadati > Pseudomonadota > Gammaproteobacteria > Lysobacterales > Lysobacteraceae > Xanthomonas > Xanthomonas sp. 3058. Next base: position 319,007 of record NZ_JACHOF010000002.1, on the reverse strand, counting down.
GCTGGGACGCGGGCCGTGAAACATGTCCTGGATGGCGGCGCATCCGGGCAGGCATGCGCTGGCACCAATTACAACTAGAGCAATGAGATCCCGGCGCATGTTGTGGTCTTCCGTGAATAAACGAATCTGCCAATTGCGGGATGCTAGAGCATTCCGTGCGGTTGGACCATGGACAGGGCAGTGCTGCCTTCGTCATCTTGATTTGGGAGTCATTCCAGCTGCCGTTCGTCGGCGAGCGGCCCGATGGAGATGCGGCATTGCGTCGCGGTGTGGGCAAACACAGCGTTGCAGTGAGTTGAAGCGGTTGTGACGCGGCTCCAACTTGCCGGGTACTAGCATGGCCTGCCTGTAACAGGAGACCGTCATGTCCTACGACACCATCAATCCGGCCAACGGCCGGGTCGAGCACACCCAGCACACCCTGGACGCCGCCGCCATCGAGGCGCGTCTTGCCGCCGCCGCCAACGCGTTCCCCGGTTGGGCAGCGCTGCCACTGGCCGAGCGCGGCGCACGGCTGCGCCGCGTCGGCGAGGAGCTGACGAAACGACGCGACGACCTGCAGCGCACCATGACCGCCGAGATGGGCAAGCTGCGCCATGAAGCGCTGGCCGAGGTCGACAAGTGCGCGCAGGCGTGTGCCTATTACGCCGAGCACGCGGCCGCGTACCTGGCGTCGCGTGATATCCCGACCGAAGCGCGATCCAGCTATGTGCGTTACGAGCCGCTAGGTTGCGTCTTCGCGGTGATGCCGTGGAATTTTCCGCTGTGGCAAGCGTTTCGTTTTCTCGCGCCAGGCCTGATGGCGGGCAATGTGGCATTGCTCAAGCACGCCAGCAACGTACCGCGTTGCGCCGATGCGATGAAGCAGGTGCTGGACGCGGCCGGTATCCCGCCAGGCGTGTTCGACGTGCTGCATATCGACAACGACCAGGCGGCAGAGGTGCTGCGCGACGCGCGCATTGCCGCAGTGACGCTGACCGGTAGCGAACGCGCGGGCCGTTCGCTGGCTGCCAACGCCGGCGACCAGCTGAAGAAGTGCGTAATGGAGCTCGGCGGCAGCGACGCCTTCGTGGTGCTGGAAGACGCCGATCTGGAGCACACCGTGCAGTCGGCGGTGCAATCGCGGTTCGACAACAGCGGGCAGACCTGCATCGCTGCCAAGCGCTTCATCGTGGTGGATGCGATCGCCGATCGCTTTATCGAACGCTTCGTCGTGGCCGCTTCCGAGCGCGTGCTCGGCGACCCGCAGCAGGACGGCACCACGCTCGCGCCAATGGCGCGGGCCGATCTGCGGGACGAACTGCATGCGCAGGTGCGGGCCAGCGTACAGAAAGGCGCCATCGTGTTGCTCGGTGGCGAACCGGTGCCCGGCTCGCATGCCGGTTACCCGGCCACCATTCTCGATCAGGTCGCGCCGGGCATGCCGGCCTATGACGAAGAGCTGTTCGGCCCGGTCGCTTCGGTGATCCGGGTGAGGGACGAAGCGGATGCGGTGCGCGTGGCCAACGACACCAGCTTCGGCCTCGGCGGCAGCGTGTGGACTGCCGATGCCAAACGCGGCGAACGCGTCGCCCAACAATTGCAGTGCGGTGCGGCGTTCGTCAATTCGGTGGTCAAGAGCGATGTGCGTCTGCCGTTCGGCGGTATCAAGCGCTCGGGATTCGGCCGCGAACTGGCAGAGCACGGCATCCACGAGTTTATGAACATCAAGACGATCTATGTGGCTTGAGAGCGGGGATTGGTGATTCGGGAGTTGGGATTCGTAAAGGCCACGGCGCTCCCTTCTCCATCGGGAGAAGGTGCCCGATGGGCGGATGAGGCGCTGGTTGACTCGCGCGTACGCCAACAGAAACCACCAGACATCAAACAGTCTTGGTCAACCGATTAAAGCAATAGCGATCAAAACACACCCATGGCTCAAGCTGGATCAGCAATCAGCAAACCCGCTCTAACCAATCCCGACTCCCGACTCCCGACTCCCGGCCGCAAAGCGGCCCTACAGCCACCGCGCGCGCTTGAACAGGCGATACAGCGCCAGGCATGAGCCAACCACGCCGGCCACGAGCAAGGGGTATGCGTAGCGTTTGTCCAGCTCGGGCATGTGGGTGAAGTTCATGCCGTACCAACTGGTGATCAGGGTCGGGGCCGCCAGCAATGCGGCCCAGGCACCCAGGCGCTTGACGGTTTCGCCCTGTGCCAGCGTCACCATCGACAGGTTGACGCTGAGTGCGGTGCCCAGCATTTCGCGCAAGGTGTCGATGGCGTCGTTACTGCGCACGGCGTGATCGAGGACGTCGCGCAGGTAGATGCCGACCTCGTCGTGGATCAGCGAGCCAGGGTTGCGCTTGAGATGCGAGAGTACGTCCTGCAGTGGCGCCACCACCAGCCGCATCTTGTTGAGTTCGCGCTTGAGCTCATACAGGCGCACCACCGTTTCGCGTTTGTAGTCGTCGGCGAAGATGTCTTTTTCCAGGCCTTCCAGCGTGTCGCGGAACTCGTCCATGATCGGCAGGTAGTTGTCGACCACGAAATCGAGCACGCCATACAGGCAGAACGAAGCGCCCATGCGCAGCATCGCCGGCTCACGTTCGACCCGGTGCCGCACGGGCGAATACGATAGCGACGCGCCATGGCGCACGGTCAACAGAAAGCGTGCACCTAAAAACGCATGCGTCTCGCCATAGCGGATGCGTTCGTTGACCAGTTGTGCGGTGTTGACCACCACGAACAACGAATTGCCGTAGCTCTCGGCCTTGGGGCGTTGATGCGCCTTGAGCGCGTCTTCGATCGCCAGATCGTGCAGGCCGAACTCGTCCTGCAGTTTGTGCAGCACCGATTCCTGCGGCTCGTACAGCCCTACCCAGACAAACCCGTCCGGGCGCTGCAGCACATCGCTGATCTGCTCCAGGCTGATGTCGTGGCGTTCGCCCTGGCCGTCGTAATAGGCGCAGGTGATGACGCAGGAGGGGTTGTCCGGATGGCTGCCGTGGTGATTCATGGGCGCATCCTGGGTCAGCGCATGCGAGGGGGCACGTCACGCCGCCGCAATGCGATGGCGAGCGCAGTGTGGATCGGCAACAGCAGCAGCACCCATTGCAGGTTGCCCTGCGCCTGGAACGACAGCCAGTGGATCAGCAAGGCCAGCAGCGCCGAGGCAGCGACCACCCAGCGCACCACATCGAACCAGCGTCCCGGCCGGCGTCCACGCCACACGGCGATGCCGCCGATCAGCAACAGCAGGCATAGCGGGTTGACCAACAACAGGTTGCGGTTGGCCCATGCCGATTGATGCACGGTGAAGCCCCACAGATACACCAGCAAGCCGCCGCCGATTGCGCACAGTAGCCAGTACGGCAGTGCAAGCGCGGCCAGCAGACGTTGCCTGCGACCGAGTGCCAGCACGCCGGCAGCGACGATCAGCCCGGTCAGCAGCCAGGGCCACCAATGCCGCTGCTGTTCGGCCGGCTCCGGTGCGATGCGATGCGGCAGCACGACCTGGGTGGACTGCACCAACGGGCGGCCGGCACTGTTGTGCACCTGGGTCAGGCTGTCGGCCAGCCGCATCGGCACGAAGGCTTCTTCCCAGCGCGATAGCGGGCGGTCCGCGTAAGGGCCCAGCCCCAGATCGAAGCCCAGCCACATCCACGGGGCAGGGGAGGCCAGGCGCACTGCTTCGCTACGGAACGTGTTGCCACGCGAGCGGCCGGCCAGTTGCGATTTCAATGCGCCGCCCATGGCACGGTCCAGCGTGTCGCGGACCATCGTGGCGCAGTTGGCCATGAAGTAATCGTAGTGGTAGCGCGCATTTTCCGGCTGGCTGCGGATGGCGAGCCCATCGGCCAGGGCGCGCGCCTGTTCCGGTGGCAGGTCCAGCCATTGGATGCTGACGCCGCGGCCGCCGGCGCGATATTGCTGCAGGTCTTCTTCCAGCGGCAACGCCACCAGGTAATACATCATCTCGCCGCGCGCAAAACGCGGGACGAAATCCGGCTCGCTTGGATCGAAGAAGCCGAAGTTGTACGAGGTGGCCTGCTGGGTGACGGGATCGACCACCACGATGGCATCGTGACCGAAGCGTTCGAAGAACACCTCGCCCGGCTGCATGGTGACCACACCGACACGCGGTGCCGGTACAGATGGCTGGACGGTGGCTTGGCTGGCAGCCTGAGCCATGGCCACCGGTGCGACCAGGAGCGCCAACAGCAGGACGATCAAGCACGCAGCCCAGTGCCGAACGCTGCTGCGGTTGGACGCTGCAGCGGCAATGCAAGGCGACAGGTTCAAGCCTCGTCCTGCGAGTCTGGCGGCAGAATGGTCACATGGAAGGCATGCACGCGTCGCGCGTCGGCCTTGGCCACGCGGAACGCAAAGCGCCCCAGCGTCAGCTCTTCGCCGGTTTCCGGCAGATGCCCGATCGCATCGGTGACCAGGCCGCCGACGGTGTCGTATTCGTCGTCGGGAAATTGCGCACCAAAGCGTTCGTTGAAGTCTTCGATCGGCGTCAGCGCATCGACCACATAGCGGCCGTCGGCCTGGATGGCGATCAGCGAATTCTCTTCTTCGGCATCGTCGTGCTCGTCGTCGATCTGGCCGACGATCTGCTCCAGCACGTCTTCGATGGTGACCAGGCCGGCGACGCCGCCGTACTCGTCCACCACGATCGCCATGTGGTTGCGCGACAGGCGGAATTCCTTGAGCAGGACGTTGAGCTTCTTGGATTCGGGGATCAGCACCGCCGGGCGCAACAGTTCGCGCACGTTGCCGGGCCCGTTGTCGGCGACCACGCCGCGCAACAGGTCCTTGGCCAGCAGGATGCCGAGCACTTCGTCCTTGTTCTCGCCGTGCACGGGGAAGCGCGAATGGCCGGATTCGACCACCTGCTTCATCAGGTCGATGAAACGTGCTTCCACCGGCAACGAGACCATCTGCGAGCGCGAGATCATCACATCGCCCACGGTGAGCTCGGACACGGAGATCGCGCCTTCCATCATGCGCAAGGTGTCTGCGGCGATGAGACCGTCCTGTTCGGCGGTCCGCAGCAACGCGACCAGTTCGTCGCGGGTATGGGGCTCGCCGGAGAAGGCAGCGCTCAGGCGCTCGAGCCAGCTACGGCGTTTTTCGGGTGTTTCTTGGGATTGGCTACTGTCGTCTTCGGACATCGTGACGGGGGACGGCACCCGGCAAACCAGGCGATAGGCGCCAGTCTAGCAGGAAGCCGCCAAGGCGCTGTGGACGGGGCAGGGGCGGACGCCGTGCTTCAGGGCAGGTCCAGGCTATAGCCGCAGCCGACCACGGTCTTGCCCGGATGCGACTTCACGTTGGAGACGCTGAGCACGATCGATTCGATCATCGCCTCGCCGGTCTTGGGGTTGGTGGTGTCTTCGCTGACCAGCTCGCGCCCGTACATGACCTTGTCGGCGTTATCCACGCCCAGTTCCAGGTTCAATTGCTTGGCCAACGGGCGCGGATCGGGCAGGTCCAGCAGCGCCATGACGCTGGCGCCGGAGAACGCGATATGGGTGGTGCGGTGGCCGAACACGCTGATCGGCGTGTTGAGCGTGTATTCGGTCATGAACAGGTTGGCCTGCTCCAGCGGCGTCCAGCCCAGCGCGACCGCCTTGAGCGGGTCGGCCAGCACCGGCGCCAGCGCGTTGAAGTCGCCAATGCGCTGGCGGCATTCGATCAGGGCCGGCAGGTCCGGGCGCACCGGCGCGCCCTGGGCCCAAGCCGCGGACACGCCCAGCCACAGCAGAGCGGTGATGCCGCTGGCCCGCAGCCATAGCCCGGTTGGCATCAGTGCTCTCCCGCGTACGGGTCGTCGATGCCTAGGTCGGCCAGGATTTCGCGCTCCAGCTGCTCCATCGCGTCGGCTTCCTTGTCGTCTTCGTGATCCCAGCCCAGCAGATGCAAGGTGCCGTGCACGGTCAGATGGGCGTAATGCGCGGCCAGCGACTTGCCTTGTTCGGCCGCCTCGCGCGCCACCACCGGCGCGCAGATCACCAGATCGCCGAGCAGCGGCATCTTGATGCCCTTGGGCAGGCCTTCGGGCAACTCGGCCGGAAAGCTCAGCACATTGGTGGCGTAGTCCTTGCCACGGTAATGATGATTGAGCGAGCAGCCTTCCTTCTCATCGACCAGGCGCACCGCCAGATCGGCCTCGCGGATGCGTCCCTTCAGCGCCGCAGCCACCCACTTGCGAAAACTCACCGCCGAGGGCAAACCGGCGCGCGGGAGCGCGTAACTGACGGCGACGTCTAGGCGAATGGGGCCTTTGGTCATGGCAACACCAACAAGTCAGATCAGACAGAGGTAACAGTATCGCGCGAGTGGCGCCTTGCTGCGATGCCTGTCCGCGCATCCGCGCTTGAGTGAGCGGGCATCAGCGGACGCACTCCACCAGCACCAGTATCAACGGACCGCCGTCGGCGACGCGATAAAACGCACTGCCCATCGGCCCGTTCCGGCAATGCGGATCGACCCGCCTGACCTCGATGGCAGGGGCGAAGCCCGCCGGGGCCTGGGTCCAGACCGCTGCCCGGCCGCGTTCCAGCAGTTGACCGAGCAGATAATGCGTGTCGGCGCTTCCCTTGCCCTCCTGAACCACCGCGCAGCCGAAGCGGTCGTGCGCCTTGCCAGTGGAGGCAAGCACTCCCTGCGCCCGCACGCCTGCGAGCCGCGCCAGCCGCTGCGCATCGTCCTCAACTGCCGCAGCGGCTGCAGGCTTTCCCATCGCGAGTCGTTCCAGCTCGGCACGGCCCAGCAGGATGGTCGTTTGCGCGCCGGCCACCGACACGCAGGAGGCAGCAAGCTGCTGTCGCAGGGTGATGCGCGTGGTCGTGTCGGTTTGTTCGGATGCTTGCGCTTGCGCCGAGCCCTGGCAAGCCAGCATCAGCCACACTCCCCACAGCAAGCCCGTGCCGCGCATCGTCAGTCGGCTGCAGGCGGCGACAAGGCGCTTTCGCGCTTTTCGTAGGCATTGACGATACGCGCCACCAACGGATGCCGCACCACGTCGCGCGCTTCGAAGAACGTGAAGCTGACCCCGTCGACCTCGTGCAGCACCTCGATCGCATCGCGCAAGCCGGATTTGACGTGCTTGGGCAGGTCGATCTGGGTCAGGTCGCCGGTGACCACGGCGGTGGAGCCGAAACCCAGGCGGGTCAGGAACATCTTCATCTGTTCGATGGTGGTGTTCTGCGCCTCGTCCAGGATCACGTACGCATCGTTGAGCGTGCGGCCGCGCATGTACGCCAGCGGTGCGATTTCGATCACGTTGCGCTCCAGCAGCTTGACCACCTTTTCCACGCCCAGCATTTCGTACAGCGCGTCGTACAGCGGGCGCAGGTACGGGTCCACCTTCTGGCTCAGGTCGCCTGGCAGGAAACCCAGCTTCTCGCCGGCTTCCACTGCCGGGCGCACCAGGATCAGCCGCTGCACGCGCGACTCGTTCAAGGCTTCCACCGCGCTGGCCACCGCCAGGAAGGTCTTGCCGGTACCGGCCGGGCCGATGCCGAAATTGATGTCATGGGTGGTGATCGCGTGCAGGTACTTGGCCTGGTTGGCGCCGCGGCCACGCACCGTGCCGCGCTTGACCTTGATCGCCACTTCTTGCGCTGCATAGGAACGATCGACCACGTGCTCGACATTGGCATCGTTCAAGCGCAGATGGATGGCGTGACTGTCGAAAGTGGTGGAGGCGGCTTCGTCGTATAGCGCGGTCAGCAGCGTCTGCGTGGCGGTGATCGCCGGCTCCGGGCCGGTGACGCGAAAGATGTTGCCGCGATTGGCGATCTCCACACCCAGCTTGAGCTCGATCTGGCGCAGGTGCGCGTCGAACGGGCCGGCCAGATTGGCCAGGCGCTCGGTATCGTCGGGTTCCAGGGTGAAGTCGCGGTGTGCAGATGAGTTCATGGTCGGATCGGACCGCGCACGCATGCGCTGATCGGTTGGGCGGCAGACGAGGGTAGCGCGCAGCGTGTGATCCCACCAACACGCCCGGGCGCCGCAATGGCGCGGCTCCGAGATCGCTGGGCGACGTGCGCGGGTTTTCCACAATCGCTGTGGAGTCACGCATCACTAACCTGTGGATAAAAAGTGCGACGCTTACTGACGCAAGGTCTGGCAGGGTGGTGGTGAAAAAATCACCACTGCGATGGCGGTTGTCCACAAGCGGTGTGGATCGAATTCGGCAAAGCCTGTGGGTAAGTATGGTGAGGCCTTGCGCCGCAAGGTGTTGCAGATGGATGGTGAAATTTTGATCACCAGCTGTGGGTGCTGCGCAACGAGGCGAGTCGGTGCCGTGTGTCATGCGCGATCACGACCGAGACCGCTGTGCGAGCGATACGCGCTGTTGTAGACCCGCAGGCCGGCCACGGCGCAGCAGCGCGCCCAAGCGCGAGCGACACTGAGCCGATGCAGCGCAATGGCCCTGCCAGCAGCGTGATTGCGGAAGATCGCGCGGCGACGTTGCTGTTCCAGCCATGCAACGCAAGTACCGTCGCACTCAGGGGGTGCAACGATTAGCCGGCCGCAGCGCAGCGCAGGTCTCGATCGGTCGGCGCGTATCCGCCGATCAGCGCATATGCGAGGCGCGCGATGCTGCACCATGGCGCCAGGCATCCGGCGCCTGGGTCGTATCAACTCGCGCTGTCACTCACCTGGATGACGCCACGCAGCGAATTGCTCATCGCCTCGGTGATCAGCACGTCCACGAAGTGCCCGATCAGGCGCGGATTGCCGGCAAAATTCACCGGGCGCATGTTCTCGCTCCTGCCGGTCAATTCGTTCGGATCGCGGCGCGAGGGGCCTTCCACCAGCACCCGCTGCACGCTGCCGACCATGGACTGCGAAATGGTCGCCGCATGCGCACTGATGTGCGCCTGCAAGCGGGCCAGGCGCGCTTGCTTGAGCGCATCGGGCGTGTCGTCTTCCAGATCCGCGGCCGGCGTGCCGGGGCGACGCGAATACACGAACGAAAAGCTCTGATCGAAACCGACGTCTTCGATCAACTTCATAGTCTTTTCGAAATCCGCTTCGGTCTCGCCGGGAAAACCGACGATAAAGTCCGAACTGATCGAAATATCCGGGCGCACCGCGCGCAGCTTGCGGATCTTGGACTTGAATTCCAGCGCGGTGTAGCCACGCTTCATCGCCGACAGGATGCGGTCGCTGCCGGCCTGCACCGGCAAGTGCAGGTAATTGGCCAACTGCGGCACGTCGCGATACGCATCGACCAATGAGTCGGAAAATTCCAGCGGGTGCGAGGTGGTGAAACGGATGCGGCCGATGCCGTCGATCTGCGCGATGGTGCGGATCAACAAGCCCAGATCGGCATACTGCGCCGCCTCGCCCGCGTCGGCGCCATACGCACCGCGATACGCGTTGACGTTCTGGCCGAGCAGGTTGATCTCGCGCACGCCTTGCGCGGCCAGTTGCGCCACTTCCACCAGCACATCTTCGAACGGCCGGCTGACTTCTTCGCCACGGGTGTAGGGCACCACGCAGAACGAGCAATATTTGGAGCAGCCTTCCATGATCGACACGAACGCCGACGGGCCATCGGCGCGCGGCTCGGGCAGGCGATCGAACTTCTCGATTTCCGGGAAGCTGATGTCCACCTGCGACTTGCCCGATTCGCGCCGTGCGCGGATCAGCTCCGGCAGGCGATGCAGGGTCTGCGGGCCGAATACCAGATCCACGTAGGGCGCGCGCTTGACGATGGCTTCGCCCTCTTGCGAGGCCACGCAACCGCCCACCCCGATGATCACCGGCGTACCGCCGGCCTTGGCCCGGTTTTCCTTGAGCAAGCGCCAGCGGCCCAGCTGGCTGAACACCTTTTCCTGCGCCTTCTCGCGGATGGAGCAGGTGTTGACCAGCACCACGTCGGCGTCTTCGGGGTTATCGGTCAGCTCCAGGCCGTCGGAGGCGGCGAGCACGTCGGCCATCTTGGCCGAGTCGTACTCGTTCATCTGGCACCCGTGGGTCTTGATGTAGAGCTTGCCGCGTACCACGGCAGGCGCCGACGGGCGAGCCACCGGCAGCGGCAACAGGGCAGGTGCGTCCACGGCGGTGGCTGCGGACAGATCGGAAACGGACGTCCCGGGCATGGCGCTTATTCCAGGCGGGTAGAAGATAGCCGGGCAGTTTACCTGCTTGTGTCGGCTGCGTCCGATGGTCAGACCTTGGCGTTGGTTGCCTCGGCGCGGGCGAACGCCGGGCGGTCGGCCATGCGGGCGATGTAGGCGCGGGTGGTGGCCGGTGGGTCGATCAGGCTGAAATCGACCATCCAGCCCAGCGCGCCACCCCACAGCACGTCGGCCGCGCTGCAGCGCTCGCCCAATAGATAGTCGCCCTTGGCCAGTTGCGTATCGATCACCTGCAGCACCGTGTCGCAATCGGCATATGGCGACATCCCGCGCGGCGGCGCCTCGCGCTTCAGCGCACGGTCGATGATCGCCGGCTCGAACGCCGAGCCATAAAAGGCCATCCAGCGCAGGTAGGCGCCGCGATCCGCATCGCCCGGTCCCGGCGACAGACCGGCTTCCGGATACAACTCGGCCAGGTACTGATAGATCGCCACCTGCTCGGTGACCACCGCATCGCCATGACGGATCGCGGGGATCTTGCCCATCGGGTTGATCGCCAGGTAGTCCGGCGTGCGCTGCTCGCCTTTTTCCAGGTTGATGATCTGCAGATCGTAGTCGGCGCCGAGTTCTTCCAGCAGCACCAGCACGCCACGCGAACGCGAGCGGGGGTTGTGGAACAGGGTGATGTGACGATCGGACATTGCGGTTCCTTGGTGGAGGCGAAAGGCGACACGAGGTGATGCGGAAATCCTACGCACCTATTGCGGACATCTTCTGTCCGCAATACGGTGGCGCGATGGCCTCCACTGCCGCCCGCCTGTTGCGTCTGCTTTCGCTGCTGCAAGGCGGTCGTCGTTGGTCGGGCGCAGCCCTGGCCGAGCGGCTGGAGATTCACCCGCGCAGCGTGCGGCGCGATATCGACCGCCTGCGCGAGCTGGGTTACCCGGTGCATGCCGCGACCGGAACCGCCGGTGGCTACCGGCTGGGGCAGGGGGCAGCCACGTTGCCGTTGTTGTTCGAAGAGGATGAAGCGCTGACGGTGGCGATCGCCTTGCGTGCGGCCGCCCCGGCAATCGGCGATATGGACGCCGCTGCCGCCCGCGTATTGGCCAAGCTGGATCCCTTGATACCGCGACGCAGTGGTCAGCGTGCCAGTGGCGCGCATGCGGCCATGGCCAGTCTGCCGATCGTGGAAGCCGGGGCGTTGGTGGATGCAGCGCTGCTGGCGCACTTGGCCAGTGCCTGCCGCGACCGCGTCGCACTGCAACTGGACTATCGCCGTCATTCTGGCGAGCCCATCACGCGGCGGGTCGAGCCGGCGCTGTTGGTGAATTACGGGCGACGCTGGTACCTGCTGGTGTGGGACTGCGAACGCCAGGATTGGCGCACCTTGCGGGCCGACCGGATCGACCAGGCTGTCGTGACTGGGGGGCCATGCGTCGCCCGTGCGTTGCCGGAAGAACCGCTGCAGCTGCTGCGCAAGGCGATCGGCGAGTCGCCGTTCCCGTGCCGGGCGCGAGTGCGGCTGCGCGGCACCCTCGACGTGCTCGCCGCCCGCATTCCGCCCTGGCTGGGGGCGCTGGAAGCGGAAGGCACCGACTATTGCTGGCTTGGCCTGGGGGCACCGAGCATGCCGGCACTGGCGGCCAACCTGTTGCTGCTCGATCTGCCGTTCGACCGGATCTGTCCCGACAGCGTGCGCGAACCGTTGAGCCAGGCGCTGAACGCGTTGCGCGTGCGACTGGACCCGTTGCCCGGATAACCGATGGCTGCACTTGGCAAGCTCCGGGCAAGCTGGGACACTCCGCCACATGAAGGGGATGTCAAGACTGCTGGGGGTGGTCCTTGTCACGTTGTCGGCGGCGCCGGTCAGCGCCGGCACCCTGTACAAATGCGTCAGCGGCGATGGAATTACCAGTTATCTGAGCAAGCGTCAGAGTGGGGCGAGCTGCAGCGTCATCAGCAGCTATACCCCGGATCGTTCTGTGCGTCGCCTGCCGCCACGGGTGGCGAGCCCGGTCGCCGCTCCGGTGGCGGGGTCTACGCGCAGCGTCTCCAACATCGATAGCGGGGCACCGGCCACGATCATCAGCCAGCCGGCCAGCGCGCGCGCGCCGCGCGCAGCCGAGGTCGCTTCGGTGATCGTGCCGCGCACGCAGCCGGTGTCGGAAACGTCGGTCGCGCCCATGCCTGCCGCCGCAGCGGTCAATCCACGCCGCGTGGTCAGCGGGCAGGTCTATTCCTACATGAAGGACGGTGTGCGCCACTACACCAGCGCGCGCCCACGCCAGGTCGCCAGCATCGAAGGCCTGCGCACCATCCACTACAGCTTCATCGAAACCTGTTACGCCTGCGGTGCCAAGCCTGGCGTCAATTTTGGCGCGATCCGCCTCAACACCAATGCCTACCAGCAGGAAATCACCGCAGCCGCGCGCGATTTCGGTGTCGAAGAAGCCATCGTGCGGGCGATCATCCATGCCGAGTCGGCGTACAACCCGCTGGCGCTCAGTCGCGCCGGCGCCCAAGGCTTGATGCAGTTGATGCCTGGCACCGCACGCCGTTTCGGTGTCAGCGATGCCTATGATGCAACGCAAAATATTCGCGGCGGCGTGCAATATCTTTCCTGGTTGCTGAAACGCTTCAATGGCGATCTCACGCTCGCCGCAGCCGGCTACAACGCAGGCGAAGGCGCAGTGGATCGCTATGGCGGCGTGCCGCCTTACAGCGAGACCCAGCGCTATGTGCAACGCGTCGGGCTGCTGGCCGGTCGCTATCGTGGGCAGGCCACCACCGCCAATTGAGGGCTGCGTCTCCACGCAACGCCTGCAGGCGGCATCCAGTTGCGTGCCGTGCGATGCGATCCGTAGATGGGCCGACCTCCGCGCAGCGTTCTGGCCGCATCCGCTGCGCGTGCGTCCATCCGCTCCACCTCCGGCATCCCGTGGTCTGTGTTGCGCATTGGGTCACAGCCAGCTGCGTCGCGGCGCGTGTTCTCACGCATGCGATCCGTCGATGCAGGCATCTACCATTTGCACTGCGCCGGTCCGACTGCGTACATTGCATTGTGTGTGTATTAAGCGTTCCGCTACACTGCGGTCGATTCATCGCGGCTGGACCCCCCGCCAGCCGTTGGCAGCCTCACGCTACCTAATCAAGATCGGAGAGCCGGATGGCCAACGATGGGGTAAACGCACCTGCTGATCTCGGGCGTCGCCGGTTTTTGACCGCGACAACGTCCGTGGTCGGTGTGGTCGGAGCAGGATTTGTCGCAGCTGCGTTCGTGAAGTCGTGGAATCCCAGCGCACGCGCCAAGTTGGCGGGTGCACCGGTCACCGCCGACATCAGCGCATTGCAGGAAGGACAACGGCTGGTTCTGGAATGGCGCGGTCAGCCCATCTGGATCGTCAAACGTTCCAAGGCGATGCTGGACGCATTGCCGTCCCTGGATGACCGGCTCAAGGACCCCAAGTCCGAGAACAAGGACCAGCAGCCGGACTACGTGCTGAAGAATCCCGAATACCGCTCGATCAAGTCCGATATCTCGGTGCTGGTCGGGCTGTGCACGCATCTGGGCTGCTCGCCGGAAATGGTCGCCGAGATCCGCCCCGAGCCGTACGACCCGCAATGGAAGGGCGGCTACTTCTGCCCGTGCCATAAGTCGCGCTTCGACATGTCGGGCCGCGTCTTCGACGGCGTGCCGGCACCGATCAACCTGTTGGTGCCCCCACACCATTACGTGGACGACAACACCCTGGTGATCGGTGTCGATCCCGATGGTGCCGGGACGTCGGCCAAAAGCACGGGGGCTGCCTGATGAGCAATATCCTGGTTCGTACCGCCAACGGCGTGTTCGAGTGGGTCAACGAACGCGCACCGGGGCTGATGCCCACGTACCGCAAGCACATCAGCGAGTACTACGCACCGAAGAACTTCAACATCTGGTACTACTTCGGCTCGCTGGCGATGGTGGTGCTGGTCAATCAGATCGTCACCGGCATCTTCCTGACGATGCACTACAAGACCAGCGCGGCCGAGGCGTTCGCCTCGATCGAATACATCATGCGCGACGTGGAGTGGGGCTGGCTGATCCGCTACATGCACAGCACCGGCGCCTCGCTGTTCTTCATCGTGGTGTACCTGCACATGTTCCGCGGCCTGATGTACGGCAGCTACCAGAAACCACGCGAGCTGGTGTGGATCCTGGGCATGCTGATCTACCTGGTGCTGATGGCCGAGGCCTTCATGGGCTATGTGTTGCCCTGGGGCCAGATGTCGTTCTGGGGCGCCAAGGTGATCATCTCGCTGTTCGGGGCGATCCCGGTCATCGGCAACGGGTTGACCGAGTGGATCATGGGCGACTACCTGCCCGGCGATGCCACCCTCAACCGCTTCTTCGCACTGCATGTGATCGCGCTGCCGCTGGTGCTGTTGCTGCTGGTGGTGCTGCACCTGGGCGCGCTGCATGAAGTGGGATCCAACAACCCGGATGGTGTGGACATCAAGAAGGGGCCCAAGGGCAACCGCTGGGACGCGCACAAACCGGCCGACGGCATTCCATTCCATCCGTACTACACGGTCAAGGATCTGGTGGGTGTCGGTTTCCTGTTGCTGATCGCGGCCTTCATCATCTTCTTCGCGCCTGCCTTCGGTGGCCTGTTCCTGGAGCACGACAACTTCACCGAGGCCAATCGCCTGGTGACGCCGGAGCACATCAAGCCGGTGTGGTACTACACGCCGTACTACGCGATGTTGCGCGTGGTGCCCAACAAGCTCGGCGGCGTGCTGGTGATGTTCTCGGCGATCGCCATCCTGTTCCTGGTGCCATGGCTGGACCGCGCCAAGGTCCGCTCGATCCGCTATCGCGGCTGGATCTCCAAGGTCGCGCTTGGCGTGCTGGTGGTGTGCTTCGTGTGGCTGGGCGTGATCGGTTCCGGTCCCGGTACCGACGCGCATGAGACCTATGTGGGGCGCGTGCTGACCTTTCTGTACTTCGCGTTCTTCATCACCATGCCGTTGTGGACGTGGCTGGATCAGACCAAACCTGTACCGGAACGGGTGACCATGCATGACTAAGTCCATCGTGAGGTCATGCAAGATGCGCGCTGCCGCCTTGCTCTGCGGCCTGCTCGTTGCTGCCGGGGCGGTCGCGGCCGAAGGCGGGGCGGTGCAGCAAGCCGGCAACGACCTGAGCGACCGTGCATCGCTGCAGCGTGGCGCGCAGTTGTTCATGAACTACTGCTCCGGCTGCCATTCGCTGAAATATTTGCGCTACTCGCGCATGGCCAGCGATCTGGGCTTGAGCGAGGAAGAGGTGATGACCAACCTCAACTTCACCGGTGCCAAGGTCGGCGAACACATCGAGACCACCATGCCGCACGATGCGGCCACCAAATGGTTCGGCAAGGCACCGCCGGATCTGACGCTGATTGCGCGGGTGCGCGGCACCGGCTGGGTTTACACCTACCTCAAGTCGTTCTATCTGGATCAGACCCGTCCGTTGGGCTGGAACAACCAGTTGTTCCCGAATGCCTCCATGCCCAATCCCTTGTGGGAGCTGCAAGGCCTGCAACAGGCGCAGTTCGGTCCGCCCGACAAGGCCACCGGCGACAAACCGGTGCAGGGGCTGAAACTTGGTCAGCCGGGCCGCCAGACGCCGGTGGAGTTCGATCAGACCGTGCGCGATATCACCAATTTCCTGGAATACGCCGGCGAGCCGGCCGTGTTGAAGCGACAGAGCATGGGGGTATGGGTGATCCTGTTTCTGGTCCTGCTGACCTTCCTGGCCTACTTGCTCAAGCAGGAATACTGGAAGGACGTGCACTGACTTCCTCTGGCGTAACGCCAGGTTGAGCGCTGGGCGCGGCTGCACTACCGCGTCGCCCTTCCACATCGGACACCTGCACAGAACCCCTCGCCGCAACGTAGGCGAGGGCGACAAGCCGGCAAGGCCTGCATTGACGGAAATCTGCGCTGTCCTTGTCGATTGTGTGCGTCAATTTTCGTGCGGCGCGGTGTCCCGCTGCGTTCGGCGCGGATCACCGGCCTTGTCGGCGATGTGGCCGTGGATGGCAGGGCGTGTTTGACCGGTGTGTCGATAGGCAGCGTCGCGTGCGGCTACCTGCACCCAGCCAGTCATCCGTGGCCTGGACTGCCAGCCATCTGTTCGGGCTGGGTGCAGACCAGCCGCTCACTGCGTGCGTATTTGGCGTCATTCGCTCGCGCCATCGCACATTCGAGATAGAAACATGGCCAAATCGCCGGCGAATGGTGTCTATCACTCTTGGCTTTTGCGTGACGTGATTGCACACTCGAAGGACCGTGGTGACGGTCGGCGTTGGGCCGGCCGCGCCGATGCGGCCGGCGGATTCCGGTCGTCGGAGAGCCTTGAATGGCGACGAGTGTGCGTATGCGGAATACCTTGACTTTGTTTTCGTCCAACGACGACGTGTTGTGCCACCGGGTCCGCTTGGTCCTGGCGGCGAAAGGGGTGACCTACGACCTGGTGCCGGTCGACCCGCAAAATCCCCCCGAAGATCTGATCGATCTCAATCCCTATCATTCGGTTCCGACCCTGGTCGAACGCGATCTGGTGCTGTACGCCGCGTCGGTGGTCAGCGAATACCTGGATGAGCGCTACCCGCATCCGCCGTTGATGCCGGTGGACCCGCTCTCTCGCGCGCGCCTGCGTCTGGCGATGCTGCGGATCGAGCACGACTGGGTGCCGCAGGTGCAGGCGATCCAGCTCGGCAACAAGACCCAGGCCGAGGCCGGCCGCAAGCGCCTGAAAGAACTGCTCACCGCCTCGGTGCCGCTGTTCAAGGCCAGCAAGTTCTTCCTCAATCCGGAAATGAGTCTGGCCGATTGCGCGATGGCGCCGATCATCTGGCGACTGGAAGCATTGGAGATCGGTCTGCCCAAGGACGGCAAGGCGATCGAGGACTATGGCAACCGGATCTTCCGCAACCCCGGCTTCATCCGCAGCCTGACCGATCAGGAAAAGAAACTGCGCGATATGCCGGGCTGATGCGCCGACTGTATGCCAACAGACCGACGCCCTGTTGTGCAGCCGCCGCTGCGGGCCGTGTGCGGGTAAAATGACGCCATGAGCGAAGATTTCCCCCGCATGACCAGCCATCGCCCGTACCTGTTGCGGGCCTTGGTTGAATGGATCAACGACAACGGCATGACGCCGCACGTTCTGGTGGACGCAGGGCTGCCAGGTGTGCAGGTGCCTGCCAGTGCCGTCAAGGACGGCCGCGTTGTGTTGAACATCGCCGAGCGTGCCGTGGTCGGCTTGCAGGTCGACAATGAGAGCGTCAGTTTCAACGCGCGCTTCGGCGGCGTCAGCCATCCGGTGATGGTGCCGATGGCGGCGGTGTTGGCGGTGTACGCGCGTGAGACCGGGCAGGGCATGGCGTTGCCGGATGACATTCCTGGGACCAGCAGCGAGCCACCGGATCCGGGTGCGCCGCCGCCGGGTGCGCCCGCGCCGGACGAGCCACCCAGCAGTGGCAAGCGCCCGCATCTGCGCGTGGTCAAGTAGCTAAGAGCCCCGGCGCGCAACGCGTCGGTGCTTTTAACGTCTGCATGGGTGCAGTTGCATCCAGGTATGTCGCCTGTTCCCCCCGCGCAACGGGGTGGGTCGCGCTGCATGTGGTGCATCGTCGCATTACCTGCTGCCGGTCAGGCCATCGCCAGCGAGGATGGCGGTGCGGCGATGCCGGGAACCAGCGATGGTCGGGACGTTCGATCCACCGCAATGCGCGCGACCGCCATGCTGACGCGCCCAGCAACAGCTAGCCGTCAATTCAGGCGCTGATGCTCGGGATTCAGCGGCGTCACCGTGGCCACTTGCGGGCCGGTGAAGGCGATCAGCTGATCGCCGCGCAGCACCAGGCGGCCACTGTGGCGGTCGATGCCGTCGTGCGAATACTCGAAGCGGAACGTTCGCTCGAAGCCCAGCCAGCCATTGGCCTTGCGGCACAGGCGGATGCTGGTGGAGTGCACGCTCTGATCCAGCCACTGCACATCGGCAGCGCGGCAGGCATTGCGGCCGAGGATACCGGCGCGTTCGGCAGCGGCGCGCGAGGAGTTCCAGAACGCGTACAGCGCGGCGCCGGCAATCATCAATAGAATAAGGCTGGGCATGCCGCCAATGTGCCATGGCCTGCGGCCGATCGACAATCGGCGCAGCTACGTTCCGATGCCGAGGTGCTTGCATCCAGCCAGCCGAGCGTCGGCCATTTGCAGGGTCACGGCCGACACGCGGGCATCGATCGTCGGCGCACGCATCAGGACCAGATGTGCGGTTGTCCACGTCAGCGCATGCCATCCGGGAACACCTGCGCTGACCGAGTCCAGCGATCACCCCGGCAGCGTAGTGTCTCCACCGATGTGGCTGACGACAGAGCGCAAGCGGCGGTCGGCCGGGCGCGGAGCAGGCGAACGCGCCCGAGTGCATGAGTGGCATGCCGTGTCCAGGCACCGGCCATGCACGCCTGGACGCCGCGCAACAAGCGCGATCGCAGTTCTAAACCATTCACCGCCGTCGTCGCGGCCGGCTTGTGTCGGATACAGCGCAACCCCATCCAGTGAACTCCCGCCATATCGCATCGATGCGCCGCGCGCCCTGGTTTGGCGTGACGGTGTGCGCTATCGCCTATGCATCCGGTCCTGCCGCAGTTTCATCCCGTCGTGGCTGCGTGGTTCGCGCAGACCTTTGCCGCGCCGACCCAGGCGCAGGTCGCCGCGTGGCCGACAATCCAGGCCGGACGCCACACGCTGGTGGCCGCACCGACCGGCTCGGGCAAGACGCTGACCGCATTCTTCGCCGCCATCGACGGCTTGATCCGCGAGGGCCTGGCCCACGGCGGTGCGTTGCCGGACGAAACCCGTGTGGTCTACGTGTCGCCATTGAAGGCGCTGTCCAACGACATCCATCTCAACCTGGATGCGCCGCTGCAGGGGATCCGCACCGCACTGGTCGCCAGCGGTCTACCGGATGTGGCAGTGCGCACGGCAGTGCGTACCGGCGATACCCCGCAGCGCGAGCGGGCACACGCGCGCCGCACGCCGCCGCATATTCTGGTGACCACGCCGGAGTCGTTGTACGTGCTGTTGGGCTCGGCCTCCGGGCGCAGCGCATTGCGCCATGTGCGTACCGTCATCGTCGATGAAATCCATGCGGTGGCGGCGGACAAGCGCGGCAGTCATCTGGCGCTGACGTTGGAGCGCTTGCAGCGGCTGGCGGAGCGTCCGATCACCCGTATCGGGTTATCGGCGACGCAGAAGCCGATCGAGACCGTGGCGCAGTTCCTGGTCGGTACGGGCGATGCCGGCCAGCTGGCGCCGCGCTGCGAGATCGTGGATATCGGCTACACCCGCAGGCGCGATCTGGCACTGGCCTTGCCGCCGACGCCGCTGAGCGTGGTGATGTCCAACGATCAGTGGCTACAGGTGTATGCCGGCGTGGCCGCACTCGCGCAGCAACATCGCACCACGCTGGTGTTCGTCAACACGCGGCGCATGGCCGAGCGCGCAGCGCGCCATCTTGGCGATCTGCTCGGCAAGCAGCGCGTCGCCGCGCACCACGGCAGCCTGTCGCGCGAAACCCGTCTGCTGGCCGAGCGGCGACTCAAGGCCGGCGAACTCACCGTGCTGGTGGCCACCGCCTCGCTCGAACTGGGGCTGGATATCGGCGATGTGGATCTGGTCTGCCAGCTCGGGTCGCCGCGTTCGATCGCCACGTTCCTGCAGCGTGCCGGACGTTCCGGGCATGCGGTCGGTGGGACGCCGAAGGCACGCTTGTTTCCGCAGACCCGCGATGAGTTGGTCGAGTGCGCCGCACTGCTGGATAGCGTGCGCCGTGGCGAACTGGATGCCTTGCGCATTCCGCTGGCACCGATCGATGTGCTCGCACAGCAGATCGTGGCCGAGGCCGCATGCGAAGACTGGGACGAGGACGCGCTGTTCGCGCTGGTGCGTCGCGCATGGCCGTTCGCGCAACTGAGCCGCACCACGTTCGATCGCGTGGTGCGCATGTTGTGCGACGGCTTCAGCACCCGGCTCGGGCCGCGTGCGGGCTATCTGCATCGCGATGCGGTGCATCGGCGCCTGCATGCGCGCCGCGGCGCACGCATGACCGCACTGACCTCCGGCGGCACCATTCCCGAGACGGGCGACTACAGCGTGGTGCTGGAGCCGCAGGCAGACAAGATCGGCACGGTGAACGAGGATTTCGCCGTCGAAAGCCTGACCGGCGACGTGTTTCAACTGGGCAACGCCAGTTACCGCATTCTGCGCGTGGAAGCGGGGCGGGTGCGGGTGGAAGACGCCAAGGGGGCGCCGCCGAACATTCCGTTCTGGCTGGGCGAGGCGCCAGGCCGTAGCGACGAACTGTCGGCGGCGGTATCGCGTTTGCGCGACGAGATCGCGGCACGGCTCGACGCCGTGCCGTCCGAAACAGCGCCGCACCAGGCCGCCTGCGAATGGCTGGTGGGCGAACGGGGACTGACGGCGGAGGCGGCGCGGCAACTGGTGGATTACCTCGCCAGTGCCTGCGTGGCGCTGGGCGCGATGCCGACCCAGCATTGCCTGGTGATGGAGCGTTTCTTCGATGGCACCGGCGGCACCCAGTTGGTGATCCATTCGCCATATGGCAGCCGCATCAATCGTGCCTGGGGACTGGCGTTGCGCAAGCGCTTCTGCCGCACCTTCAACTTCGAACTGCAGGCTGCCGCCACCGAGGATGCGATCGTGTTGTCGCTGTCCACCAGCCACAGCTTTGCCTTGGCGGAGGTGGCCCGCTATCTGCATTCGTCATCGGCCGAGCATGTGTTGATCCAGGCCTTGCTGGATGCGCCGCTGTTCGGCGTGCGCTGGCGCTGGAATGCGACCAACGCGATGGCGCTGCCGCGCTTTAGCGGCGGCAACAAGGTCGCACCGCAACTGCAACGGATGAAGTCGGAGGATCTGCTGGCGACCGTGTTCCCCGATCAGGTTGCCTGCGCGGAGAATCTGGTCGGCGAGCGCGAAGTGCCCGATCACCCGCTGGTGATGCAGACACTGGACGATTGCCTGCATCAGGCCATGGACAGCGAAGGCTGGCTGCAGGTGCTGCGCGGGCTGGAATCGGGCGCGATCACGCTGGTGGCGCGCGATCTGGCTGCGCCGTCGCCGCTGGCCGCCGAAGCCTTGAACGCGCGGCCATATGCGTTTCTGGACGACGCACCACTGGAAGAACGCCGCACCCAGGCCGTGCAGAACCGCCACTACCTGCCGCAGAGCAGCGACGACCTGGGGCAGCTCGATGCAGATGCCATCGCATCGGTGCGCGAGCAGGCATGGCCGCAGCCACGCGATGCCGAGGAAATGCACGAGGCCTTGGTCGGGCTGGGCGTACTTCCCGTCGATGAAGCCGCCGATGCGCACTGGCATGTGTGGCTGG
This sequence comes from Xanthomonas sp. 3058, assembly GCF_014199765.1. Classification (NCBI taxonomy): domain Bacteria; kingdom Pseudomonadati; phylum Pseudomonadota; class Gammaproteobacteria; order Lysobacterales; family Lysobacteraceae; genus Xanthomonas; species Xanthomonas sp. 3058. The sequence goes on along the minus strand of NZ_JACHOF010000002.1, from coordinate 297,476 downwards.
CCGCACTTGCTGGCGATGGCCGCGCCAGTTGTCTTGCCCTGGATGGCGCACCGGCGCTGTGGATCAGTGCCGAGCGCATCGACTGGTTCCTGCCGCTGTATCCGCAGGCGTTGCCGCAGCCGCCGTTACAGGCGCCGGCCGATTGTCGTGTTGACGAATGGACGCGTGAGTGGGCCATCCGCGAACTGCTGCGTGGACGCTTGTCTGCCGTTGGCCCGGCGCAGGTGCCGGCGTTGGCCGGCGCACTGCAGTTGCCCGCGGCCGAGATCCTGGTTGCCTTGGCCGCCTTGCAGCGCGAGGGCTATGTCATGGCCGGGCGGTTCAGTGCGCAGGCGCAGTCGGAAGAATGGTGCGAACGCCATCTGCTGGCGCGCATCCATCGCTATACCCTGGGACGATTGCGCCGCGAGATCGAGCCGGTGGCGCAGCGCGACTACGCGCGCTTTCTGTTCGAGTGGCAGCACGTGGACGGCAGCAGCCGGGTGGCGGGGCCGGATGCCTTGGCCGGCGTGGTCGGGCAGCTGGAAGGCTTCGAGGCACCAGCTGTGCTCTGGGAGAGCGAGTTGCTGCCTGCACGCGTGCGCGACTATCGACCGGCATGGCTGGACGAGTTGTGCACCGCCGGTCGCACCGTGTGGGCGCGGTTACGCCCCGGCGGTGGACGCAGCGGTGTGGCGCTGCGGACCACGCCGATCGTGTTGCTGCCACGTCGCGAGGCGCAACGCTGGAGCAGCCTGGCACGCGATGCCGACGACACGCCCCTGGGCTCGCGCGCGCAACGCGTGGTGGAGGTCTTGCAGCAGCAAGGTGCGCTGTTCTTCGACGAGATCGCCGACGCCGCCGGCTTGATGACAACCGAACTGGAAGAGGCCTTGAGCGAGGCGGTGATGCGCGGCCGCGCGCACTGCGACAGCTATGCCGGGCTGCGCGCGCTGCTGGTGCCGGCTTCCAAGCGACCGAGCGCACTATCGCGCCACCGTCGCCGTGCCAATGCACTGGGGATTCGCGATGCCGGCCGCTGGGCGCCGGTGCGCGCGTTGCCGGAGGTGCCGTTGGCCGAAGCCAGCGAGCGCCACCAGGACATGCTGGAACATGTCGCGCGCAGCTTGCTGCGGCGCTATGGGGTGGTGTGTTGGCGTCTGCTCGAACGCGAGGCCGCATGGCTGCCACCGTGGCGCGAACTGCTGCGCATGTATCAACGTCTTGAAGCGCGTGGCGACATCCGTGGTGGCCGATTCATCGCCGGCCTGTCCGGAGAGCAGTTCGCGTTGCCGGATGCGATCGCGGCATTGCGCCGCGTGCGTGCACAGGCCTTGCCGCAACAGTGGGTATGCGTCAGCGCCAGCGACCCGAGCAATCTGCTGGGCAGCCTCCTGCCCGGCGAGCGCGTGGCGCGCGTGCCCGGCAATCGCGTCGCGTATCTCGATGGCATGCCGATGGCGGTGTGGGCCGCAGAGCGCTTGCAACCGCTGCAGGAACTTACTGCCGAACACACCGAGCAGGCGCTGCAGGTGTTGCAGCGTGGCCCCGGGGCTGCAGAGCAAACCCCGATGGAGCAGTGGCTGGCTCAGTCGCCTGGCAGCGCACGCCGTGTATCGCTGAACCGCGGTAGCGGGCGCGACAGATAGCGGCTACCCGGGACCACCCAGCGCCACGGCGCATCCACCGCCTTGCGGATGCCGACCCGCGGTGTTGCCAGTGCCGTCGTCTTCGATCCACAAGCGTGCCCCGCCATCGGTCAGATCCAGCCCGTTGTCGGCGGCCGTCACACCGAAGGCCTGCGTCAAACGGCCTGGACCGGTGGTCAGGTGCTTGTCCGGCACACCACCGCGCGCTGCCTGCATGCGGTCGATACCGACCAGCGGCTCCAGCGCGCGAATCAGCACCGCATGACCGGGCGCGCCGCCGCAGACGGTATTGATCGCCCAATGCATGCCGTAGATGAAATACACATACAGGTGCCCATGCGCAGCGGACATCACCTGCGTGCGCGGCGTCATGCCACGAAACGAGTGCGCGGCCGCATCCTCCCTGCCGCAATACGCCTCGACTTCGCTGATGCGTCCGCGTCGTCCGTCCATGCCGACCAGCATCTTGTTGAGCAATCGGGGCGCCACCACGCGTGCGTCGTGGCGTAGACGCTGCGCGGGAGCGGTGCGGGCGGCATGCGTGAAGCCTGGCAATCGGGCGGTGAGGCCGCAGCGGGCTGGTGCGTGGGGGATCGCCACGAGGGGTAGGGATTTTCTGAATACAGAGTGTTAAGAGTGTGTGATCTGTCACAGATGCAGATATCCACTGCACTGAATGGGGGTTTCACCACCGTTCATGTCTCAAGCGGGTTTTGCCGTCGCCGATAGCCATAAGCGATTGGTTAGACAAGCCGTATCGCAGCGATCGCGTAGCGCAGCACGCCATCTTCCTCCATGCAGCGCATGTCGCGCACCTCCTCCTTAAGAGAACTTTCCCATGTTAGGCAACCTCAGAATCGGAACCAGGCTCATTGCCGCCTTCCTGATCGTCTCGGCGATCGGCGTATGCATCGGCTGGGTTGGCTATTCCAACTCCGGTCGCATCAACAGTCTGGCCACCTCGCTGTACGAGCGTGAGTTGCTGGGTTTGTCGAACGTCAAGGAGGCCAACATCAACCTCATCTACGCCGGCCGTGCCCGTGCCAACCTCCTGCTGGCCAGTAGCGCCGAAGAGCGCCAGTCGCACGTGCAGAACATCGACAAATACACCGCCAAGGTGGTCGATTACATGACCCGCGCACGGTCCAGCTTCCAGACCGAGGAAGGCAAGAACAAGCTGGCGCAATTCGACCGCGCCTGGCAGAAATATCTGGACGAGCGCGGCCGCTTCCTCGAAGCCGCAAACCGCGAAGCATTGCGCCAGGCCGATCCGGACCTGGAGGCACTGTCCAACGCGGTGCGTGCCAGCTCGGATGAAGTGGATGCGCTGATGACCGACCTGGGCGGCCTGCGCGAGCGCAGCGCGGCTTCGGCCAACGCGGAAACCGACGCCATCCACACCAACAGTTCCAAGCTGTTGATCGCCATCATTGCCGGCGGCGTCATCCTCGGCGTCATCCTCGGTGTGGTGATCAGCCGCAGCGTTACCGGCCCGATCCGTCGCGCCGTGGCGGTGGCCAACAGTCTGTCCGAAGGCGACCTGACCATGCGCATCGAGGTGCAGGGCCGCGACGAAACCGCGCAGCTGCTCGAAGCGATGCGCACCATGGTGCAGAAGCTGTCGCAGGTAGTGGGCGAGGTCAATACCAGCGCCGAAACCCTGGCCAGCGCCTCGGAAGAAGTCAGCGCCACCGCGCAGTCGCTGTCGCAGGCCGCCAGCGAACAGGCCGCCGGCGTGGAAGAAACCAGCGCGTCGCTGGAGCAGATGACCGCATCGATCAGCCAGAACACCGAGAACGCGCGCGTCACCGATGGCATGGCCACCCAGGCCGCAAAGGAAACCATCGAAGGCGGCGAAGCCGTGGTCGCCACCACCCAGGCGATGAAGCAGATCGCGCAGAAGATCGGCATCATCGACGACATTGCCTATCAGACCAATCTGCTCGCGCTCAATGCCGCGATCGAAGCGGCGCGTGCCGGCGAACATGGCAAGGGCTTTGCCGTGGTCGCTGCCGAAGTGCGCAAGCTGGCCGAACGCAGCCAGGTCGCCGCCCAGGAGATTGGCGAGGTTGCCAGTTCCAGCGTGGAGCTGGCCGATCGCGCCGGCCGTCTGCTCGATTCCATCGTGCCCAGCATCAAGCGCACTTCCGATCTGGTACAGGAAATTTCGGCCGCGTCCGAAGAACAGTCTTCCGGCGTCAGCCAGATCAATTCGGCGGTCGTGCAGCTGAGCCAGACCACCCAGCAGAACGCCAGTGCGTCCGAAGAGCTGGCCGCCACTGCCGAAGAGATGAGCGCACAGGCCGAACAGCTGCAGCAGAGCATGGCGTTCTTCCGCCTGGGCGGGCAGGGGCCGGTCAGCACGCCGCCGAAGCGGGGCAAGGTCGCCGCCGCACGCCCGTCACGCACTGCGGCCAACAGCGGTTGGCGTCACGCGGCTGCGCCGGCCTATGCGATGTCCGAGGGCCCGGACGAAGGCCAATTCGCTCGCTTCTGAGAGACCGACCGATGACTGCACAGACCCCCGATGTGATGCCTGGCGACGCCGATGCGGCGGCCCAGTACCTGACCTTTCAACTGGATGGCGAAACCTTCGCCATCAGCATTCTTGGTATTCGCGAAATCATCCAGTACCGCACGCCGACGCCGGTGCCGTCGATGCCTGCCTGCGTGCGCGGCGTCATCAATCTGCGCGGTGCCGTGGTGCCGGTGGTGGATTTGCAGTCACGACTGGGCCGTGCCGATTGCACAATCGGCAAGCGCAGTTGCATCGTGATCCTGGCGACCGAGCAGGCGCAGGGAACCCAGGTGATCGGCGTGCTGGTCGATGCGGTCAACGCGGTGATCGAGTTGGCCGATCAGGATATCGAGGCGGCACCGTCGTTCGGCACGCATATCCGCCGCGACCTGCTGCGTGGCATGGGCAAGGTCGGCGAACGCTTCGTCGTGTTGCTGGACATGGAGCAGGTGCTGCAGGTGGATGAGATCGCGGGCGGCGGCGACGCACTGGCCGCCTGAGCGCGGCCGGCAACGGAATGCGCAGAGCCTGTGCCGTGCAGATGTGCGCGGCACTCAACACCGGACACGGTGCATGCCGCCTTCCGGCAGGGGCCACGCTGTTCGGCATGCGAAGGCCTGCGGATGGCAACGCCAGGTCGCAGAGGTCGTCAGGGAGACGACGACATTGGCCAATCAGTCGTGCAGCTGCCAACCATCGAACCGCTGCACGCGGTTGCGTCCGCCGCGAATCGCGGTCTGCAGGGCATGCCGCGCGCGCGCCAGCAAGGTATGGCTGTCGTGCGCCTCGTTGGACGTGACCTCAACCAGGCCGGCGCTGATGGTCAGTGCGCCGGTCGGCCAGCTGGCCGCTTCGACTGCCCCGCGCACCGCGTCGATGGTGTTGGCCGCGTCCGGCGCCGAGGTCTGCGGTAACACCACGCAAAGCTGATCGCCCGCCAGGCGCGCCACCGTGGCGTGCTGCGGCAGGTGTGCTTCGAGGATCCGGGCGGCCTGCACACGCGTTGCGTCTGCGGCGGCCGCACCGGCCTGCAATTGCTGCCGTTTGAAGCCGTCCAGATCAATCAGCGCAAAGCTCAGCGGCAGCGGTGACGATGCGGTCGAAGGCTGTACGAGCGTCTGCATGGCATGCTCCAGGCCGTCGCGATTCCACAGCCCGGTGAGCGCGTCGCGCAGCGTGTCCAGTTCGACCAGCTTGGCCGCGTGCTGCAATTCGATCGTGCTGACGACCTGCCGTGCCAGCGCTTGCAATGCATTGCGTTCGGCCACCGACAGGCGTCGCGGCGTGCGGTCGAGCACGCATAGCGTGCCCAGCGCGATGCCGTTGGATGTCAGCAGCGGGGCACCGGCGTAAAAACGGATCTCCGGCTCGCCAGTGACCAGTGCGTTGTCGGCAAAGCGTGCGTCCAGGTGGGTGTCGCCGACTTCCATCACCTGATCGGGCTGCAGGATGGCGTGGGCGCAGAAGGACAACTCGCGCGGCGTCTGCCTCGGCTGCATGCCGACCTTCGACTTGAACCACTGACGCTGGGTATCCACCAGCGAAATCAGCGCCATTGGGGTCCGGCATACCGCAGCGGCGATCGAGGTGAAGGCGTCGTAGCCCGGTTCCGGTGCGGTATCCAGGATCTGGTAATCGTGCAGCGCGGCAAGCCGGTCGTCTTCGTTGGCCGGCTTGCGGGCACCGAGGCCGGCATGTATCCCGCCGGGCAACAGCGTGGCGTGGACCAGGTTCAACGCTGGCGCGTCAGGAATCTGCATGCAAAGGACAACCGGAAAGGGCGCCGATAGCGCGATGAGTGTCTGGCAGCGGCGATGCCGATGTCGCCAAGCCGCAGCCCGGTCTGCCTCCAAACGATGAAGCAGCACGCGTCAGCCATCCAGCAACCGATGCGTGATCGAATGGTGCCATATCGGCCAACGGCGTGGAATGTGCGTGATGCATGCCGGTGCTGCAGCGACGTGGCAGGCGTTACTTGCCCTGGCCGGCATTGCCTTTCGGACGGCGGTTCTGTTCGTTATCGACTTTCAGGTCCTCGACCCCGGGACGCTGTTTGGCGACATCGTCCTGTCGACGGTCTTGCTGACTCTCGGTGACGCCGTGGGTGTTGTCGGCAGCCTTGTCGGGTTGGCGCTGGTCGTTGCTCATGGCGTGCGTCCGCTGTGAAGGTGGCAGACACGTTAGCGCGCACGGTGTGATCCCCGCGCCATGGCTGCAGGCGGCGCCGGCGACCAGTACCGTGCCTACGCAAAAAAGCCCCGGAAACGTGGTTTCCGAGGCCTTTGATGAATCATGCAATGGTGGAGCGGAAGGGGATCGAACCCTCGACCTTCGCGATGCGAACGCGACGCTCTCCCAGCTGAGCTACCGCCCCACGTGGTTTGATTCTAACCACATGCCGCGCGGTTCGCCAATGGCGTCCGGCGCCGACGGACCGCGCCGTCACAGCGCGGCCCTGCAGACGTTACTCGCGAACCAGCGGGAACTTGAGGTCCGGGTTCTTGGCCTTCCATTCCTTGTACGACACCGAGCCTTCCCAGGCCGCAAAGGCCTTCGGGGTGCGGCCACGGCCGGACCAGGTCTCGCCGGTGTGCGGCAGTTCGTACTTGGGCTTCACTTCGCTGCGGCCGCTCTTGACCACTTCCTTGCGTGCACCGGTGGTGCCCAGGTAGGCGGCAATGTCGTTGCGCTGCTTGGTGTTGAAATGGCCGGCAAACTGCTCAAGCAGCGAGACGATGGTGGCATGCGCAGAGGATGCCTCGCTCGCGCGCTCGGTTTTCTCCTGTTCTTCCAGCTTCTGCAGCTCGTCCAGCAGCTTGGCTTTGGCTTGCGCGATGGAGTCCAGTTTCGAAGAAGTATTGCTCACAGAGGTATGGCCTCGGAATAAGGGTGGAGACGCTGCCCAATGGGCGCGCGTCATTATGGCATGCGGTCCGGGGGCGACCGCTGCGTGTGCACTGCTTGCACATGCGGCGAACAGGTCTTTTGCAAGGCCCGGTGGCGCACTGTCGCATTGTCCTGCCGGAGGCGGCAACGCCGGTTGGGCATGCCGCGATCCTTGCTGCAACGATACAGGAGCAGCAGGGACGCGATGCCAGACATCCGGTGATGTATGTCGCTGCAAGTCCGGCGTCGGCGCCGCACCGACGCTATCAATCTCTTTCAGCCTTTCGTGGGCCGGGCGTCGCAGGATCGGCGGTATGCACCAGCGACGCCAATGCCCGCATTGCTGCGCGCTTCGATCGCGGACTATCTGCCGGCATTACGCCGTCGCGTCGTCCAGCAGAGGCGTCAGCTGCGCTTCGAGCACCTCGCGGCGCCATTGGCCGAGTGCGGCAGGCCAGCTGCGTTGTTCGATCAGGGTTTCCAGGTGTCGGCGCGAGGCCAGGATGCCGTCGGGCAATTCCAGCTCGCGGCTGCGCTGGGCCACCGCATCCTGCAGGCGCTTGAGCGTGGCCTTGTTGCCGTCGGTGGCGGCCTGCGCCAGCGGCGCCTTGTCTTCGTCGGGCAGTGGCGTGTTGAGTGCGTCCCATACCGCAGCGGCCAGCTTGCGCGGCGCCTTGGGGAACTTGTCGAACTGGCGCAGCAAGGCGTCCAGATCGGCGGGCGGAAAGCGCGCCAGCTGGCTGGCCAGTTCGTTGTCCAGGATCCAGCTGCGCGGACGATCGCTCTGACGCGCCTGCAGGTCGCGCCAACGCAGCAGCCGCAGCAGCCGACGTTGCGCGGCAGGCTCCAGGAACTGTGCGGTGCGCAGGCTCACATGCGGCCAACGCTCGCCATCGTCGTGTTCGACCGTCGCGAGCAGGCGCTCGGCATCTTCGGCCAACCAGCCCAGGCGATCCTGCTCCGTCAGGCGGCGGGTGAGTTCGTCGTGGATGGCGAACAGGTAACGCACATCGTCGGCGGCGTATTCCAGCTGCGCCGGCGACAGCGGACGACGCATCCAGTCCGAGCGCGTCTCGCCCTTGGTCAGCAAGGTGCCGGTCACTTCCTGCACCAGTTTCTGATAGCCCATGCCACCGCCCACGCCGGCCAGTGCGGCAGCGATCTGGGTGTCGAACAACGGCCGAGGCAATACGCCGCAGGCGCACTTGAAGGTCACCAGGTCTTCGCTGGCGCTGTGCATCACCTTGACGATATCGGTGGCGGTCAACCACTCCCCGAGTGCCTCGTTCATGCCGGGAATCAACGGGTCGATCAGCAGGATCTCCTCGCCGATGGCCATCTGCACCAGCGCCAGTTGTGGCCAGTAGGTGCGTTCGCGGATGAATTCCGTATCCAGGCCAATGCGGGCCGGACGCGACGCTTGCAGGCGTTCAGTGAGCTCGGAGGGGTGGGTGATCCAGTGGGGCACGTGATTTCCGTCGACAGCAGGGGTTTGCGCAGAACGCGCAGAATAGCCTAACGTCGCGATCGCCTGTCGTGCGGCAGAGCACTGGAAGGAGCAGGTGGTGGGTGAGTGCGGTAACCGGATCGCAGCGTGGACCTTGGTCGCGCTCAGCATGTGCGGCTGTTCGCGCGCACCGGCGCCTGCGCCTGCCGCTGCGCCAAAACCGGCGGCAGTGGAGGCTGCACCAAGCAAGCCGAATGTATCCATCGGCGGCGAAGAATCGGCCGAAACCGTGGCGCAATGGCAACCGCCTGCGGTAGAGCTTGGCGATGAGTCGCTCGCGCAGGCGCGCAAACGTGCTGACCAGGCGCTGAAGGAAAATCGGCTGTTTCGCAACGCCGACGATGCGATTCCGCTGTATCTGGCGATCCAGCAACGTGCCGGTGGCCAGGATGCGGCCAGCCGTCGCGGCCTGGAGCAGGCGCGGCGCCGGTTGATCGAGCGTGGCGATGCCTTGATCGCGCAGACCGAGCGCCAGGACGATGCGCTGGAACAGGCGCGCGAACTGGCGATCGTGGCGTTGGCGCTCGCCCCACAGGATCCGAAGGTGCGTGGGCTGCAACGCGAGGTGGAAACTGCGCAGCGCGTGCTCGGGTTCAATCGCGCCGGCGAGGACGACCTGCGCGCCGGGCGCCTGGGCGAAGACGGTAATGGCGCGTTGGCGAATTTTCGCGATGCCGCGCAGCTGGATCCGGATAACCCGCGCACGCGTCAGGGGCTGGCGGCAGTGGAAAGTGGCTTGTTGGCGCGCGCCGAACGTGCGGCCGAGGTGGGCGACTTCATCGGTGCGCGGTATTGGTTGCAGATGGCCGGCCAGGTGCGCGAGCGCGCGCCCACCATGGCCGATGCGCGCACGCGCATCGAACGCATGCGTCGGGCGCAAATCACCGCATTGCACGACGCCGGGCTGCACGATCTGAATTCGCCGCGTGGACTCAAGGCTGCCGGCGAAAAACTGGCCGAGGTACTGCGTATCGCCGATCCGGGCGATCCGGTGGCGGGCGACCTGCGCCGTCGCCTGGAGCTGGCCACGCATTACGGCAGCTTCCGGCCCGGGCAGGTATTCACCGATGGGCTGAAAGTCGGCGGTCGCGGGCCGCAGATGATCGTGGTGCCGCACGGTGCGTTTCAGATGGGCGCAGGCGACGCCGAACCGGGTGCTTCGGACAACGAGCGCCCCGCGCATTACGTGCGCTTCGCGCGCGGCTTCGCGTTGTCGATCACCGAAGTGACAGTCGATGAATTTCGTCAATTCGTCCGCGCCACCGGCGCCCGTCCGCGTGCCACCCGGCGCGGGCATTCGGTGGTGTACGACGAGCGCAGCGGTAACTTCATCCGACGCAGTGGGGTGGATTGGCAATCGGACTACAACGGCGCGCAGGCCGCGCCCAACAGCCCGGTGATGCACGTCAGCGTTCGCGACGCCGAGGCCTATGCGAGCTGGTTGTCGGAACAGACCGGCCGCCATTACCACGTGCCCAGCGAGGCCGAGTTCGAATATGCGGTGCGCGCCGGCACCACCGGTCGCTATCCGTGGGGCAATGCGGGCTCGCCGCCGTTGAATGCGGGCAACTTCACCGGTGGCAACGATATCTCGCGCAGCGGCCGGCACTGGAACAACGGTTTCGTCGGATACGGCGACGGCTTCTGGGGGCCGGCGCCGGTTGGCAGTTTCCGCGCCAACGCCTGGGGCCTGCACGACATGGGCGGCAACCTGAGCGAGTGGGTGGCCGACTGCTGGCATGCCAGCTACCGCCGCGCGCCCGCCGACGGTGCGGCGTGGTTCAACCCCGGCTGCCGGCAGCGCATGATCCGTGGCGGCAGCTGGGCCAACTCCCCGCAGCAGACGCGCGCGGCATGGCGGCAGTCGCAGGATTCGGATACCACCAGCGCACGCATCGGCTTTCGCCTGGCGCGCGGCATCTAAAGCAGCCATCAAGCGACCAGGCACGGGGCGGGCGCGGACGCCGGCAGCGATGCGACCGACGGTGCTGCCCATCTATCGCTGTGCTCACCCCGGGTGCGGGCAGGGCGTGACCGGCAATGCTGGTCAGTCAGTGAATGCCCGCGCCTGTTCGGTCGGCAGCGTGCGGCGCCTTGAGCGATGTTGCCTGCGATGTGCCGCGCATGGACCTGCCTGGTCCGATCCACCGGCGCCGGCAGGCTTAACCGCAGCGAACACGTGCTGACAGGCGGCCGAACCGGGTGAGGGTGCGCAGGTCTAAGCTTGTGCGCTTCTGACAGGACTGCCGCGATGGGCTTGGGGATCAAGATGTTTCGTTGGGTGATGGCGGCGCTGCTCATTGGCGGCAGCGGCTACGCGGTGGCGCGGCATATGCAGGACGGCAATACCGCCGGGCATTATCGTTCGGTGGAGGTGATTCGCCCGGAAGGCGTGCCCAAGGCGATGGTCGTGTTGTTGCCCGACAGCGGCCATGCCCAGGATGGCCAGCGGCTTGCCGAGATGCTCAGCAACGACGGTGCGTTGGTGGCGGTGGTCGATACCGCGAGGTATCGCGAACGTGTGCGTTCCCACCACGCCGCGTGCAGTTCGCTGGCCGACGACGCCGAGCGGCTCGGCAAGAAGCTGCTGCGGGCCGAGCATGTGGATGCGTTCATGCCGCCGGTGCTGGTGGGGCAGGGCGATGGTGCGGTGCTGGCACGCCAGGCGTTGGCGTCGGCGGCGCCCGACGTGCTGGGTGGTGCCGTCGTCGCCGATGCGGGTACCAACGATCCCGGGCTGGCCTGCTCGCGCGACGTGCACGACGCCAATCAGGGCTTCCTCGATGATCTGGTCGACGATGCCAGCCCGATGCAGATCGCCGCCGCCACCCGGGACCACTTCCTGGCAGCGCAGGCGGAAGGCTTGGGCGATCTACCGCTGGTCGAATTGCACGCGCCGGGCAGCGACCGGCTGGTGGTGATGCTGTCCGGTGATGGTGGCTGGCGTGAACTGGATAAAGGCATTGCCGCGCAATTGCAGCAGCAGGGCGTGTCGGTGGTGGGCTGGAACAGCCTGCGCTACTTCTGGGCCAGCCGCACGCCGCAGCAGGTCGGTGCGGATCTGGATCGGGTGATCGCAACCTACCAGCAGCGTTGGCACATCCATCATGTGGCGCTGGTCGGCTACTCGTTCGGTGCCGATGTGCTGCCGTTTGCCTACCCGGACCTGTCACCGCGACAGCGCGCATCGGTGCAGTTCGTGAGCTTGCTCGGCCTCGGCCACGAGGCGGATTTCAAGGTCCGCGTCGGTGGCTGGCTGGGCTGGCATAACGATGCCGAGCGCGACGTGGAGCCGGCGATCCAGTCGCTGGATCCGCATCGTCTGCAATGCATCTATGGCGATCAGGAGAAAGACACGCTGTGCCCGGAGCTACGTGTGCGTGGCGTGGAGGTGGTAGTGCGTCCTGGCGGGCATCATTTCGACCATGATCCAGTGGCGTTGGCAGGCCTGCTGATGCAGGGCTGGGAACGTGCGGCGCAGACGCCCAGTCACGGCTAAAGCGCGTGTGATGCACCTTTGACGCACCTTGAGCGGTGCGCGCGGTCTGTTGAACCCTCGCCCGGGCGGGCCGCCTGGGCGAGGCGTTGAATGGAGCGTCGGCGCGCCATCTGTCACGCCACGCGGCGATCGTCGGGCGGCCGCAGTCGGAGTTCTCACTGCGATACAGCGGGAACAACGCAAAGTCGATCACCGATACAGCTGCGTGGCGGCGATGGCGACCCGATACGGTGCCGCTGTCATCGCGGCAACGCGCAGGTGTGTTCTTGTCCGGTAGTCCGCAGCAAACCCGTGTAGACGTGATTCGTCGCCGTCAGTCGTCGCTTGGTTCGACTCGCACGTCGATGCTGCCTTCGGCCAGCTGCGCGTGCAGGCGCTCGCCTGCCACCACATCGGTGGCGCTGCGCACCACGCATCCATCGCCGGGGCGGGTGACGATGGCATAACCACGCGCCACCGTGGCCAGCGGGCTGACCGCTTCCAGCGAGCGCGCCACGCTGCGCAGACGCAGCTGGTCATGCTGCAGGCGCCGCTGCATCGCTGCCTGCGGATGCAGTGCGCGTAGTCGCTGCTGAAAGTTGGCCAGGTTGCGCTGCGGGTTATGCGCCTGCAGCTGGCCCTGCCCACGCTGCACGCGTGCCTGCAGCCGCTCCAGCACCTGGGTCATGCGCGCACGCAACTGGCGGGCGGCATCTTCCTGACGACGGTGCAGCAGCTGCAGCCGCGCCTGCGGGCGATGCGCACGCAGGCGCAAGGCGAGCCGGTCGGCGCGCTGCATCGCGTTGCCCAAGCTGTGTTGTTGCAGCTGGGCAATGCGTGCATGCGCGCGCTGCACGCGCGCGACCAGCTCGCGCTGATCGGGCACCAGCAGTTCCGCTGCCACCGACGGCGTGGGCGCACGCACGTCGGCGACGAAATCGCTGAGGCTGACGTCGGTCTCGTGCCCGACTGCCGACACCACCGGCGTCTGCGCGGCGGCAATCGCGCGGGCCAGCCGCTCGTCGTTGAATGCCCAAAGATCTTCCAGCGAGCCGCCACCGCGCGTGAGCAGGATGACGTCGTAGCGCCCGGATGCATCGGCACGCTGCAGCAGCGAGGTGATCTGCGCGGCTGCGCTGTCGCCTTGCACCAACGACGGCAGCAGGTCCACCTCCAGCAACGGAAAGCGGCGTGCCAGGACACTGAGCACGTCACGCACCGCCGCACCGCTGGGCGAAGTGATCACGGCCAGGCGGCGCACATGCGCCGGTAACGGCTGCTTGCGTTCGCTATCGAACAGCCCTTCGGCGGCCAGGCGCGCCCGCAGTTCGTCAAAGGCGCGACGCAGGGCGCCTTCGCCGGCCTCTTCCATGTGATCGAGCACCAGCTGGTAGTCGCCGCGTGCCTCATACAGGGTGAGGCGTCCGCGCGCGAGCACGCGCAAGCCTTCGCGCGGCTGGAACTTCAGCCAGGTGCTCTTGGGCTTGAACATCGCGCAACGGATCTGCGCGCGGGCGTCCTTGAGCGTGAAGTACAGGTGGCCCGAGGACGGGCGGGTGACACTGCTCAACTCCGCTTCCACCCAGACCAACGGAAAACTGCCCTCCAGCAGGTCGCGCGCCAGCGTGTTGAGCTGGCTGGGGGTGAGGATCTGTTCGTTGCGGTCTGCCATCGCCGCATTATCCCGCAGCGGCGATGCGCGTGCGTGAGCGCATCGGTCGGGAACTCACAGGCCGTGTTGCGCCAGCGCCCAGCCCACATGCTCGCGCACCAGCTCCGATGCATCGTGGCGACGTGCTTCCAGTGCCGCCAAGACGTCCGGCGTGCCGGGCGCATTGCCCAGGCCCACTGCGATATTGCGCAACCACCGCTGATGGCCGCTGCGACGGATCGGGCTGCCTTCGGTGCGGCGCAGGAACTCGTCCTGGTCCCAGGCGAACAGCTGCGGCAGTGTGGCCACGTCCAGGTCGTTGCGGGCGCGGAAGTCGGCTTCGTCGGTGCGCTGGGCGAACTTGTTCCAGGGGCAGATCAACTGGCAGTCGTCGCAGCCGAAGATGCGGTTGCCGATCGGCTTGCGCATCTGTTCGGGAATCGCACCCTCGTGTTCGATGGTGAGATAGGCGATGCAGCGACGTGCGTCCAGCCGGTACGGGGCGATGATGGCCTGGGTCGGGCAGATGTCGATGCAGCGCGTGCAGCTGCCGCAATGCGCGGTGGCCGGAGTGTCGATGGGCAGCGGCAGATCAAGATAGATCTCGCCCAGAAAGAACCACGAGCCGCCATTGCGATCGATCAGGCAGGTGTGTTTGCCGATCCAGCCCAACCCGGCATTGCGCGCCAATGCGCGCTCCAGCACCGGCGCGGAATCGACGAACACCCGATAGCCGAATGCGCCGATCTCGCCCTGGATACGCTCGGCCAGTTTCTGCAGCCGGTTGCGCATCAGCTTGTGGTAGTCGCGCCCCAGTGCATACCGCGCCACATAAGCGCGACGACCATCGTGCAAGGTGTTCCAGGCTTCGTTGTCGTCCTTGCGGCCGTAATCCATGCCTACCGACAGCACGCGCAAGGTGCCGGGCACCAGCTCCTGCGGGCGCGAACGCTTGTCGCCGTGCTGGGCCATCCAGTGCATGGTTCCGTACAGACCTTCTTCCAGCCAGCTGCGCAGATGCGCCTCGTCCTCGCCCAGCTCGATGCCGGTGATGCCGCAGCGTTGAAAGCCGGCCTCGCGCGCAAGCGCACGGATGCGCGCGGCGGCGTCGGTGGGGTCGGTGGGGTCGGGTCGGACGGAAACGGCAGACATGGCGACAAGTATAGAATTCCCGGCATGTATGCACCGCTCGATCTTTACGACACCGCCGCCGCGCGCAGGCTCGATGCGCAGGCCACCACGCTGCTCGGTGGCGATGGCTACACCCTGATGCAACGCGCCGGGCAGGCCGCCTGGCATGACCTGTTGCAACGCTGGCCGCAGGCGCGCCGCATCGTGGTGGTCTGCGGCACTGGTAACAACGGTGGCGATGGCTACGTGCTGGCGCGCCTGGCGCAGCGGGCCGGGCGTCAGGTGCGCGTGGTGCATCTGCCCGAGCATGGCCCGGGCTCGGACCTGGCGCAGCGCGCCTGTACCGATTATCTGGCTGTAGGCGGGACGATCGCGCTGTTTCCGGATCCGCTGGCGCAGGCCGATGTCATTGTCGATGCGCTGTTCGGTATCGGTCTCAACCGCGCACCGGATAGCGAGACCTCCGGGCTGATCGAGGCCATCAATGCGGCCGGCGTTCCGGTGTTCGCGCTGGACGTGCCCAGCGGGATCGATGCCGATCACGGTGTGGCATTCGGCGCCGCGATACGTGCCGACGCCACCTTGCAGTTCATCGTGGCGCATGTCGGCTTGTCTACCGGCGATGCGCTGGAGCATGCAGGCACGCTCGCACTCGCATCGCTGGATGTCCCCGATGCCGCATTCGATGGGCTTGCGCCGGCTGCGCAGCGGTGGGACATCGACGCCCTGGCCGCGCAGCTGCGCCCGCGTCGGCGCAATACGCATAAAGGCGAATCCGGGCGTGTGCTGTGTGTCGGTGGCAATGTCGGCAGCGGCGGCGCAATCATGCTCGCCGCGGAAGCCGCGTTGCGCAGCGGGGCAGGGTTGGTGCAGGTCGCCACCCGCGCCGAACACGTGGCGCCGCTGCTGGCGCGCTGCCCGGAAGCGATGGTGCGCGCGGTGCAGGCCGACGACGACATCACTGCATGGGCCGATAAGGCCGACGTGGTCGCACTGGGGCCGGGCCTGGGGCAGGATGCCTGGGCGGAAGGGGTGTGGCGCGCCGTGTTGGCGTCGGACACCGCCGTTGTCATCGATGCCGATGGCCTGAATCTGCTGGCCGCCAACGCGCTGCCGACGCGCGGCCCGCGCGTCCTGACTCCGCACCCCGGCGAGGCCGCTCGTCTGCTTGGTCTGTCCACCGCACAGGTCCAGCGCGATCGCCTGGCCGCCGCAGATGCATTAGCCAAGCGCTTCGACGCGGTAGTCGTCCTGAAGGGCGCCGGCAGCGTTGTCGCTGCGCCGCACGCGCTGCCGCGGATCATCGGCGCCGGCAATCCGGGCATGGCGGTCGGCGGTATGGGCGATCTGCTGACAGGGGTGATCGCGGCCCTGCTGGCGCAGGGCTGGTCGCCCTTCGATGCCGCCAGCCTCGGCGCGTTGTTGCATGGCTGCGCCGGCGATGCGGCTGCGCGCGAGGGCGAGCGCGGCCTGCTGCCGACCGATTTACTGCCCGAATTACGTCGCCTCGCCAACGCCGGAGCCATTGCATGAATCAACTCGCCGCACACCTGGCCGACGCGCAGGCCACTGAAACCCTCGGCCAGGCGTTGGCTGCAGTGCGGCCTGGCAGTGCGGTCGTGCAACTGCACGGTGATCTGGGTGCGGGCAAATCCACGCTGGCGCGCGCGCTGTTGCGCGCACTCGGGGTCACCGGGCCGATTCGTAGCCCCACCTACACCTTGGTCGAGCGTTATCCGCTCAGCACCGGCGATGAAGCCTGGCATCTGGACCTGTACCGCATCGGCCACGCTGGCGAGCTGGATTTTCTCGGCCTGGACGAAGGCAGCGCGAGCCTGTGGTTGGTCGAATGGCCGGAACGCGGCGCAGGCGCACT
The DNA here is from genome assembly GCF_014199765.1 of Xanthomonas sp. 3058. Taxonomy (NCBI): domain Bacteria; kingdom Pseudomonadati; phylum Pseudomonadota; class Gammaproteobacteria; order Lysobacterales; family Lysobacteraceae; genus Xanthomonas; species Xanthomonas sp. 3058. Next base: position 280,801 of record NZ_JACHOF010000002.1, on the reverse strand, counting down.
GCCGCCGGCGGATCTGGACATCGAACTGGCCGTCGAAGGCGATGGCCGCAGCGTACAACTGCTGGGACGCAGCGACACCGGCCGCGACTGGCTGACGCGCATGTCGCGCCTGCCTCAGTTGCGATCCCTTTTTGCGAGCCAACAGGAGGAATGAACGCCAGGTTATGGATTATTAAGGGAAATTGCCTTGCAATTCACGCTGTTGGATGATTGAATCCAGCGCCATGACACCGGGGATCCGCCAAGTTTGTGTTTCCGCCCTGACCGCCAGCTTGAGCCTGGCGGTTTTTGCTGCATGGGCCGGGGAAATCAAGGGCGTTGGCGTCAGTACCGGTGCCACCGGGACGCGTGCGGAAATTCAACTCGCCGGCAGCGGTGGTTTCAAGACACTGTCGCTCGCCAATCCCAACCGATTGGTGGTGGATTTTCCCGATTCGTCGGGGATGCGTGGGCTCAAGCTGCCGGCTGCCGCTGGTCTGGTGACATCGGTGCGTACCGGTCAACCGGTCCCCGGCACCTTCCGGGTGGTCTTCGAGTTGGCAACGCCGGTCACGCCGCTGAAGCCGCAGATGCAGACGCTGGGTAGCGCCTCGACCTTGGTGATCGAGTGGCCGGGCGACCCGACGCCCGCCTCCAATGGCATCGCCACCACCACGATGGCACCTGCGATGCCCGCACCGCGTCCGGTGGATGCGCAAGCCGAAGCGGCGCGCGCCACTGCCGCGCTGGCCGCTTCCGCGCAACGTGCATCCGCAGCGCCGCCTGCACCGACCCCACCGCCTTACGTGCCCGCATCGGCAATGCCCAGCGTCACGCCGGCAGCGGTGCCGACCACGGTCGCCACCGGCGTGCCGACACCGCGTCCGGGTACCGCGACCACTGCGGTGACGACCAGCACGGCCGCACCGGCAAGCACCGCCGGCAACACGCCGAATCGCGTCACCGTCTCCACGGCTAACGCCTCGGCAGGCACCGCGATGGCGGGCAATGCCGCATCGCCCGCGGCCATCTTGAATGGCGGCAATGCGCCGTCTCGCGCTGCGTACGGAACCCCGATCGCCGCTGCGCCGACGACCGCGTCCGGAAACATCGCCGCTGCGGACGATGACGACATTCCGCCGCGTCCGGTGCTGCCCAGCGAGGCTGCGCGGGTCAAGATGGCAGCTGGCATGCGGCCGCTGATCGTGGCGATCGATCCCGGTCACGGCGGCCAGGATCCGGGCGCCATGGGCCCCACCGGCAAGCGCGAAAAGGACGTGACCCTGGCGGTCGGTCGTGAGCTGGCGCGCCAGATCAACGCCACACCCGGCATGAAGGCCTACCTGACCCGCGACAGCGACGTGTTCATTCCGCTGCCGATGCGTGCGCAGAAGGCACGCGCCGCCAAGGCCGATATCTTCATCTCCATCCACGCCGACGCAGCCGAGAATCGCAGCGCGACCGGCTCGTCGGTCTATGTGCTGTCGACCAAGGGCGCCTCCTCGCAGCGCGCACGTTGGTTGGCCGACAAGGAAAATGCCGCCGACCTGGTCGGCGGCGTGCGTTTGCAGCAGACCGAAAGCACGCTGGCCAATGTGCTGCTCGATCTGGCGCAGAGCGGCCACATGAAGGCGTCCGAAGACGCGGCAGGGCATGTGCTCGGCGGCCTCAAGCGGATCGGCAACAATCACAAGCCGCAGCTGGAACGCGCCAACTTCGCGGTGCTGCGTACCTCCGACATGCCGGCGATGCTGGTGGAAACGGCGTTTATCTCCAATCCGGATGAAGAACGCCGTCTGATCGATCCGGCCTACCAGCGCAAGATCGCCTCGGCGGTGCTGGATGGCATCGATACCTTCTTCACCCGCCAGCCGCCGCCGGGCACCTTGTTTGCCGCGCGTGCGCAGGCCGAAGCCGATGCTGCCGCCGGCACCGTGGCCGGCGGCAGCCGCTAAGCCGCTCGGCTATCATTCCGTATTGATTCCCTGGATGACGGCGCTCGCGCGCCGCCGGATTGCCGTGCCGACGTCTGTCTTGCCTGTTACACCCTCGCTCTGTCGCATGTTGTGCGTCCACCGCGCGAGCCTGCGCTGATGGCGATCCGCCAGCTGCCCGAGATTCTGATCAACCAGATTGCCGCCGGCGAAGTCGTCGAGCGGCCCGCTTCCGTGGTCAAGGAACTGGTCGAAAATGCACTCGATGCCGGCGCCACGCGCGTGGATATCGAGCTGGAAGAAGGCGGCGTGCGGCTGATCCGCATCCGCGACAACGGTGGCGGCATCACCCCGGACGAATTGCCACTGGCAGTGTCGCGGCATGCCACCAGCAAGATCGCGTCGCTGGACGATCTGGAGACCGTCGCCACGCTCGGTTTTCGTGGCGAAGCCCTGCCGTCGATCGCTTCGGTCAGCCGCTTCACCCTGATCTCGCGTCGCCACGATGCCGAGCATGGCTCCGCGCTGGAGATCGAAGGCGGGCGCCTGGGCGAGGTGATGCCACGTGCGCACGCGCCCGGCACCACCGTCGAAGTACGCGAGTTGTTCTTCAATGTGCCGGCGCGGCGCAAGTTCCTGCGTGCCGAGCGCACCGAACTCGGGCATATCGAAGAGTGGCTGCGTTCGTTGGCGCTGGCGCGGCCGGATGTGGAGTTGCGGGTTTCGCACAACGGCAAACCCTCGCGTCGCTACAAGCCGGGGGATCTGTATTCGGATGCGCGACTGGGCGAAACGCTGGGCGAGGACTTCGCGCGGCAGGCCTTGCGCGTGGATCACAGCGGCGCCGGTCTGCGTCTGCATGGCTGGGTCGCGCAGCCGCATTATTCGCGCGCCAGCACCGACCAGCAGTATCTCTACGTCAATGGCCGCTCGGTGCGCGATCGCAGCGTCGCGCATGCGGTCAAGATGGCCTATGGCGATGTGCTGTTCCATGGTCGTCAGCCGGCCTACGTGCTGTTTCTGGAACTGGACCCGGCGCGCGTGGACGTCAACGTCCATCCGGCCAAGCACGAGGTGCGCTTCCGTGAGGCGCGGCTGATCCACGACTTCGTGTACCGCACCTTGCAGGACGCGCTGGCGCACACGCGTGCCGGCGCGACGCCGAACGCCATTGGCAGTGAAAGCGCGGGATATGCGACAGCGCCGCAGATCGGCATGGGCAACAACAGCCCGGGCTACGGCGCCGCAAGGGGTCATGCAGGCGGTGCGAGCGGTTATGCAGCCTGGACACCATCGCAGACCCCGCTGGGCCTGCGCGTGGATGAAGCGCGTGCCGCCTACAGCGCGCTATACGCGCCCTCGTCCAGCGATGCGCAGCAGCAGTCCACAGCGATGCCCAACGGTTCCGGCACCGGCCTGCCGCAGACCGCTGCAGACAGTGGTGTGCCGCCGCTCGGCTACGCGGTCGCGCAATTGCACGGCATCTACATCCTGGCCGAGAACGCCGAAGGCCTGATCGTGGTGGACATGCACGCCGCACACGAACGGATCGGCTACGAACGGCTCAAGAACGCGCACGACAGCATCGGTCTGCACGCGCAACCGCTGTTGGTGCCGATGACGCTGGCAGTGGGCGAGCGCGAGGCCGACACCGCCGAGCGCGAAGCCGACACGCTGGCCAGCCTGGGCTTCGAGATCACCCGCGCCGGTCCGCAATCGCTGCATGTGCGCAGCATTCCCGCGCTGCTCGCCAATGCCGAACCGGAGGCGCTGTTGCGCGATGTGCTCGGCGATCTGCACGAGCATGGCCAGAGCCGCCGCATCGCCAGTGCGCGCGACGAACTGCTTTCCACCATGGCCTGTCACGGTGCGGTGCGCGCAAATCGCCGCCTCACCGTGCCGGAAATGAACGCGTTGCTGCGCGATATGGAAATCACCGAGCGTTCGGGTCAATGCAACCATGGCCGGCCGACCTGGGCACGGTTTACGCTGAGCGACATCGATCGTTGGTTCCTGAGGGGACGTTGATGGCCGTGCGCAGGGAACGGTGGTGGCTGCTTGGCATGCTGGTGGCAACGGCGCTGGCCGGGTGCGGACGCGACGCGCCGCCGCCTGCCGCGCCGGTCGTGCCGGACAAGACATTCCTGGCCGACAACACCGCCTGGCGCGATGGCCGTCTGCAAGAACTGCGTGCGCCCGATGGCTGGACCAGCCTGGTCGGCCTGCACTGGTTGTCGTTGAAGGCGCATTACATCGGCAGCAGTGCCGATAGCGGCATCAGGCTGGCGGTCGGTCCGCCGAAGATGGGGATGGTGTCCAGCGAGGGTGGCGTGGTGTGGTTCGTGCCCGAGCGTGGCGCTGCGCTGACCGTCGATGGCAAACCGCTGACCGGCAGGATCCGTTTCCACTCCGATCTCGACCCGCAACCGACCTTCATCCGTTTCGATGACGGCAACGGTGTGCTGAGCCTGATTCATCGTGGCGATCGTGACGCGCTGCGGGTCAAGCATGCCGACGCGCCATCGCGGACTCGCTTTGCCGGCCTGGAGTACTGGCCGGCCGATCCATCCTGGCGCATCACGGCGCGCTATGTGCCTAACGCGGTCGGAAAGACCATTCCGATCGTGGACATCGTCGGCATCAGCAGCGAGCAGGCCAATGCCGGAGCGATCGTATTCGAGCGCGACGGCAAGTCGTATCGGCTGGAAACCATCGGCGCACCGGGGCAGCCGATGTTCGTGGTCTTCGCCGATCGCACCAGCGGGCATGGCAGCTATCCTGCTGGGCGCTTTCTCGACCTGGATGTGGCCGATGCAGCGGGGCAGGTGGTGGTCGATTTCAATCGCGCCTACAACCCACCGTGCGCGTTCACCCCTTTTGCGACCTGCCCATTGCCGCCGCCGGAAAACCGCATCGATCTGGCAGTGACCGCAGGCGAAAAAGCCTACAAGGCGCCGCACTGACGTGACCGGACCGACACGGTTGAGAACCGACATGGTGAATGCAACGAGGCGCGCCCGTTTTGCCACCTGGTGCAGCGGCGCACTGATCGCCGTGGTGTTATGGAGCGGGGCGAGTGCGCCAGCCTGGGCACGTGGCGCCGGCGACGCGGGCATCGGACCGCCGGTGCCGCTGTTGTGGAAGGTCGATGGCAAGGGTGGCACGGTCTATCTGCTCGGCTCGTTCCATCTGCTCAAGCCCAGTGATTACCCGCTGTCGCCGGAGGTGATGCAGGCCTTCGCCAAGGCAGATCGGCTGGTGTTCGAATTGCCGCCAGCCGACGCGCAGTCGCCGGAACTGGGCAGCCGCATGCTGCAGGCGGCGCGACGCACCGACGGACGCCGGCTGCAGGACGTGCTGGATGCGAAGACCTGGCAGGCCTTGACGAGGTATGCGCGCAAATACGGCATGTCGATCGACCACCTGCAGCCGCTTGAACCCTGGTTTGTGGCGTTGACCATCAGCCTGGCGCAGATGAGCCGGCAGGGCATGGATCCGAACGCAGGGCTGGACCATTACCTGATGGATCAGGCACAGGCCCGGGGCAAGCCGGCCGATGGGCTGGAGCGTGCCGACGAGCAGATCGCCTTGCTCGATGGCATGTCGCCGACCGAGCAGCATCAGCTGCTGGAAGAGTCGCTGGACGAGGCCGATGCCGGCGATCAGCTCCGCCAACTGCATGCGGCGTGGCGCAACGGCGATGTGCAGACGCTGTCCACGCAGATGGCCGAGGACATGCGGCGACACTATCCGGCGCTGTATCAGGACATCAACGTCGAGCGCAATGCGCGCTGGGTTCCACGTCTTGAGCAACGGCTCGGCAAGGGCAGCGGGACCACGCTGGTGGTGGTCGGTGCGCTGCATCTATTGGGGCGCGATGGTGTGGTGGAGCGCCTGCGTGCACGTGGTTACCACGTGGAGCGTATCTGCTCGGCCTGCGAGAAACCGGCCCGCCGCTGAGGTCTGCCATGCCCGAAGCGCGTCACGCTCCGGGCGCAGCGGTCGCTCATCCGCGATTGCGGGCCTTTCCGGTGGTGCTGCCAGAGGTTCCATGCGTGCCGGTGCCCATCGGGCCGCTGCCCATGCCGCCCGAACCCGGCGGGGTCGGTGGCGTACCGGGGCCGCCCGGACGTCCGAAGCCGGCACCGAAATTGCGCTGGAATTCCTGCCACAGCTCCAGGTTGCGCTCGGTCAGCTGGTTCATCATCGCCCAGGGGGTCTGCCCGAGCAGGTTGCCCATCTGCTGGCGGAACTGTTGCTGCTGGTCCAGGAACACCTGCATGCTGCGCTCCAGGTAGTTGCCCATGAAGCCCTGCAGCGAGTCGCCGTAGAAGCGGATGATCTGACTCAGCAACTGGGTCGACAGCATCGGCTCGCCGTCCTGTTCGCGGTCGGCAATGATCTGGAGCAGCACCGCGCGACTGAGGTCTTCGCCACTCTTGGCGTCGCGCACTTCGAATTCTTCGCCGTCGATGATCAGTTGCCGCACGTCTTCGATGGTGATGTAGCTGGAAATTTCCGTGTCATAGAGACGGCGGTTGGGGTACTTCTTGATGATGCGAAGTCCGGCCATGGAGCGTTCACTCACAACGATAGTGCGCGCAGGATGGCGCACCGCAGCAGCCCTTGCAACAGCCAGAAGGCCTTATTTTCTTAAGCAGACATCAAAAAAATGCTGCGCAGCATGATTTTTAAGGAAATTTCATGCTGCGATGCAAAGTTGCAGCAAACGCTACCATCCCATGTGATGGCCGCCGTTGATATCCAGATTGGAGCCGGTGATCCAGGCGGCCTCTTCGGCGACCAGAAACGCCACCGCATAGGCGATCTCTTCCGGCCGCCCCAGCCGGCCGGTGGGGATGTCGGCGACGATCTTGGCGCGGACTTCCTCCGGCACCGCCATCACCATGTCGGTGGCCACGTAACCGGGCGAGACCGTATTGACGGTCACCCCGAACGCTGCATTTTCGCGCGCCAGGGAAATGGTGAAGCCATGCATGCCGGCCTTGGCTGCGGCGTAGTTGGCCTGGCCGTACTGCCCCTTGAGCCCGTTGATGGAGCTGATCTGGATCACCCGGCCCCAGCCGCGCTTGCGCATGCCTTCGATCACCGGGCGGGTGACGTTGAACACCGAATTGAGGTTGGTGTTGATGACCTCGTGCCACTGCTCGGCGGTCATGCGGTGGAAGGTGGTGTCGCGGGTGATGCCGGCGTTGTTGACCAGCACTTCGATCGGCCCCAGCGAGGCTTCGACGTCGTCGACCAGCGCGCGCGCATGGTCCGACGAGGCCACATCGCCACGAAACAAGGCGAATTCATAGCCCTGCGCCTGCATGCGCTGCTGCCACGCCTGCGCTTTTTCTTCGCTGCGGAAGTTGCTGGCGACCCGATGACCCTGGTCGGCCAGACGCTTGCAGATGGCGGTGCCGATACCGCCGGTGCCGCCGGTGACCAATGCGACGCGAGATGTCATGACGACTCCAAATCGAAAGAAAGCCTGGGAGCACGCCGGGCGCTGGCGCACGCGCCGTCCCGGATGCCGGTTCTGGGAGGCAATTCTAGTCACGCGCGCGCTGTGATGCGCGTCCGCTCGCGTCCTGACTGTGCCTGCGCGGCAGCCGCTGGGGCGAAAAATGCTGCACGGCATGCTGCAGCACCGTGTCGATGCCGGCGTGCCGTGGCAGCGCGGCTGGCAGCTGGCCCAGTGCGGCCCAGGCCGCGTGCAGCGCCGGCAGCGGGTCGGCAGGGTCCAGCGCAGGCGCAGCGTGCGACTTGGACAGCTTGCGGCCCTCCTCATCCAGGATCAGCGGCAGGTGCAGGTAGTGCGGCTGCGGCAGGCCCAGCGCACGCTGCAGCACCAGCTGGCGTGGCGTGGAGTCGAGCAGGTCGGCGCCGCGCACCACATCGGTGACGGCCTGCGCGGCGTCGTCCACCACCACCGCCAGCTGGTACGCCCAGTAGCCATCGGCGCGGCGCAGCACCACGTCGCCCACCTGCGCGTAGACGTCCTGCACCACGCGGCCTTGCAGCCCGTCGTCGAAGCCGACCGGCGCCTGTGGCGACACCCGCAGGCGCACCGCGCGACGGGCGCTGAGCGGTGCCACGCAGGCGTGGTGGATGCCGCCCATGCCTGCCAGGTCGGCACGGCTGCAACTGCATTCGAAGGCCAGCCCTGCGTCCAGCAGCTGGGTGAGCGCGGCGGTGTAGTGCGCGTGCCGATCGGACTGCCGGATGACCGGAAGGTCCGAGGTCAGCCCGAATGCGGCCAGGGTGCGCAGTTGATGGTCGGAGGCGCCCGCTTCGGCGCGGGGCGGGTCGATATCCTCGATGCGCACGCACCACTGCCCGCCGGCATGCCGGGCAAGCAGCCAGCTGCCGAAGGCTGCCAGCAGGGAGCCGAAGTGCAGGGGGCCGGTGGGGGAGGGCGCGAAGCGGCCGCGGTAGGTGGGCGATGGCATGGGCAACTGAATCGTCGGTCAGGTGCTTGCTTGATTTCAAGCGCCAACGGCCGCAAATCCGTTGCAGTTGATTGCACATCAGTGGAGCCAGTGCGCCATGTTCAACCGCATTTTCCTGTTTCTGTTGACCAACTTTGCGGTGTTGATGCTCGCCAGCGTCGTCATGTCGGTGCTGGGCGTCAATCCCGCGCAGATGACCGGCCTGTTGGTGATGGCCGCCATCTTCGGTTTCGGCGGCTCGCTCATTTCGCTGCTGCTGTCCAAGTTCCTGGCCAAGCGCAGCACCGGCGCGCAGGTGATTACCGAGCCACGCACGCCGACCGAGCGCTGGCTGCTGGACACCGTGCGTCGTCAGGCCCAGGCCGCCGGTATCGGCATGCCGGAAGTGGCGGTCTACGAGGGCCCGGAGATCAACGCCTTCGCTACCGGTGCCAACCGCAACAACGCACTGGTGGCGGTCTCCACCGGTTTGCTGCAGAACATGAGCCAGGACGAGGCCGAGGCGGTGCTGGGCCACGAGGTCGCGCACATTGCCAATGGCGACATGGTGACCATGGCGTTGCTGCAGGGCGTGCTCAATACCTTCGTCATCGTGCTGGCGCGCGTGGTCGGCGGGGTGATCGATGCCGCGCTGTCGGGCAACCGTGAGGGCGGGCGCGGCTTCGCGTACTACGTCATCGTGTTCGTGCTGGAGATGGTGTTCGGCCTGTTTGCGACGATGATCGCGATGTGGTTCTCGCGTCACCGCGAATTCCGCGCCGATGCCGGTGGCGCGCACCTGGCTGGGCGCAGCAAGATGATCGCGGCGCTGGAGCGGCTGTCTCTCAATTACGGCCAGAACACCTTGCCTTCGCAGGTGCAGGCCTTCGGGATTTCAGGTGGTGTGGGCGATGGTTTGCGCCGGCTGTTTCTGAGCCACCCACCGTTGCCCGAGCGTATCGCCGCGCTGCGTGCGGGCAACGGTGCTGCGATGTAAGTCGGCTGCCTGCTCGATGCGCGATCGCAACAAAAAACCCGCTGCGTGCGGGTTTTTTGTTGCTCACTCCATCCGGTCTTCACTGCCTGCCAGTGCGGCCTCAGCCGAACTCGTAGTTCATCGCCAAGCCGGTCGGCGCGACGAAGTCGCCCTGCACATAGTCCACCCCGGCACTGAAGAAACTGCTCATCGACTGCGCATCGGCCACGAATTCGGCCACGGTCAGAATGCCGGCCGGCTGCGCGCGTGAGGTGATTTCGCGGATCTTTTCCTGGCTCTCGCGGGCCGAGCCAGCCTCGCCGGTGATGCCGCGATCGAGCTTGAGGAACGCCGGCTGGAAATGCGCCAGCAACTGGAACGAGTCCAGGCCCGAGCCGAATTGTTCCAGCCCGACCTTGCAGCCCATCGCCGACACCGCCGCCAGGAACTGCTGGGCATTGCGCAGATGCGTGAACACCTTCGATTCGGGCGTCTGCAGCCATAGCCGTTCGCCAGGCACGCCGTACACCGCCAACTGCTCGCGGATGGTATCGATCATCTGCGGGTCGGAGAACGAGTTGGGCCCGATCCGCACCAGCAAGTGGGTCGTGTGCCCGGCGCGTTGCCGCTCGCCCAGCTGGCGGATCGCGCGCGCGACCACCCAGCGATCGATCTCGGTGATCAGGTCGTGCTCTTCGGCAATGGCCATGAAAGCGTTCGGCGACATCATCTCGCCGTTGCGTTCCAGGCGCAGGAACGCCTGATACAACTCCAGCGGCTCGCCCTGCAGATTGAGCACCGGCTGGTAATGCAGCACGAAACCATCGCCCGCTAGCGCTTCGCGTAATTGCTCCACCCAGCGCTCGATACGCTCTTCCTCGGCACGGTCGGCTGCGGCCGGGTCGTAGATGCTGATCGCGTTGCCGCCGAGTTCGGTGATGGTGCGCACCGCCTCGGTGCCGCGGTTGAGCACCTGGCCGATGCTGGCGATCTTTTCGCCGATCTGCACCCCGCCAATACTCACCGTGACCGTTGCCGAGCGCACGCCGATGCTGAAGACGTGCTGGGCAAAGGCATCGCGCAGCAACTCTGCCAACGCATGCGTACGCGCGTAATTGCCATCCATCAACAGCGCAAAGCTGTGCTCGCCGAAACGGGCGGCAACGACGCTGGCATCCAGCACGCTGGCCAAGTGGGTGGCCAGGGCAGCAATCAAGGTGTCGGCCGAATCCAGTCCGATCTCGGGCAGGATGCGCGCGTAATGATCCGGCTCGATCAGCAAAAAGCCGGACTGGCCCTCGCTACGACCGGCCCGTGCCACCGCCTGTTCCAGCGCCACCATGAAGGTGGGTCGGTTAAGCAGGCCAGTGACCTGGTCACGCTGACGCAGGTCTTCGACCTCGCGCGCCAGTTCCGGGTCGAACTCTTCGCGGCGTCGGAACACCACCTGGATGCAAGGCTCGCCTTCGTAGGTGGCCGTGGCGAATTCCAGCGTCGCCGGGAAGGTGTCGCCTTCCAGCCGGCGCGCATCCACCTTGTACTGGGCCGGTGGCGGCTCGCCCTTGGACATGGACTTGAGCAATTGCTTGAAATCGTCGACGTACTGCGCGGCGATCATGTCCAGCAGCGACACGCCCTCGACATCGTCGAACGACTCGAAGCCGAACATCTCCAGGTACGCCTCGTTGGCACGGATATGCATGCCTTCGTGCACGTAGGCGATCGGGTCGCGCGAGGAGGCGATCAAGGCGTCGCAACGGCGCTCGGTCTCGCGCATCTGTGCCTCGATGCGGCGCAATCCGCGCCGCGCACGCAGGTCGGCCCATTCCGAGCGCACCAGCGCCAGCAGGTGTTCTGGGCGATGGCGCAGCGCGATCGCGCGGATGCCGTGCGCAGCGGCTTCGATCAACGCGTTCTCTTCGAGCCGCTCGGCCAGCAGGATGATCGGGATGTCCTTGCCGCTGCCGGCGATATGCTGCTGCAGCACCGGCATCGGAATCTGCAGCGCCTGTCCGTGCAGGGCCAGGTCGATCTGGCCGGAGAGCATGCCGACCAGTTCTTCTGGTGTTTGCGGTCGTGACGGACGCACTGCAATGCCGCCGTTGCGCAACGCGGTCACGATCGCCTCCGCGCCTTCGACACTGTCGTCGACGATCATCAAGCGGAGGGTGAGATCTTTGCTTTTTTGCATGCGCTACTTCCTGGAGACTGCGTTTTGTAACGACTAAAAGCCGGTTGCGTCCAGAGTGGATTGGACGCATGTACGGTGGAGACTAGGCGACGCTTCCGGCGGCATGTCCGGACGCCCACGCCCACTGGAAGTTATAGCCGCCCAACCATCCGGTCACATCCAGTACCTCGCCCACGAAGTACAGCCCGGCCACCAGACGCGACTCCATGGTCGCACTTGAGACCTGGTTAGTATCGACCCCGCCAAGGGTTACTTCAGCCGTTCGGTAGCCTTCGGTTCCGCTGGCGATCAGCGAGAAGGCGCCGAGCAGTTCGGCCGCGCTCTGCAATTGCGGTGGGTCCAGCTGGCGCACCGGCTTGTCCGGCAGCCACACCTCGCACAGGCGCTGCGCAAGGCGACGCGGCAGCACATCGGCCAGCACGTTGCGCAACTCGGTGGCGCCGCGTTGGGTTTTCTGTTCGCGCAACCAAGCGGTCGCATCGTGGCCGGGCAGCAGATCCAGGCGCAGGTCGTCGCCCGGTTGCCAGTACGACGAAATCTGCAAAATCGCCGGGCCACTGACCCCGCGATGGGTCAGCAGCATGAAGTTGCGGAAGCTGACCCCGTTGCAGCTGGCCTCAACCGGCAACGCCAGTCCGGACAGATCCTGCAGCCGCTCCTGGTGCTTGCCGCTCAGCGTGAGCGGCACCAGCCCGGCGCGCGTCGGCAACAGCGTGTGGCCGAACTGCTGGGCCAGCGTATAGCCGAAGCCGCTCGCGCCCATGCTCGGAATCGACAGCCCGCCGCTCGCCACGATCAGTGACTGCGCCTGCACGTGTCCCTGGCTGGTCTCCACGGCGAAGCCGTCGCTGCCGCGCTGTACCGATTGCACCTTGCAGTCGGTGCGGATCTGCACGCCCGCCGCGTCGCATTCGTCCAGCAACATGCGCACGATCTGCTTGGACGAGATGTCGCAGAACAGCTGGCCCAGCTCTTTCTCGTGATAGGCGATGCCGTGGCGCTCGACCATCTCCACGAAATCGGCCGGGCTGTAGCGGGCGAGGGCGGACTTGCAGAAGTGCCGGTTGGCCGACAGGAAGTTGCCCGGCGTGGTGCCGGTGTTGGTGAAGTTGCAGCGCCCTCCGCCGGACATCAGGATCTTCTTGCCGACCTTGTTGGCGTGGTCGATCACCAGCACCTGGCGGCCGCGCCGGCCGGCGGTCAGGGCGCTCATCAGGCCTGCCGCGCCGGCGCCGACGACCAGCACGTCGCAACGCGTGTTCATTCGGCCGGCGCTTGCCGCACCATCGGAGTCAGGGTCACGTTGCCCTGGTCGGCCAGCATCTGGACCTCGCCGTCCTGGATGATCACATCGAAGCGCATGCCGCGCTGGATCAGCGCGCCCAGCGCCTCGGTGGCCTGAGCGTCGAGCTCGATCACGCGCAGGTTGCGCTGGCGGCCGAGTGCATTGGCCTGCTTCTTCCACCAGGTTTCGGTGGCCTGGCCGCCGTAGCCGATGACCACCGCCTCGCGCGAGCGGTTGCAGGCCTTGCGCACGCGGCTCTCGTCGGGCTGGCCGAGGTCGATCCACAGATCCGGGTCGCCGGTGTAGTCGCGTCGCCACAGGTCGGGCTCGTCCTCGTTGCTGAGGCCGCGGCCGAATTCCAGGCGGTCGTCGGCAAACAGCGCGAACGCGAGCAGCCGCACCATCAGGCGCTCGTCGGTTTCGGAGGGGTGCTGGGCCAGAGTCAGCGAATGGTTGGCGTAATAGCCGCGGTCCATGTCGCTGATCTGAAGTTCCGCCCTGCGGACGGTGGCGGTAAGAGCCATCAGGATGCCGATTGCAAAGGGCGCTTATGATACGCCCCCGTCCACACGCAGTCAGTTACATGGACTGCAGGGCCAGCCAGCGGTCGAGTTGGGCGGCGAAGGCCTGACGGTCGCGTGCATGCAGAGCCGGCGGCCCGCCAGTGGCAACGCCTGCGCCGCGCAGCTCTTCCAGAAAACTGCGCACCGACAGGCGCTCGTTGATGCTGTTGCTGGTGAATGGTTCGCCGCGCGGGCTGACCGCGCTAGCGCCTGCTTGCAACACGCGCGCGGCCAGCGGGATGTCCTGGGTCACGACCAGGTCGCCGGCGGCGACCCGCTCGGCAATCGCATCGTCGGCCACGTCCGGTCCACCGGGAACCTGCACATTGCGCACGTGCGGCAGGGCCGGTGCCTGCAAATGGTGGTTGGCGACCAGTGTCACCGCGACCCCGGTGCGCGCAGCTGCACGGAAAAGGATGTCGCGGATGACGGTGGGGCAGGCATCGGCATCCACCCAGATCTGCGGTCGCGTTTGGTCTTGAGGCCTATTCATGCAGCAATTGTGACTGGGAAAGAGCCTGACAGACCGTCGGAATCGGCCCGACAGCAAAAGATTTGACGTTAGGTGTCGCTTTTTGGTGAAAACACGAGTACTGTGCACGCACTGTGTTTGCAAGGGTCACCGTGAATCGTGGCCTGGTGCAGCCGGATCGTTACAGATCTCGCTTCATCGTTCCGCTTTACCAACGCCTGCAACTCAGTCTCAGCTCCGGCTTTTCGGACGCTGCGATTTATCCATCTATAGTTCAGGAGTTTGTAAAATGTCAGAAATACGCCAGACCGGTACCGTGAAGTGGTTCAACGATGCCAAGGGCTTCGGCTTCATCACCCCGGAAAGCGGCCCGGACCTGTTTGTGCACTTCCGTGCCATCCAGGGCACCGGCTTCAAGTCGCTGCAGGAAGGCCAGAAGGTCACCTTCGTCGCCGTGCAGGGCCAGAAGGGCATGCAGGCTGACCAGGTGCAGGCGGTCTAATCCGTCTGCAACCTTAAGGTTGCCAAAAAGGCCGGTCGCGCAAGCGACCGGCCTTTTTCATTGGGTGGGATTTTTTCCACCCGTGGGTGTCGGCGTAAGTGGAGGTGTGTCGGTCGCAAGCGCGTGCGGCATCGCCGCTTGAATAGGTAGGATAAGCGCTTTACGCGCGCAGCCCTGCCATGATCACTGTTCACCATCTCAACAATTCCCGTTCCCAGCGCGTGCTGTGGCTGCTCGAAGAGTTGGCATTGCCTTACCAGCTGGTGCGCCATGAGCGCGATCCCAAGACCATGCTGGCGCCGGCCGCGTTGCGTGCCATCCACCCGCTCGGTAAATCTCCTGTCATTGTCGATGGCGAACTGACCGTGGCCGAGTCGGGCGCGATCCTGGACTACCTGACCGAGCGCTACGACACCGAATGCGCGCTGTCGCCACCGCCGCGTCCGTTGGAGTCGCCCGAGCGTTTGCAGTTCCGTTACTGGATGCACTATGCCGAGGGCTCGGCGATGCCGCCGTTGTTGATGACGCTGATCTTCGGGCGCATCCGCAGTGCGCCGATGCCGTTCTTCGCCAAGCCCATTGCCCGCGCAATCGTGGACAAGGCGATGTCGAGTTTTGTCGGTCCGCAACTCAAGCTGCACCTGGACTGGATGGAACAGTCGCTGCAGGCGCGCGAGTGGTTTGCCGGAGAGCGCTTTACCGCTGCCGATATCCAGATGAGCTTTCCGGTGCAGGCTGCGGCGGCGCGAGGAGGCGGGTTGGAGAGCTACCCGCGTCTGCGCGGCTTCCTGGAGAAAATCCAGGCGCGCCCTGCATACCAGGCGGCGCTGAAGAAGGGTGGCCCGTTCGAGCTGTTGGGTAGCAAACCGGCCGCGTGATGCCGGCGGCGGGTGAGCGCGGGTGAGGCCGAGTCCGGCGCAGGTCGCTCCACCTGCCGCCGGCATTGAGCGTTGTATTGGCGACTCCCCAATCCAGACACTCTAATCCCGGCACTGCATCACCCAGCCATTAAGGCGCCCGGCACTGCCGCAGAAACTGCAGCGTGTCGCGCAGCACCGGCGAGCGCTCGGGCGATTTGCGCAGCGCCAGCACGATGCCGAGATGGCCCATGCCCGGGTAGACCTTCAACTCGGCCGTGCCGCCCTTGCGTTGCAAGGCATGCTGCAGCGAGATGCTGTTCTGCAGTTCGACCACGCGGTCGGCGTCGCCGTGCAGCAGCAGCATCGGCGGCTCATCGCCGCCGACGTAGTGCACCGGCTGCGATTGCCGCTGCGCGTCCGGCGCCTGGCCGAAGATTTCGATCAGTTCCGGGTCGTCTATCGGCAGAAAGTCGTACGGACCGGCCAATCCCACCACGCCGCAAAGCTGGCGTGGCTTCATGTCCTGCCGTTGCAACCAGCGCGCGTCGGTGCCCAACAGCGCCGCGATATGCGCGCCGGCCGAGTGCCCCATCACTGCCAGTCGCCCGGGGTCGCCGCCATAAGTGTGCGCATGCCGATAGCTCCAGGCGGTGGCGCTGGCGGCGTCGGACATGAAGCCCTGCAGGCCGACCTGCGGAAACTTGCGATAGTCCGCCACCATCGCCACCACGCCCTGGCGGGCAAGCGCGCGTCCGACCCAGCGATAGTTGCTGCGCGTTCCGTGCTTCCAGGTGCCGCCATAGAAGAACACCACGACCGGCGCATTCACCGCGCCACGTGGCTGATACACGTCCAGCGCCAGCCCATGCGCCGGGTCGAAGACCTGGTTGCGGTGTTCGACCATGCCGTCGCGGCTGGACGCGGCATTGATGCCGCCGAAGAACACGCTGCTGCAGGCGCTCAGCGTCAGCGAGCCGAGTAGCACAATGGCGGGACGAAACCAGCGAGAGACGCGCGAGGGCATAGGCGATGTCGGGTCGGAGGGCAGGGAGTGATAACGGCTTGTACGTCGCCACGGTGTGCAGGACGCGCCTGCTTGGCAGCGCAAAACGAGTAAGGATACGGTGCGGGCGCCACTGCAGATGCGGCCGGACCATGCCGGGTTCACTGCCGGTGGCCTAGGCTTGTGCCATGACAACGTTGCGATTTGATAACCGGCTGCGCCAGCAGTTGCCCGGCGATGCCGAAGAAGGTCCGCGACGCCGCGAGGTGCGCGCTGCCTGGTCCACGGTCGTGCCAACGCCGGTCGCCGCACCGCGCCTGCTTGCGCATTCGGCGGAGGTGGCCCAGCTGCTCGGGCTGGACGCCGCGGAGATCGCCAGTTCACGCTTTGCCCAGGTCGTTGGCGGCAATGCGCTGTATCCAGGCATGCAGCCGTGGGCGGTCAACTATGGCGGGCACCAGTTCGGACATTGGGCAGGCCAGTTGGGCGATGGCCGGGCGATTTCGCTGGGCGAGGCGATCGGGGTCGATGGCGGTCGCTACGAGCTGCAGCTCAAGGGCGCCGGCCCGACGCCTTACTCTCGTGGTGCCGATGGTCGTGCGGTGTTGCGCTCGTCGATACGCGAATTTCTATGCAGCGAAGCGATGCACCATCTGGGCGTGCCGACCACGCGCGCGCTGAGCCTGGTGACCACCGGCGATGCGGTGGTGCGCGACATGTTCTACGACGGCCGCCCGCAACGCGAGCCGGGTGCGATCGTGTGCCGGGTGGCACCGTCGTTCATCCGCTTCGGCAACTTCGAGTTGCCCAATGCGCGCGGCGATCTCGCGCTGTTGCGGCAGTGGGCGGATTTCACCACTGCACGCGATTTCCCGGAGCTGGAAGGTGCCGGCGAGGAGGTGTACGCCGCCTGGTTTGCGCAGGTCTGCGAACGCACCGCGGTGATGGTGGCGCACTGGATGCGGGTGGGGTTCGTGCATGGGGTGATGAACACCGACAACATGTCGATCCTGGGCCTGACCATCGATTACGGCCCGTATGGCTGGGTCGACGATTACGACCCGGACTGGACGCCGAACACCACCGACGCCCAGGGCCGTCGCTACCGTTTCGGCACCCAGCCGCAGGTGGCGTATTGGAACCTGGGCCGTTTGGCGCAGGCGCTGGCGCCGCTGTTCGCCGACCAGGCGCTGTTGCAGCAGGGGCTGGACCGCTTCCGCGATACCTACCTGGCCTGCGACCGCCGCGATACTGCGGCCAAGCTGGGCCTTGCCGAGTGCCGTGACGAGGATCTGGCGTTGATCGACTCCCTGCGCGCGCTGATGCACGACGCCGAGATGGATATGACGTTGACCTTCCGCGGGCTGATCGATCTGTCGCCAGAGCATCCCGCCCCGGAGCTGTTGCGCGAAGCGTTCTACGACGAGGCCAAGCGCCTCGCGCACGCAGCGCAGCTGCAGGAATGGCTGCAGCGCTACGCGGTGCGGTTGCTGCACGACAGCCTGCCGGCTGACCTGCGGCGCGAACGCATGCGCCTGGCCAATCCGCGCTACGTACTGCGCAACTATCTGGCGCAGCAGGCGATCGATCTGGCCGAGCAGGGCGATCCGTCCGGGGTGCAGGAGTTGCTGGAGGTCATGCGTCATCCGTACGACGACCAGCCGGGCCGCGAGGCGTTTGCCGCGCGGCGGCCGGACTGGGCGCGCGATCGCGCCGGCTGCTCGATGCTGTCCTGCAGTTCCTGACGCGCTCAGATGCAGGTATGTCGTAAACGCGGCGGGCCACGCCTACGCAGCCTAGAATAGCCGGGTCCCCACCGGCTACGACGCCACCATCACCATGACCGATTGCAGCCGCTGCGCCGGCACCACTTCTTCCGGACCCAACCACTGGGCAGGCCGGATCCGCGATATCGCCGATTTTCCCAAGCCGGGCATCGTCTTCAAGGACATCACGCCGCTGCTGTCCGATGGCCCGGACTTCGCTTCCGCATTGGACGAAATGGCGCAGCCCTGGCGGACCACGCCGCTGGACGCGGTGTTGGGCATCGAGGCGCGTGGTTTCATCCTGGGTGCTGCGCTGGCGCGCGAGCTGCGCACAGGCTTCGTGCCGGTGCGCAAGCCGGGCAAGCTGCCCGGGCGCACGCTGGTGCAGGAATATGCACTGGAATACGGTACCGATCGCATCGAAATGCACGAAGACGCTTTGCCGCGCGGTGCCCGTGTATTGATTGTCGATGACGTACTCGCCACCGGCGGCACCTTGCGCGCGGCGTTGAGCCTGGCCGCACAGCTGGAGCTGGAAGTGGTCGGCGCGGCGGTGCTGGTGGAGCTGC
Organism: Xanthomonas sp. 3058; assembly: GCF_014199765.1. Classification (NCBI taxonomy): domain Bacteria; kingdom Pseudomonadati; phylum Pseudomonadota; class Gammaproteobacteria; order Lysobacterales; family Lysobacteraceae; genus Xanthomonas; species Xanthomonas sp. 3058. The sequence continues at coordinate 262,264 of NZ_JACHOF010000002.1, read as the reverse complement.
TGACGCTGAAGGGCCGCGAGAAGTGGGCCGATGACGTACCGTTGCTGGCGACGTTGAGCTACTGATCCAGGCGTCTGGTTGAGCGAGCGTCATGCCGAGCCAGCGTTCTGGCGACATGGATGCGCGAAAATCCGCATCCATGTGGATCGAGCGGCAGGCGTTGCAGCCGCCGCTCGACCGGATCGTCGGCCTCTACCGCTTGCTGGTTACAGCTTGCTGACCCGGAACCGGCGTCCCTTGATCTTGCCCGCGTGCAGATGCGCCAGCGCCTTGGCGACATGCGCGTTGGCGATGGCGACATAGGAGCGGGTGGGGTAGATCGCGATCTTGCCGATCGCCGCGCCGGAAAGTCCGGCTTCGCCGGTCAGCGCGCCGAGGATGTCGCCGGCACGTAGTTTGTCGGTCTTGCCGCCGTCGATGCGCAAGGTGGTCATGGCCGCCTGCGGCAGCTGCGCGGGGCGGGCGGTGGCCAATGGTGCGCGCGACCACTTCAGCGGCTGGCCTTGTTCGGCTTCCAGTGCCTGTGCGCGACCCGTCTCGCGTGAGGCCACCAGGCTGAGTGCCAAGCCGCGCTTGCCGGCGCGCGCGGTGCGGCCGATGCGGTGGCGGTAGGTTTCGGTGTCGGTGGGCAGCTCGTAATTGACCACCGCCGACAGGTCTTCCACGTCCAGCCCGCGCGCGGCCACGTCGCTGGCCACCAGCACGTTGCAGCTGCGATTGACGAAGCGCACCAGCACCTCGTCGCGGTCGCGCTGTTCCATGTCGCCATGCAAGGCCAGCGCGGAGAAGCCGAACTCCTGCAGCGAGCCGGCCACTTCGTCTACTTCCTTGCGGGTATTGCAGAACACCACGCTGGATTCGGGATTGAAGCGCAGCAGCAGCCCGGCGACGGCTTTCTGTCGATAAGTCGGGTCGACTTCGAAGAACTGCTGGTCGATTTCCGGCGCGTTGTCGGCGCCTTCGACGGTGATTTCGATAGGGTCCTTCAGGATCTCGCGCGCCAGCGTGCGGATGATGGCCGGGAAGGTGGCCGAGAACAGCAGGCTCTGACGGTGTTTGTCGCAGCGGCTGGCGATCTCGCGGATGGGTTCTTCGAAGCCCATGTCGAGCATGCGGTCGGCCTCGTCCAGCACCAGCGTGCGCACGCCGCCCAGATGCAGGGCGCGCTTGCGGGCGAGTTCCTGGATACGGCCGGGCGTGCCGACCACCACTTGCGGGTCGTGCGCTTCCAGCGAGGCCAGTTGCGGACCCAGCGGCATGCCGCCGGTGAGCACCACCAGCTTCATGTTGGGAATGCCGGTGGCCAGCTTGCGCAGCTGCTTGCCGACCTGGTCGGCCAGTTCGCGGGTGGGGCACAGCACCAGCGCCTGCGCGCGGGTCAGCGCCGGGTCGAGCTTCTGCAGCAGGCCCAGCCCGAACGCGGCAGTCTTGCCGCTGCCGGTGGGTGCCTGGGCGATGACGTCCAGCCCCTGCAGGATCGGCGGCAGGCTCTGCGCCTGGATGGGAGTAAGGACGGTGTAGCCAAGGGCGTCGATGCCGGGGGCCAGGGCCGGCGACAGCGGCAGCGCGGAGAATTCGTTCATGGCGCATTTTAGCCCGGGATTGGGCATTGGGGATTCGGGATTCGTCACCGCGACAGCCCGCGCTTGTACCAATCCCGAATCCCGAATCCCCAATCCCGTACAATTGCGCCATGCCTTTAATCACTCTGCAAAGCGTCGACTACAGCGTCGGCGGCCCCCTGTTGCTGGAAAAAACCGACCTCACGATCGAGCCGGGCGAGCGTATCGCCCTGATCGGCCGCAACGGCGCCGGCAAATCGACCTTGATGAAACTGATCGCCGGCGAGCTCAGGCCCGATGACGGCGAAGTGCGCGTGCAGCAGGGCGTGCGCATTGCACGGCTGGAGCAGGAGGTGCCGCAGGGCACCGGCGGCAGCGTGTTCGACGTGGTGGCCGATGGCCTGGGCGAACTGGGCCACTGGTTGGCCGAGTTCCATCAGCTCAGCCACGCCGAGGTGTTCGATGCCGATGCGTTCGGCAAGGTGCAGGCCAAGATCGACGCGGCCGATGGGTGGGCGCTGGATCAGCGCGTCACCGAGACCCTGACCAAGCTGGAACTGGACGGCGATGCGGAGTTTGCGCGGCTGTCCGGCGGGATGAAGCGCCGCGTGCTGCTGGCGCGCTCGCTGGTGTCCTCGCCGGATGTGCTGCTGCTGGACGAGCCGACCAACCATCTGGACATCGAGGCGATCGACTGGCTGGAGTCGTTCCTGAAAGGCTGGAGCGGCAGCGTGCTGTTCGTGACCCATGACCGGCGTTTTTTGCGTGCGTTGGCGACGCGCATCGTCGAAATCGACCGTGGTCAGGTCACCAGCTGGCCGGGCGACTGGGCCAATTATGAGCGGCGTCGCGAAGAACGACTCAATGCGCAGGCGCAGGAGAATGCGCGCTTTGACAAGATGCTGGCGCAGGAAGAAATCTGGATCCGGCAGGGCATCAAGGCGCGACGGACCCGCGACGAAGGCCGTGTGCGGCGTCTGGAATCGATGCGCAACGAGCGCGTGCAGCGCCGCGACCTGACCGGCAATGTACGTATGGAAGTCTCGCAAGGCGAGTCCTCCGGCAAGAAGGTGATCGAAGCCAAGGAGGTCGGCTTCGCATTCGGCGCACGCACGATGGTCAAGGACTTTTCGACCATCATCCAGCGTGGCGACCGCATCGGCCTGATCGGTCCCAACGGCAGCGGCAAGACCACCTTGCTCAAGTTGCTGCTGGGCGACCTGCAGGCGCAGCAGGGCGAGATCCGCATCGGCACCAATCTGCAGATCGCCTACTTCGACCAGTACCGTTCCACGCTGCGCGAGGACTGGAGTGCGATCGAAAACGTGGCCGAAGGCCGCGATTTCCTCGAGATCAACGGCAAGCGCAAGCATGTGCATGCGTATCTGCAGGACTTCCTGTTTACGCCCGAACGCGCACGCGCACCGATCACCCGGCTGTCCGGTGGCGAGCGCAATCGTCTGCTGCTGGCGCGGCTGTTCGCACAGCCGTCCAACCTGTTGGTGATGGACGAACCCACCAACGATCTGGACGTGGAAACGCTGGAACTGTTGGAAGAGTTGCTCGGCGAATACACCGGCACCTTGCTGCTGGTCAGCCATGACCGCGACTTCCTCGACAACGTGGTGACCTCCACGCTGGTGATGGAAGGCGAGGGCTTGGTCGGTGATTACGTCGGTGGTTACAGTGATTCGCTGCGTCAGCGTCGCACCCCGGCGCCCAACGCGATGGCGGTGGCCAAGGCATCGGCGACGGCGGCTGCGACTACGCCAGCGGCGCCTGCTGCCGCACCGGCGGAAGCTGCGCCCAAGCGCAAGCTCAGTTACAAGGAGGCGCGCGAGCTGGAGCAGTTGCCGGCCTTGATCGACAGCCTGGAGCAGCAGGTTGCAGCGCTCACCAATGCGATGAACGACCCGGCCTTCTATCAGCGCGACAGCGCCGCGATGGCCGCGCATACCGCCGCGCTGGGCGATGCACAGGCGCAGCTGGATGCGGCGTTCGCGCGCTGGAGCGAACTGGATAGTTGATAGCTCAACCGGCGTACGACTGCGTGCCGGTCTTTTTTTTAGGCGCGGCAAACAAGCATTGCGAGCTGATAGATGACTTGTAGAGCGGCTGCTCTGCGGCTTGGTTGCAGGGTCCTTGCCCGCCCACCATCGCGGGACACGCCGCAAGTACGTCCTTGTAGGCTCTTACGCGGCATCCATGCCGCGTAAGGTCCCGCGACGGTAGGCGGGCAAGGACCAATCGAGAGCGTCGGTGTGCATGGTTGCAAGCAGTGCAATCAGCGCGTTTTTTGGATGACGGTGCGTCCGATCAGCGTCGCAACGCGAGCGAATAACAGGCAGGCTTTCAACGAAGCGACCTACGAACGTTCTGGTGCGGTGAGTGCACCGCGCACTCGACTAACCACGCTTTTGATCGCATCTGAATGTCGCTGCCATTTCCCACATCGCGTCATTTGTGGCCAAGACGTTGCTGCCATCGCTACAGCGTTCGAGAGGTTTTGTTAGCCGCTCTCAGTCGCAAGCACTTGCAGGCGCCACAAATGCCGCAAATGTGAGCCCGCGAGCGGCCCAGGCGGTTGCGGCTTCATCAAGAATATCCAGCAAGGTGTTGCGATCGTTCGGTGCAGTGCGCGCGAGTGCGTCTGCGCCGTTGATCAACAGCGCATAGCCATGTGATGCGGGCAGCCAGGCCAGGTCGCGCAAGGCATCGGAGAGCGCGTCCCAGTTGCGACCGAAGCTGGCCGGGAAATCCAGTTGGATGGCCAGGCGCATCAGCAACATGTGCTTGTCGCTGCAGCTGGCCAGATCCACCCGCAGGATGCGCAGGCCGGCGTCGCGGGCGAGCGCGGCCATGGTGTCCAGATCGTCGGTATCGGATTGATACACCCCGGACTGCTGCGGGTCGGACAGATCCAGTGCGAAGTCGCCTGCGTTCATGGTGCCTGCTCTGGGGTCGGACCCTGGAACGATTTGAAGCTGGCGTAATGATCGTCGCTGTAATACCAGGCTTCGGGCGGCGTGCCGCCGGTAACGATGCGGCGTGCGCCGCGATCGGCGCTGCCGGGTGTGTCGACGGTGTATTCGCGGTAATAGCCGCGCGGACGCTCCGGCAAACGCTGCTCGCGATTGCCGAACACACCACCGTCTTGCGGATGCGGGAACGGTCCGCCGCGCTGGATCAACACGATCGTGGCCAGCGCTTCGGTCGGCAAAAAGGCTGGCAGCCGCGGTAGCTGACGCACCTGTCCGACCGGGGCCGTGGCAGCGATCGGCGCGTTGAGCTGTGGCGCGAATTGCGGCTTGGGCGTCTGCATCACACGTATGCCCCATAACCCGGTGACGAGCAGCACGATGGCGACGATCAGCAGAGCGGGTTTGCGCATGAGGGTGTCCGAAAAACAAGGCATGGAAACGGCAGAGCAAGTATGCCGTTGCGCGACTGTGTCGCGCTTGAACGCGGCCGGGCGAGGGCACGGTTCACGCCCAAGTAACCGGGGCATGGTGCAAGGTGTGCAGCGCACAGGGCACGGCGTGCGATGGAATGAAATTTCCCTACCAAGACCCTTGGGAAGCGCCCCCGTCGTCCCTACCATCTATCCGCAACGCCCGGTCTTCGCCGGGTGACAAGTCCAGGAGACACGCATGGCTTATACCCTTCCGCAGTTGCCCTACGCCTACGACGCGCTGGAACCGAACATCGATGCGCAGACGATGGAAATCCATCACACCAAGCATCACCAGACCTACATCAACAACGTCAACGCGGCGCTGGAAGGAACGGAATACGCCGACCTGCCCGTGGAAGAGCTGGTGTCCAAGCTGAAGAGCCTGCCGGAAAACCTGCAGGGCCCGGTGCGCAACAACGGGGGTGGCCATGCCAACCATTCGCTGTTCTGGACCGTGCTCTCGCCCAATGGCGGCGGCGAGCCCAAGGGCGAGGTCGCCAAGGCGATCGACAAGGACATCGGTGGTTTCGACAAATTCAAGGAAGCCTTCACCAAGGCCGCCATCAGCCGTTTCGGCTCCGGCTGGGCCTGGTTGAGCGTGACCCCGGACAAGAAGCTGGTGGTGGAAAGCACTGCCAACCAGGACAGCCCGCTGTTCGAGGGCAACACCCCGATCCTGGGCCTGGACGTGTGGGAACACGCGTACTACCTGAAATATCAGAACCGTCGCCCGGAATACATCGGCGCGTTCTACAACGCAGTGAACTGGGAAGAAGTCGAGCGCCGCTACCACGCTGCGATCGCCTGAATCTTGAGCTGACGCTGTAACGCAAGAAGGCCGGGAGCGATCCCGGCCTTCTTCGTTTGCATGAGCCAGTGGCACTGAGTGATCTCGGTCGCCAGGTCTGCGCCGAAACTCAGCTCCAGCACGCAGGCTCGTGTCCGCCCGCGCCGTCGATCAGAGCTTGGCGTCGAACTCGCGCGCGTAACCGGTATTGACGATGACCTTCTGCAGCGCGTCGCTGATCTTGATGTTGCCGGCGACGATCTGCTGGGTTTCCGGGCCCATGTTGTCCATGCGCGGCGGGGTGGCGCCCTTGTAGTCGCAGACGCGGCCACCGGCTTCGCGCACCAGCAACACGCCGGCAGCGATATCCCAGGCTTTGACGCCGGCTTCGAAGTACGCGTCGGCGCGGCCGCAGGCCACATAGGCCAGATCCAGCGCGGCAGAGCCGGTGCGACGCACATCTTCGGCCTGGACCAGCAGCGCGTCGACGCACTTCAGCTGCGCGCTGATGCGTGCGCGCTCGCGCGGCGGGAAGCCGGTGTGGACCATTGCGCCTTCCAGATCCTTGCGTTCGGCGATGCGGATGCGACGGTCGTTGAGCACTGCACCGGCGCCCCGGCTGGCAGTGAACAGCTCGTTGCGCAACGGGTCGAAGATCACCGCGTCGGTGGGTTCGCCGTTTTCCACCAGCGCGATCGACACGCAGTAGTGCGGAAACCCGCGCAGATAGTTGCTGGTGCCGTCCAGCGGGTCGATGACCCAGGTGTAGCGGCCACTCTTGCCGCCTTGCACGCCACCTTCTTCGCCGAACACGGCGTACTCGGGGTAGCCGCGCTTGAGTTCCTTGATGATGACCTTCTCGGCGTCGGCATCGACTTCGCTGGCGTAGTCCATGCGGCCCTTCTGCACCACATTGAGCGAATCGAGCTTGTTGATGCCGCGCAACAGCACATTGCCGGCGAGGCGGGCGGCTTTGACCATGACGGTGACGGCGGGTTTCTGCATGGTTAAAGCTCCCGTGAAGGCAGAATCGGAAATGGCGAAGGTAAAAGAGCGGTCCGGCGCGAAAGCCGGCCGCGCAGTTTACCATCTACGGCCAAGCCGCTCTCCAATTCTCTGTTCATGTCCGTCAGTCAGCGCATCCGTTTTGTTCTCGTCGGCACCCAGCATCCAGGCAACATCGGCGCCGCCGCGCGCGCGATGAAGACGATGGGCGTGTCGCGGCTGGTGTTGGTGGCGCCCGAGCGCGCGCTCGACGAAGACGCCTACCGGCGCTCGGCCGGTGCCGAAGACGTGCTCGGCGAGGCGCCGATCTTCGCCACCCTGGCCGAGGCGGTGGCCGATTGCACCTTGGTGATCGGCTGCACCGCGCGTGCGCGGCGGGTGGCGCTGGAAGAGTTGTCGCCGGACGAGGGTGCGCAGCGCGCCTGGGCCAAGGCCGGCGAGCCGGCCGAGGTGGCGTTCGTGTTCGGCCGCGAGCGCACCGGGTTGACCAACGACGAGCTGCAGCTCTGTCATGCCGCCGTGCATATCCCGTCCGACCCGGCGTTCAGTTCGCTCAATCTGGCGGCGGCGGTACAGGTGCTGGCCTATGAGGTGCGGCTGGCGCAGCTGGCGGCGGGCGCGGGCGACCCTTCGCCCGCCGCGGCCACCGGCGGGCTGCGCGAGGGCCCGGCCAGCCATGCGCAACTGGAAGGGATGTTCGGCCAGTTGGGCGAGACCCTGGACGATATCGACTTCCACAAGGGCCGGGCGCCTGAGTCGGCGATGCGCAAACTGCGACGCCTGCTGCTGCGTGCGGAGATGACCGAGCAGGAGGTGCGGCTGATTCGCGGCATCCTGTCCGATGCGCAGCGTATGGCAATGCTGGCAAAACGCGACGCAAGCTGACGTCTGTCACATCTGAACAGATTCGGCTAGGCTGTCGGCGGCTCTAGGGGAGTGTCCGTTTTGCGCGGTCTACATTGGTGTCTGATTGCCCTCTGGCTGGTGGCCGGGGCAAGCTTGGCCGCAACGGCCGCTGAGGCACCTTCCTCGGTATTGGTACTCGGGCGGATCAGCGATGATCCTGCCACACATTACGACCAACTCAAGCCTTTGCTGGATTATGTGGTCCCGCGCATGCGCGAGGTCGGTATCCGGCGGGGCGAAATCCTGATGGCGCCGGATGCGCGGCAGATGTCCAGCTATTTGCGGCGTGGTCGGGTCGATTGGGTCAGCGAAACCACCGGAGCGGCGATGTTGCTTGAGCAACGCGGGAGTGCGCGGCCGCTGGTGATGAGCGAGCGTGGCGGTGTGCGCGAGGTCAACACCGTGTTCTTCGTCCGCCGCGACAGCCCGATTCAGTCGCTCAGGCAGCTGCGTGGGCACACCTTGGCGCTGCAGGACGCTTCGTCCACCACCGGCTATCTGATGCCAATGCTGGAACTGATGCGCAGCGGCATCTCCTGTGACGTGCTGCTGTCGCCGGACGACACCCGGGTGCTCGGCTCTGTGGGCTATCTGATGGTCGGTTCGACATTGAACATCGCCTCGCTCGTGCACAAGCGGATGATCGATGCCGGTGCTTTCAGCAATCTGGATTGGGACGACGAGCGTCATCTGCCGGCAGCGTTCAAGCGCGATTTCCGTATTGTGCACCGCAGTGCGTCGGTGCCGCGCGCGGTGGAGATGGTGCGCGAGGGCATGGATCCGGCGGTGGAGCGGCGCCTGCGCGCGGTGCTGTTGCAAGCCGCCTCCGATCCGAAGGCGGCCCCGGCGTTGAAACGCTTCTTCGACACCACCGCGTTCCACCCGTTGGATGACGCCAGTCGCCAGCGCCTGCAGGCGCTGAGCGCCGAGGTGCAACGTGTCAGGAGCCGAGTGGAATGACGCAGGTACGCTTCGGTTTGCAGGCACGCTTCCTGCTGGTCATGGCACTGACGTTGCTGCTGGTCGGTGCGATTCTGGCCTCGCTGCTGCAACGCCAGAGCACGATGCAGCGCGAAGTGCGCGGGCTGAGCGCGCAGATCCTGCACGAGCTGTTCGACCGCAGCCTGCGTAACCGCGGCGAAACCCTGGCAACCGAACTGGCGACTGGCCTGGCCAATCCGCTGTATTACGCCGATCTGGGCACCGTGGGCGCACTGGTGCGCAATGTCACGCGCCAGCAGGTAGTGAGCTATGTGCTGGTGTTCGATCGACACGGCCGTCTGGTGCACGACGGCAGCGTGAATCTGCAGCGCTACGGTCAAGCGATGACCGACCCGCTGGCGGCCAGGGCGGTGGCCGCGCAGGCCTTGCTGTTGCAGTCATCGTCCGAAGTGCTGGATGTGACGATGCCGATCAAGATCGGCGACCAGTACATCGGCGGCGTGCGGGTTGGCTTGTCGCGCGAACGCGCGCGCAAGCTGGAGTCCGGGGCGAATCTGATCCTGGTGGAAAACCTCAACGCGATCGGCAAGCGCGATCTGGGCTGGCTACTGGTGTTGCTGGCGGCGTTGGTCGCGCTGGGGGTGTTGCTGGCCATCTACGTGCAGCGCACGCTGGTGGCGCCGGTGCGTCTGCTGGCAGCGGCAGCGCGGCAGATCGAGCGCGGCGACTACACGGTGCAGCTGCCGCCGCATCCGCGCAACGACGAGATCGGCGAGTTGATGTCCGCATTCGGCCGCATGAGCGAGGCCATCGCCCGGCATGATCGGGAAGTGCGCCACATGGCCTACACCGACGCCTTGACCGGGCTGACCAACCGGCTCGGTTTTCGCGAAGGTCTGGATTGCCAGATCAACGCCGCGCGCAGTTCCGGCAGCAAGTTGGCGCTGCTGTTTGCCGATATCGACGACTTCAAGCGCGTCAACGACACCCTCGGCCATGAGGCCGGCGACGAAGCGCTGCTGCAGTTCGCCAGCCGCATCAGTCGCACGGTGGCGGTGTTGGGCGGCGACGACGCGATATTGGCGCGCTTCGGCGGCGACGAGTTCGTGATCCTGCTGCAGAGCGGCGATATCAGCCTGCTGGCTGCGCAACTGGCGGACCGGCTGGTGCACGAGTTGAGCGGCCCGTTGAATGTGCAGGGGCGCGAGGTGTTCCTGGGCACCTCGATCGGCATCACGCTGTTTCCCGACGACGCCAGTGATTCCACTGCGTTGTTGAAGAACGGCGACATCGCCATGTATCAGGCCAAGGTGGCCGGCAAGAACTGCTATCGCTTCTACAGCCGCGCGGCCGATCACGCGGTCGAGCGCCGCGTGCACATGGAGCACGAGTTACGCGGTGCCTGGGAGCGCGATGAGTTGCGGCTGGTCTACCAACCGATCTATCGCACCAGCGACCGCATGCTGGTCGGCGTGGAAGTGCTGCTGCGCTGGCAACATCCGGCGCTGGGCACGATTGCGCCCTCCACCTTTATCGACATCGCCGAGCAGAGCGGGCTGATCGAAGTGATCGGTCCCAAGGTGCTGCGCGCGGCCTGCCTGGAAGCGGCGCAATGGCCGGTGGTGGGCGAGGGCCTGTTCGTGTCGGTCAACGTCTCGCCGCGCCAGTTGCGCAGCGGCGCCCTGATCGACACCGTGGCCCGGTGTCTGGCCGAGTCCGGGCTGCCGGCCGCGCGTCTGCATCTGGAACTGACCGAAACGGCAGTGATCGGCGACGAGATGATGGCGGCAAGCCTGCTCGATCAGCTGCACCGCACCGGGGTGAAGGTGTGGCTGGACGACTTCGGTACCGGCTTCTCCGGCCTGAGCCATCTGCGCCAGGTGCCGGTGGACGGGGTCAAGATCGACAAGAGTTTCATTGCCGATCTGCAGCGCGACCCGGACGATCTGGCGTTGACCACCGCCATCATCAATATGGCCCACTCGTTGGGGATCACCGTGGTGGCCGAGGGGATCGAGCAGGAAGCGCAGTTCAACCTGCTGCGTGAGCGCGGCTGCGACCTCGGTCAGGGGTACTGGTTCAGCCGCCCGTTGAGTGCGGCCGATATGGTCAAGCTGATTGCGGCCGGCTGAGCGGCGGGATCGCGCAGCGTCATAGCAGCCGCTTGCCGGTATCGCCGGGGATTTCGCGCACCAGACGCGGTACCAGATACCCGGACAGACGCGTGGCCAGTTCGGCATGCAGCGCGCGCGCGCGGGCATCGTCCACGTCGAAATGCGCCACCCCGGCAACCCGGTCGAGCTGATGCAGGTAATACGGCAACACGCCGGCGGCGAAGCTGCGCTCGCTCAGCGCCGCCAGCGCATCGACGCTGTCGTTGACGCCGCGCAGCAGCACGGCCTGATTGAGCAGTTGCGCACCGGCCTCGCGCAGGTCGCGCATGGCGGTGTCCACGCCGGCATCGAACTCGTTGGCATGGTTGGCATGGATCACGAAGGCCACCGGCCAGGGCAGGGCGCCTAGCCACGCCAGCAGCGGCGCATCGACGCGTTCGGGCAGCACCACCGGAAGGCGGCTGTGGATGCGAAGGCGCTTGATGTGCCCGATGCCGGCGAGTGCATCGGTCAGTTCGGCCAGCTTGGGGGTGGCCAGCGATAGCGGGTCGCCGCCGGACAGCAGCACTTCGTCGATGCTGGGGTCTGCCGCGATCGCGGCGACTGCGGCGCGCCAGCCGTCGCGCGCGGCGGTTTCCTCGGCATAGGGAAAGTGGCGGCGGAAGCAGTAGCGGCAGTGCACCGCACAGCTGCCGGTGGCGATCAGCAGGGCGCGTCCGCGGTATTTCTGGATCACCCCCTCTGCAGTCTTGGCCGCGGCATCGCCGACCGCATCCAGGTCGAAGCCGGGCACCGGCCGCATCTCTTCGTCCAGCGGCAGCACCTGGCGCAGCAACGGGTCGTGCGGGTCGCCGCGCCGCATGCGCGCGACGAACGCGTGCGGCACCCGCAGCGGGAACTGGGCGGCGGCGGCATCGCTGATCCCGTCCGCCTGCGCGTCCAGGCCCAGCAGCGTCAGCAGCGTGCGCGCATCGCGCACGGCATCACGCCACTGCTGCTGCCAGCGCGGCGGCTGCAGGGCGGGGGGCGGCGATGGCTGTAAGGCGAGGGAGGCTGCGGGTATCATATGCGGTCACAAAACCAATGCCCGCCGGTTGCGGCGGGCGCCCCATTCTAATCCGACCCGCCACGGCCTGTGGCGGGTCGTGGTCTTATCGAGGAGCTGCACCATGGCCACTGTTGGCATGAACGACGTCAAGAACGGCATGAAGATCCTGGTCAACAACGAGCCGGCGGTCATCACCGAGACCGAATACGTCAAGCCGGGCAAGGGCCAGGCCTTCACCCGCATGAAGTACCGCTTCATCAAGTCCGGCCGCGTGGTCGAAATGACCATGAAGGCGACCGACGACGTGGAAGTGGCCGACGTGGTCGATACCGACATGCGTTACCTGTACAGCGATGGCGAGTACTGGCACTTCATGGACCCGGAAACCTTCGAGCAGGTGCAGACCGACAAGGCCGGCATGGGCGGCGCCGACAAGTGGCTCAAGGGCGAGGAAGACTGCATCGTGACGTTGTGGAACGGCGCGCCGATCTGGGTGCAGCCGCCGAATTTCGTCGAGCTCAAGATCACCGAGACCGACCCGGGCGTGCGCGGCGATACCTCCGGCGGCGGCGGCAAGCCGGCGACGCTGGAAACCGGTGCGGTGGTGCGCGTGCCGCTGTTCGTCAACCAGGATGAAATCATCAAGGTCGATACGCGTTCGGGCGAATACTCGGCGCGCGTCAAGTAAGCCGGATGCGCCCGGGACGCTGGCCTGGTCGAACGCTACGCAGTGCCGGTGTGGTGGTGGGGCTGTGGGCGGCGCTCGCAGCGTGCCCGGCCGTTGCGCAATCGGCTGCCGCAACCTGCGGTGCCGGTGACGTGGCCGCCGTTGCAGCCATTGCAACCTCCGGGGTCGTGGGCGGCGCTGCAGCTACGGTGCCGGTCGAGCGTGCGGTGGCCCAGACCTGCAAGCCGTGGCCGAACGATGCGGCGATCCGGCTGGCGGCAATCGCATTTGCTGGCGACGCCCAGACCGCGCCGGGCGAGCGCGACATTGAGTTGCGCGTGGCCATGCTCGATGCCGCCAGCGGCAAGGTGCTGGCGTTTTACGCGCAGGACATGGGTGAGGACGCCGCCTTCGAACTCGCGGCCGACAGCCTGCGTCTGGATACCGCGCGCTACGACCTGGCCAAGGGCGTGCGCGCGATCGGCGTGGTGGTGCATAGCGCCGCGCGCGGGCCCAGCTGCCCGGATTTTTACAGCAATCAGGCATTGACCTTGCTGGTGCGCGAAGGGCGCAGCTTGCGCCCGGTACTGCAACGCGATCTCTATGCGTGGCAACGCGTGAAAGGCGAGCCGTGCAATGTGGGGAAGGGCGATGTGATCACCGAAGTCGCCAATCTGAACCTGAGCATGGCGCCGCAGGGACATGCCGGCTATGCGGACATCGTGCTGACAGCCAACGTGTCTACCGTGGAAAGCGTAGCTGGCAGCGACACCGATACCGAACGGTCCCGTCGCGTGCGCCAGGTGCTGCGCTACAACGGCCAGCGCTATGTGCCTGTGGCCGGTGGCGATGCCAGCTGGCCGTTCGACAACTAACCTCTTATGGATCCGCTGATGACCAATGCCCCTCCCGAAGCGTGCGACCTGTTGATCGAAGCCGGTTACGTGGTGCCGATCGAACCGCATGCGGTGGTGCTGGAAAACCACGCGGTGGCGGTCAGCAACGGCGTCATCGTGGCGATCCTGCCGACTGCCGAAGCACGCGCACGGTTTGCGCCGAAGCAGACCGTCTCGCGGCCGGAAGCGGCGCTGATGCCGGGTCTGGTCAATGCGCATACGCATAACCCGATGACCCTGCTACGCGGCATTGCCGACGATCTGCCGCTGATGGTGTGGCTGCAGCAGCACATCTGGCCGGTGGAAGCGGCGGTGATCGGGCCGGAGTTCGTGGCCGACGGCACCACGCTCGCCATCGCCGAAATGCTGCGCGGCGGCACCACCTGCGTCAACGAAAACTACTTCTTCGCCGACGTGCAAGCGGCGGTCTACAAGCAGCACGGTTTCCGTGCGTTGGTCGGCGCGGTGATCATCGATTTCCCCACCGCCTGGGCATCGTCGGACGACGAATACTTTGCGCGGGCCGGCGAGCTGCACGACCAATGGCGCGACGACCCGTTGATCGGCACCGCATTCGCACCGCATGCGCCGTATACGGTGAATGACGCGAATTTCGAGCGCGTACGCATGCTTGCCGACCAGCTGGACCTGCCGGTGCATCTGCATACGCATGAAACCGCGCAGGAAGTGGCCGATTCGGTCAAGCAATATGGCCAGCGCCCGCTGGCGCGTCTGGATCGGTTGGGCCTGGTCAACGACCGCCTGATCGCCGTGCACATGACCCAGCTCACCGAGGCGGAAATCCATCTGTGCGCCGAACGCGGCGTCAGCGTGGTGCATTGCCCCGAGTCCAACCTCAAGCTGGCGTCGGGCTTCTGCCCGGCCTGCGCCTTGCAGCGTGCGGGCGTGAACCTGGCCATCGGCACCGACGGCTGCGCCAGCAACAACGATCTGGACATGTTCAGCGAAAACCGTACCGCCGCGATCCTGGCCAAGGCCGTGGCCAACGACGCCACCGCGCTGGATGCGGCCACCACGCTGCGCGCGGCCACGCTGGGCGGCGCGCGCGCATTGGGCTTCGGCGACAAGATCGGCTCGATCGAAATCGGCAAGCAGGCCGATCTGGTCTGCGTGGACCTGTCTGCGCTGGAGACCCAGCCGTTGCATCATGTGTTGTCGCAATTGATCTACGCCGCCGGCCGTCATCAGGTCACCGATGTGTGGATCGCCGGCAAACCCAAACTGGTGCAGCGCGAGCTGATCGACATGGATACCGCTGCCCTGGTCGCCAATGCGCGGCAATGGCGCGAACGCATCCGCACCGTCCGCGCCTGATCGCGCGTCATCGCATCACGGAGCCCCCGCATGAATCCGAATACGCAATCCACTTCCAGCAACTTCCATCAGAGCGAGCTGGACAAGTTCGCTGCACTGGCCAACCGCTGGTGGGATGCCGACGGCCCGCAAAAGCCGCTGCATGCGCTCAATCCGGTGCGTCTGGACTATGTGTCCGCGCGGCTGGATCTTGCCGGTGCGCGCGTGCTCGACGTCGGTTGCGGCGGCGGTTTGCTCAGCGAATCGATGGCGCGTCTGGGCGCGCAGGTCACCGCGATCGATCTGGCGCCGGAGCTGGTCAAGGTGGCGCGCCTGCATAGCCTGGAATCGGGCGTGCAGGTGGATTACCGCGTGCAGTCGGTGGAAGACCTGGCCGCCGAACAACCGGGCAGTTTCGATGCGGTGACCTGCATGGAAATGCTCGAGCACGTGCCGGACCCGACCGCGATCATCCGCGCTTGCGCAAGCCTGCTCAAGCCGGGCGGCAAGCTGTTCCTGTCCACGCTCAATCGCACTCCGGCTGCGTTCGCGCTGGCGGTGGTCGGCGCCGAATACATCGCGCGGCTGCTGCCCAAGGGCACGCATCACTACAAGGATTTCATCAAGCCGGCAGAGCTTGCGGCCTGGTTGCGTAGCGCCGAACTGCAGCTGCAAGACGTCAGCGGCATGCTGTACGAGCCGTGGCGCAATCGTGCGCGGTTGTCCTCGCGCACCGAGGTCAATTATCTGGCGTATGCGGTGAGGCCATGAAGGGCGAGGAGTTGGGAGTCGGGATTCGGGATTGGCAACATCCGTTGGCTGCGATCTCGATGTCTTCCGATTCCTGCCGCGCTGCTTGTCGTTGGTCGCTGTTGGTGGGTCCGTGAGTTTTCCGCGTGCGGTGTTGTTCGATCTGGACGGCACCTTGCTGGACAGCGCGCCGGATATGCTGGCCACGGTCAACGCAATGCTGGCCGCGCGCGCGCGCGCGCCGATTGCGCTGGAGCAGTTGCGGCCGGTGGTGTCGAAAGGGGCGCGTGCGATGGTCGGCGTGGCCTTTGCCGAGCTCGATGATGCTGCGCGCACCGCCTTGGTCCCCGAATTCCTGCGTCGCTACGAAGGCTTGATCGGGACCGAGTCGACGCTGTTCGACGGTGTCGAGGAACTGCTGTTGCGCCTGGAGCGCGCCGGCCGCGTGTGGGGCATCGTCACCAACAAGCCCGAATACCTGGGGCGGCTGATCCTGCCGCAACTGGGCTGGCAGCAGCGCTGCGCGGTGTTGATCGGCGGCGATACGCTGGCCGAGCGCAAGCCGCATCCGCTGCCGTTGCTGGCAGCTGCCGAGCGCATCGGCGTTGCGCCGGCCCAGTGCGTCTACGTCGGCGACGACGAGCGCGACATTCTTGCCGCGCGCGCGGCGGCGATGCCATCGGTGGCGGTGTTGTGGGGCTATCGCCTGCACGACGACGAGCCGTCGAGCTGGCAGGCCGACGTGCTGGTCGAACAGCCGCAGACGCTGTGGGATGCGGCGGCGTGGCCGCGCACCTGATCTTCTTTCTTTTTCTGGACCCGCCATGAGCCAATCCAGCGCCCTCGACAGTTTTCTCGACAAGTGGCGAACCCGCTGGCCGGAATGGTCGGTTGCCGAGCCTTTCATTTCCGAACCGCAGCGACACCTCACCGCAGCCTGGTTTGCGCTGCTGCAGGAGTGGGAAGACATCATGAACATCGCCGGCGACCCGTTGCCGGCCGATGCCAAGCTGGCCTGGTGGCAGCAGGAACTGCGCGATTGGTCACAGCAGCGCTCGCGCCATCCGCTGGGGCGCGTGCTCGAACCGGTGCGTGCGCCGTGGGCGCAACTGGCCGACACCTTGCCGGCAATGCAGGACGCCCGCGCGCAGCCGCAGTCGCTGCAGCAGGCGTTGGCGACATTGCGTGCCTTTGCCGAGGCCGTGCTCGCAGTCGAAGCGGTACTGTTTGCACGCAACCAGCCTGGCGATGCCACCGTGGTGGCAGTGCAATGGCTGGATGCACGGCAGCGTGTGGCCGGCGACAGCGCGGCCCCGGGCGGCATGACGACCGCTGCGTGGCGTACGCAATTGCTGCGTGCCTGGCCGCGCAAGCCGGCGTTGGCGCGGCCGCATCGGGTGTGGTCGCGACTGGCGCGGTTGCGCCTGCAGCGCGAACTCAGTGGCAAGTCGGCCTATCCGCCGCCAGTGCAACAGCTATGGCATAGCTGGCGTGCGGCCAGCGGCGCGGATTAAGAGCGGCTAACAAAACGACTTCGCGTCAGCCTACTGCAGGCCGGCTGATCTGCGGCCTGGCTGCAGGGCCCTTGCCCGTCCAGCGTCGCGGGACACGCTGCAAGTACGTCCTTGTAAGCGCTTACGCGGCATCCATGCCGCGTAAGGTCCCGCGACGCTGGGCGGGCAAGGGCCAGTCGAGATGGCCGGCATGCATGGGTTTAAACACAGCAACCAGCGGAGTCTCTGGTGCGGTGTCCTCGCCGCTTCCGGGACCGTGTGGCGGCATGGATGCCGCCACCGAGCCTCCAGGGATGGATTCACGGCGTGTCCCGCGAGCGGTGAGGGCACCGCGCATTCGACCCACTCAGTGTTTGATCTGGACTTCTGACTGCGTCGTCGTCTTCAGTCGGCACTACCGGCACCGGTATTGCTGTACTCATAAAAACGGTTTGGCGAATTGGCGCAGTTGCTGCTGCAATACGGACGGCTGACGGTGGATGCATTCCACGGTGCGGTCTTGCGGATATGGCTTCCGAGGGTCGAGTTGCGCACCGTCACCTGCCCATTGGGCGAGGTCCCGTTGACGTAGGCGCTCAGGCTGCCCACACCCTCATCCCAGGCACGTCCAAGATAGGTGGCGTTGTCGGGAGAACCGGACACGCCGACGAAGCTGCTGTTGATCGCCAGAAACCCGTAGCTGCTGGCGGGCCGTGTGCTGGGCGCGAAGATGTAGCCGCCACGGCTGCTGCCCAGACGCGCGCCGGTCGAGCGAATGGTGGCGCCGTCGAACACGCCGACGCCTGAGCCGAAGATGAAATCGACATCGCCCTCGATCGTGCTGCTTTTGAAATAGGCGCGGATCAGGCTGGTTGCGCTGATGGCACTGATCAGCAAGGTGTCCTGATTGCCGGTCAACAGGACGTCTTCGAAGCTGGCCTTGTCGCCGCGCACCGCCAGCGCTACGGCCGACTGGTTGTTATTGGCGTAGGTGCCTTCGACATAATTGTTGTCCACGCGCAGATGACGTGCCTGGAAGCCCGCTGCTTGGACGGTCAGCGTCGCGCTGTTGGAGGTGCCAACGGTGGTGGCGGATGCGTTGCTGGCACACGGGTGGCTTGCGGTGCCCGCCGGCTTTGGGGTGGGGTTGGCGTTGTTGAAGCGAATGATGGTGTCACCTGCATTGGTACCCAGGCCGAAGACCGTCAGCGGCGGAGCCTCGAGCGGGACGCAGACCAGCTCGGTATACGTGCCTGCCTTGATGCTGATGTAGCGACGCGTGCTGCCGCCTGCAGCCACGGCTGCATTGATCGCCGACTGCACGGTGCGATAGCGCGTGGAGCCATCGGCGGCGACCGCATAGTCTGCGCTGAGCAGGGCGACACCAGCGGTGGGATTCCAGTTGTCGGTTACCAATGCGTTGAGTGGTCCCGCCTTGGCCAATGCCTTGGTGATCGTATAAGTGCCTGCCTCGCTGCTGGTGAGCTGAGGCCGGGTGGCCGTGCCGGTCAATGCGACGGCATCGATGCTGACCAGGCTCAGCAGCGCAGCGGCGATGCAGGTCGTGCGGAGATACAGTGCGGACATGGGATGACGCTCTCTCTTGGAGTGGGTGCGTATCGTTGGATACGTGCTGGACACGGGAGGTAAGGCGATACAGACGGCATGCGACGACACGGCACGGCACGGCACAGGCAGCAATGCCGGCTGCGTTTGGGGTAAGGCGTTTGGATGATCGAGCAGGAATCGACGCGATGGTATTGCCGGGTTCGCCTGTTCTGATCAGCCAGGCCGGTGCAATGTTCGAGATCATCGGTGTCATCACGGTTTTCGCCAACTTTTCGTCGTGTACGCGGGTTGCGTGCTGCGATGCCACATGCTTTTGCAGCATTGGCAATCGCACTGCGTGTTGCGGGCGTGTGCAGATAACGGTGCGCATCGTCACGTGTCGTGGCCGGCCTGGCTTCCACACTTGGGTTACCCGCGTAGACCTACGCATGGCAGGAATCGAAATGGCAGACCCCAAAGAGCTGCAGGACAAATTCTGGAAGGCGCTCAAATCCGATCGCACCGTGATGCTGGGACTGGATGGTGTGGAGGATGGTCATGCGCGCCCGATGACCGCGCAGATTGAAGGCGACAGCGGCGGGCCGATCTGGTTTTTCACCTCCAAGGACAATGCGCTGATTGCGATGCTGGGGCAGGGCCGTCGCGTCATTGGCGCCTTCAGCAGCAAGGGCCACGATCTGTTCGCCAGCATCAGCGGTTCATTGCGCGAGGACACTGACCCGGCAGTGGTCGAGCGCTTGTGGAATCCGCATGTCGCTGCCTGGTACGAAGGCGGCAAGGACGATCCCAAGTTGGCGCTGCTGCGTCTGGACGCCGATCACGCACAGATCTGGCTCAATGGGTCGAGCCTGTTGGCCGGTATCAAGGTGCTGTTCGGTGTGGATCCGAAGAAGGATTATCAAGACAAAGTGGCCGACGTTCCGCTGCGATAAACCGGCATGTGGTGAGCGAGCTCACCGGCGCGTATTGCGTGCTGGCGGCCGCGGTTGGCTTTGGGATGCGGCGAGTCGGTCGCTGGATGGCTCGCTGCCCTGGCATCAGCTTGCAACCCGGGATCAGTGGATTTCCAGCGGGTGATGCACGCAGCGATGTGCGCGCCTGAGGCGCTGATGTGTGGCGCGCTTGTCAGCTGGTGTGCAGTGCCGCGTACTCTGATACACCGACGGTTTTGTCGAGGAGAGCAAGACATGCAACGGATCGAAATCGGTCAAATGGTGTTCCTGCGCGACGGCGAAGTGGGCGTGGGCGCAATCCGTGATATTCGCAACGATGGCGCCGAGCTCGTCATCAATATCGAAAACGGAGGTGATTTCATCCTGCCGGCTTCGGTCGTGCGTGATGTGCACTTGTGCAAGGTGATGCTGGATGTCGATACATTGCCTGAAGCCGTACGCGATGCGTTGCGCCATCCGCACGACAACGAGTTGCGTACCAGCACGTATGCGGCCAGTAATCCCCGGGACGGGGCGCTCAGCTGATCTTGGCCGATAACATGCCGTGCGCGACCGGCAAGCGGATCTGAACCGCCCGCGCAGCGTGCGCGCGCATTGGGTCAGGGATGCGCGGGCATGCATCTGCCCGCTGCGCAGTGATTCTGCCGCGATGTTCCTACTATCAAACGCGATCAGTGCGGGGTAGGTCTAGGTAACGCGGGCTGCGTTTCTGCATGCATCTGTTAGTCGACACCGCCATGCGGCAGGGTGACCTTTGGGGCGTGTTGCTTGGTTGCCGATCTTCTACTGTGCAATTCAACACAGTGGGGTGCGGTATGAGATTCGCCAAGCTGATCGTTGCGTTATCGATGTGTGTCGCGGGCAACGCCTTCGGAGCAGTTGCGCAACAGGACGAAGATCAGGTTCGCTCTGCCGATGCGGCTTTCTGGAACGCCTATAACGCCTGCGATATGAAGGCCATTGCCGAGGCGTTCACTGCAGACGTCGAGTTCTATCACGACAAGACTGGCCTGACGACCCCGCGCGAAGCGGTCGTGGCGTCGTTGAAAAACGGTCCCTGCGGTGACGCCGCATTACATCTTCGACGCGAGGCGCTAGGCGAAACGTTTGTGTTTCATCCGCTTCAGGGCGGCTACGCCATCTTGTCGGGCCGCCACCGCTTTTATGTGCGCGAGCGCAATGCGGCCGAGCGCCTGGATGGGCAGGCCGACTTCACCACCGTGTGGAAGTTCGCGGATGGGCGCTGGCGCATGCATCGCGTCTTCAGTTATGCGCATGGGCCTGCGTCCTATACGCCGCCAACCCAGGTGATCACACTCCCCGCCGCCACGCTTGCGCGTTACGCAGGCCGCTATCGTGCGCCTCGCGTCGGCATGATACTGATCGCGGTGGACGGCGACCATCTGGTGCTTACCGCAGGCAGTTTCGTGGCCACGCTTCGGCCGCAATCGGTCAGGCGCTTTTTTGCCTTGGAGCGCGATCTCCAGTTCGATTTTGAAGGTGGCGATCACGCTGCGCCTGGATCGCTGGCGGTGTATGAGAATGGCGTGCTCAGTGAACGCGCGTCGCGCCAAGATTAGGTAAATGGATGCTGGTGGCCACCGTGTGCCGTGCATTCGTGCGTTCGATTCGCTCGGCCAGGATGCGATGCGCAGCGTGGTCACGGTCTGTGACGGCAACGCGAGGTGTCCTTTGACGCGCACGGTGTGGATCCAGCTGCGATTGGGCCGCGGATCCCGGGCCTCGTCTCAGATGGCGCTGAATGCCTTCGCGGCAAGGCAGCAGGTGCGAGCAGTGGCTCTACCTATCGGGCAGCAAAAAGTTGCGAGGCGCAGCATTAGGCGGGCCCGCCGACGGCAGTGCCGGTTGCTCCGCTTCGTCCTTGAGTTGTACGCCGGACAACTTGCGGCGAAACGATTCACGCAGCAGGTAAGCCAGCGTGTGAGTTGCCTCTGCGTAACTCAGCCCCTCGGTGCGGATATTGGAAATGCAGTTACGCGCAACGTCGGTCAGGCCGACGCGCGGGGTGTATGTCAGATACAGACCCAGGCTATCGGGCGAGCTCAGGCCGGGGCGCTCGCCGATCAGGACAATCACCATTTTGGCCCCGAGCAGTTCGCCGACTTCGTCTCCGATGGCGACGCGGCCTTGCGCGATCAATACCACCGGCGCCAACGACCAGTGTTCGTGCGCGGCCAGGGCATCGATATGCTCCAGCATCTGCGTTGCATGCCGATGCACGGCCAATGCAGAAAGCCCGTCGGCGACCACGACTGCCACGTCATGCCCGCCGCCATGTACGGCGGTCAACCCGCGCAAATGAGCGGCAGCGTCTTCGCTCAGGCGTCGGCCCAGATCCGGACGTTGCAGATAGGTATGCCGATCCACCGCCGCGCTGTGCAACACGATGCTTTCCCGCCCGCGTTGTTGCAGTGCTGCCTGCAGCGGCTGCGGATCGAAGGCCAGATGTACCGCATCGCGTGCCTGCGCATGCGCAAGCTGGAAATCCAGATGCGCGCCTGTCGGCAGGCTGGTGCCGACGCGCCCCAGCGCGATACGCGCCGGCGTGAGCTGGCGCAGTTGTGCCCAGGCATCGCGTGGCGGTGTCGTCGGGCTGCTCATGGCGCGCTGCCGGTGTTCAACTGCTCCAGCGCACGCCGGAACGGTGCCGGAAGCTCGTTGCCGAGTTCGAAGCGGCCGTCGCGCAGGCGCAGGATGCCTTGTTGTTCCAGCCAATGCTCGAACTCGGGCGCAGCGCGCAGGCCCAACGCCTGGCGCGCATACAGCGCATCGTGGAACGAGGTGGTCTGGTAATTGAGCATCACATCGTCGGAGCCGGGAATGCCCATGATGAAGTTGATGCCGGCGGTGCCGAGCAGGGTCAGCAGCACGTCCATGTCGTCCTGGTCGGCCTCGGCATGGTTGGTGTAGCAGATGTCGCAACCCATCGGAACGCCGAGCAGCTTGCCGCAGAAATGATCCTCCAGCCCGGCACGGATGATCTGCTTGCCGTCGTAGAGATATTCCGGGCCGATAAAGCCCACCACCGTGTTCACCAGCAGCGGCTTGAACTGCCGCGCCACGGCATAGGCGCGCACTTCGCAGGTCTGCTGATCCACGCCATGGTGCGCATTGGCCGACAACGCGCTGCCCTGGCCGGTCTCGAAATACATTACGTTGTCGCCGACGCTGCCACGCCGCAACGCCACCCCGGCGTCATGGCCTTCCTGCAAGAGCGCCAGATTGATGCCGAAGCTGGCATTGGCTGCTTCGGTGCCGGCGATGGACTGGAACACCAGATCCACCGGCACGCCGCGGTTGATCGCTTCGATGGTGGTGGTGATGTGTGCCAGCACGCAGGACTGCGTGGGGATCTGGTAGCCGGTGATCACCGCATCCAGCATGCGCAGCAACGCGGTGGTGGCGGCCAGGCTGTCGCTGGCCGGGTTGATGCCGATCACCGCATCGCCGTTGCCGTACAACAAGCCGTCTAGCACGCTGGCGGCGATGCCGGTGGCATCGTCGGTGGGGTGGTTGGGCTGCAGGCGCGTGGACAGACGTCCACGCAAGCCCAGCGTATTGCGAAAGCGCGTGACCACGCGGGTCTTCTGCGCGACCAGGACCAGGTCCTGTACGCGCATCAACTTCGAGACTGCCGCCACCATCTCGGGCGTCAGTCCGGGCGCCAGCGCCGCCAGCGTTGTTTCATCGGCCTGCGCACTCAACAGCCAGTCGCGAAAGCCGCCGACGGTGAGATGCGCGACGGCGGCGAATGCGGCCGCATCGTGCTGGTCGACAATCAGGCGGGTGACTTCGTCCGATTCGTACGGCACTACCGCTTCATCCAGGAAATGACGCAGCGGCAGGTCGGCCAGCGCCATCTGCGCCGCCACCCGCTGCAAACCGGAGTCGGCGCCGAGTCCGGCCAGTTGATCGCCCGAGCGTGCTGGAGTGGCCTTGGCCAGCAACTGCTTGAGATCGGCGAACTGGAAG
The DNA here is from genome assembly GCF_014199765.1 of Xanthomonas sp. 3058. Lineage (NCBI taxonomy): Bacteria > Pseudomonadati > Pseudomonadota > Gammaproteobacteria > Lysobacterales > Lysobacteraceae > Xanthomonas > Xanthomonas sp. 3058. Next base: position 238,811 of record NZ_JACHOF010000002.1, on the reverse strand, counting down.
CGTTCGCCGCCGGCAGTGAACGCAAACCCGCTCATCTGACGCTGGCCGTGTAGCCGCCCTGGCCACGCAGACTCAGCACGCAACACAGCGCGCCGACGCCCAGCAGCCCCAGGAAGATCAACGCCACGATCGGGTTGAACCAGACCATCGCCACCAGACACACCAGCGCCAGCAGCAGCGCGATTGCCGGCACCACCGGATAACCCGGTGCGCGAAAACTGCGTTCAAGTCCGGGCTCGGCGCGGCGCAACTTGAACAGGCTGAGCATGCTCATCACATACATCACGATCGCACCGAACACCGACATGGTGATCATCGCCGCGGTCAGCGACATGCCCTGGATCTTGACCACGCTGTCGCTGCAGATCGCCGCGATGCCGATCGCGCCACCGGCAAGAATCGCGCGATGCGGCGTGCGAAAGCGCGACAGCCTGGCCAGGCCGTGCGGCAGGAAACCGGCACGCGCCAATGCAAAGAACTGGCGCGAATAGCCCAGGATGATGCCGTGGAAACTGGCCACCAGGCCGAACAGGCCGATCCATACCAGCATGTGCAGCCAGGTCGAACTGTTGCCGACCACCGCCTTCATCGCCTGCGGCAACGGGTCGTTGATGTTGGAGAGCTGACGCCAGTCGCCGACCCCGCCGGCAAACACCATGACTCCCAATGCCAGCACCACCAGGGTGAGGATGCCGGCGATGTAGGCGCGCGGAATCGTGCGCTTGGGGTCCTTGGCTTCTTCGGCCGCCATTGCCGCGCCCTCGATCGCCAGAAAGAACCAGATCGCAAACGGAATCGCGGCAAAAATGCCGGAAATCGCAGCCGGGCCGAATACATCGCTGCCGGCCCAGCCATTGGCGGCGAAGCGCGCCACGCTGAAACCCGGCGCCACCACGCCCATGAAGACCAGCAGCTCGATCACCGCCAGCAAGGTCACGATCAACTCGAAGGTGGCAGCGATCGCTACGCCGACGATGTTCAGGCTCATAAAAATGACATACGCCCCGATTGCGGCGATGCGCGGGTCCAGGGTCGGGAATTGCACGTTGAGATAGGCGCCGATCGCCATCGCAATGGCCGGTGGCGCGAACACGAACTCGATCAGCGTGGCCAGGCCCGCCAGCATGCCGCCGTAAGTGCCGAACGCGCGCAGGCTGTAGGCGAACGGCCCACCCGCGTTGGGGATGGCGGTGGTCAGTTCGGTGAAGCTGAAGATGAAGCAGGTGTACATCACCGCGACCAACACGGTGGTCACCAGAAAGCCCAGCGTGCCGGCGGTGCCCCAACCGTAGCTCCAGCCGAAATACTCGCCGGAAATCACCAGGCCTACGGCGATCCCCCACAGCTGCCAGGTGCCCAGGGTGGGTTTGAGTTGCTCGTTGCGCATGTCGCACATCTCCTGCGGTCGGGGGAGGGGAGATGAAGCACGTCCGACGCCGCAGCGCTGGACAGACCGTCTGTGGCTGATCGTGCGCGAATGCAGGGCAACCGCCGACGGCCGTTCCGGTTATACCGCAAACCTTTGCGGCGAACACAAGCGCGACGGGTGGGCCGAACAGAACCGGCGCGCCGCGCTACCCTGACTGCACGGCGGCCCTGGCGAAACCCAGCACGCTCTACTGTTTGCGCTCAAGCACCAACAGTGGGTCGATGCGCATGTCGAACCGCGCCGCAGTGAAGATGGGCAACCGGAGTGTCCCCCGCGCCGCCGCGCGCCGGCCCGATCGATCCCCCGCGCTCTATTGTTTGCGCTCAAGCACCAACAGCGGATCGATGCGCACGTCGAACCGCGCCGCAGTGAAGATGGGCAACCGGAGTGTTCCCGCGCCGCCGCGCGCCGGCCCGATCGATCCCCCGTGCTCTATTGTTTGCGCCCAAGCACCAACAGCGGATCGATGCGCACGTCGAACCGCGCCGCAGTGAAGATGGGCAACCGGAGTGTTCCCGCGCCGCCGCGCGCCGGCCCCGATCGATCCCTCGTGCTCTATTGTTTGCGCTCAAGCACCAACAGTGGGTCGATGCGCACGTCGAACCGCGCCGCAGTGAAGATGGGCAACCGGAGTGTTCCCGCACCGCCGCGCGCCGGCCCGATCGATCCCCCGCGCTCTATTGTTTGCGCTCAAGCACCAACAGTGGGTCGATGCGCACGTCGAACCAATTCATCCCCCAATGCAGATGCGGCCCAGTCGCGCGCCCGGTGGCACCCACCGCCGCAATTACCTGGCCTTGCTCCACCCGGTCGCCTACCTTCACATCGATGCGTGACAGGTGCAGGAAATTCGAGCTCACCCCGAAGCCATGATCCAGCAGCACGGTGCCGCCGGTCAGATACAGGTCCGGTGCGGCGAAGGTCACCACGCCGGCCGCCGGTGCCTTGACCGGCGTGCCGGTGGGCACGGCGATGTCCATGCCCGAATGGCCGGCGCCGGGCTGGCCGTTGTAGACGCGCGCATTGCCGAAACGTCCGCTGATGCGGCCCTGCACCGGCCAGATGAAGGGCTGCGCAAAATCGGTGCGCGCATCGTCGCGGTCGCGCGCGGCGGTGACCTGCGCCTGTTCGCGCTTGATCCGCTCGGCGATCGCCGCAGGCGGATTGACTGTCTTGGGAGGCACGCCATTGACGCGTTCCACCGGCCAATCGCGTGGCGTCACCGCGATGCTGACGGTCTGTTTGCTGCCATCGGGCCGGATGATCTGCACCTGCAACGGGCCGGTGGCATCGCGGCCGATGCCGAACACCACGCTGCCATAACCGCTCACGCGCAACGTGCGGCCGGCGTACTGCACCTGGCTGCCGGCCGGTACCTTACCGATCACCAATGCGCCTTGCGAGGCGCTTTGCGGAAACACCACCTCTGCAGTGGCCGCAGATTGCGCAGCGGCACTGCCGACAGCGACAGCGAACGCGAGCGGCGCCAGCGCAAGCCAGGCGCCAAACAGGGCTGCACGCATCAGCGGTCGAAGGTCAGGCGCTGACCGGCGGCACTGCCGAGCAACTGTTCGCCATCCCATACCTGCTGGCCGTTGACCCAGGTCGCGGCGATGCGCGAGCGGAACGTGGTGCCTTCGAACGGCGACCAGCCGCACTTGGACAGCACCTGCTCGCGCTTCACGGTGAACGGGGTGTTGTCGATCATCACCAGGTCGGCGAAATAGCCTTCGCGCAGGAAGCCGCGTTCTTCCACATCGAACAACTGCGCCGGCGCATGCGCGAACTTCTGCACGATGCGGGTGATCGGCAGCTTGCCTTCGTGCACCAGCTCCAGCGCAGCGACCAGCGCGTACTGCACCAGCGGCAGGCCCGATGGCGCCTGCGCGTAGGGCTTTTGTTTTTCTTCCCAGGTATGCGGGGCGTGGTCGGTGGCGAGCACGTCGATGACGTCTTCGGCCAGCGCCTCGATCAGCGCCAGGCGGTCGTCGGCGTCCTTGATCGCAGGGTTGCATTTGATGAGGTTGCCCAGCCGCGCGTAATCGCTGCGGTCGAAGCGCAAGAAGTGGATGCAGGTCTCGGCCGTGATGCGCTTGCGCACCTTGCCATCGGCATCGACCAACGGGCCGGCTTCGAACAACGCCAACTCGTTGGCGGTGGAGATGTGCAGCACATGCAGGCGGGTGTTGTGCTTGCGCGCCAGCGACACCGCCAGCTGCGAGGACTTCAGGCACGCCTCGCGCGAACGGATGTCCGGATGCATCTCCGGGGTCAACGCGTCGCCGTATTTTTCCTTGTACTGCGCCAGCGTCGCATCGATGGTCGGGGTGTCTTCGCAGTGGGTGATGATCGGCGTGGGCGCATCGCGGAAGATCGCGTCCAGCGTCTCGGGGTTGTCGACCAGCATGTTGCCGGTGGAGGCGCCCATGAACACCTTGATGCCCGGTGCGGTCTTCGGATCCAGCGTCTGGATCGCGGCCAGGTTGTCGTTGCTGGCGCCCATATAGAAGCCATAGTTGGCCCAGGCGCGCCCGGCCGCAGCGTCGTATTTGGACTGCAGCGCGGCTGCATCCAGGGTCGGCGGATTGGTGTTGGGCATGTCCATGAAGCTGGTCAGGCCGCCGGCTACCGCAGCGCCGGATTCGGTGGCGATATCGCCCTTGTGGGTCAGGCCCGGCTCGCGGAAGTGCACCTGGTCGTCGATCATGCCCGGCAGCACCCAGCGCCCGGCCGCGTCCACCACCGTATCACCGGCGCCGGGAGCGATCTTGTCGGCAATCTTGGCGATGCGGCCACCTTCGATCAGGAGATCGGCATCGAATTCCTTGCCTTCGTTGACCAGGCGGGCGTTGACGATGAGGGTTCGGCTCATGGATGAGGTCCTTTGCAACTGCAGGAAGTGGAAGAGGGGGACGACGCGGATGGGGGTGCGTCGGGGACGGGGTCGAACCCGCCCGGATGAAACGGATGGCAACGGCCGAGCCGACGCGCGGCCAGCCAGCAGCCGCGAAGCGGACCGAAGCGGCCGATGGCGGTCATCGCGTACTCCGAGCAACTGGGCGCAAAACGGCAGCGCGGCCCGAGCAGCGGGCTGATGAACAGCTTGTAGAAGCGCAGCAGCGCGATGAGCAGGCGTCCGATCACTTGCCAATGATATGCCACTTAGATTAATAGGTGGTTGCCGGGGTCCGTGGGGTAAGCTATAAAGGCCCGCTTTCCCGGGCCCCGGGGGAACCAAGGATGAGCGTTTCGTGGCTGCTAAAAAACCTGCAAAAAAGGCCGTAGAGGCCGCCAAGAAGTCCGCCAAACCCGTTGCGAAAAAGGCAGCGGCGCCTGCTGCTGCAAAACCGGCCGCCAAGAAGGCAACGCCGGCCGTCAAGCAACCCGCTGCCAAGAAGGCACCTGCGACCAAGACCGCTGCCAAGCCGGCGCCGGCCTCCAAGGCTGCAACCCCCAAGTCGGTGAAACCCGTCGCCAAGAGTGCTGCCAAGCCGGCGGCGAACAAGGCAGCTCTGGCTGCCGCCAAACCGGCAACCAAGCCGGCGGCGCCCAAGTCCGTACCGAAGCCGGCCGCCAAGCCGGCTCCGGCCAAGTCAGTCCCGGTCAAGGCTGAAAAGCCCGCGCCCGCACCGGCCCCCAAGGCCGTCCCTGCGAAGCCGGCAAAGCCTGCGACCCCGTCACTTAAGAATCCCGTGCCCGTTTCGAAATCTTCAGCAAAAACGCCAACCAAAACCGAATCCCCCGCCAAGCCCGCCGCGACCCGTCCGGTCGGCAAGGTGGCCGTGGCCGTGACCTCCAAGCCGTCCAGCCCGACCCCCAAGACCAAGTACAAGGTGGTCGAGTACAAGACCGATGAAGCAACCGGTCGTCCGATCCTGCCGCAGGGCTACAAGCCTGCAGCCGATGAGGAGTACATGAGCAAGCTGCAGCAGGAGTACTTCCGTCAGCGTCTGCAGAGCTGGCGCAACGACCTGGTCGAAGAATCCAAGCAGACCATCGAAAACCTGCGCGAAGAAGTGCGCGATATCGGCGATGAAGCCGAGCGTGCCACGCGTGAAACCGAGAACTCGCTGGAACTGCGCACCCGCGACCGTCACCGCAAGCTGATCGGCAAGATCGACAGCACCCTCAAGCGTCTGGAAGACGGCGACTACGGCTATTGCGTGGACACCGGCGAAGAGATCGGCATCGACCGCCTGGATGCGCGTCTGACCGCCGAACGCACCATCGACGCCCAGGAGCGTTGGGAGCACCTGCAGAAGCAGCAGGGCGACTGATCGTTCAACGCAGGTCGAATCGTAAGCAGTCGATTGAAAAAACCCCGCCATGTGCGGGGTTTTTTGTGCGTGTCGCGGACGTGGACGAGGCGTTTATGCATACACTTGGTGCGTGTCGTGTGGTCAGGCAGGCGCAGCTAAGCGATGCGCGATCAGACCTGCGCAAGTCAGCTGCGATGTTCGGTGCGACGCGTGTGGAACGCGATGCAATCCCACAAAGGCGCTCGTACCTCAGGCACTTGACCCATCAGCTGTGCGCGTCGGGCAGTCGCCCTGACGCGCGGGCAGCGTCGAGTTCGCATTGAGGCCAGCACTCGAAGCGGGACCAGGTTCCGGTTGCGTTCGCAAGCGGCAGGTTGCCGTCGCAGACCTCACTGCAAATCGCGCAGATCCAGCGTGCGCAGCTTGGGCGCCTTCCACGCCGTCGTGGCCACCACGCCCAGGGTCACGCAGCCGCCGATCACCACTGCCGGCACCAGCCCGACCAGGCGCGCCATCACCCCGTCGTAGAACGCGCCCAGCTCGTTGGACGAGCCGATGAAGATGCCGTTGATCGACGACACCCGGCCGCGCATCGCATCGGGCGTGGCCAGCTGCAGGATGGTCTGGCGCACCACCACCGACACGCCGTCGCACATGCCGTACACCAGCAGGATTGCCGCCGACAGCCAGAAATGCCGCGACAGCCCGAACGCGATCGTGCACAGCCCGAAGCCGGCCACCGACAGCATCAGGATGCGTCCGGCATTGCGCTGCAGCGGGTGCCGCGCCAGCCACACCCCGACCACGATCGAGCCCAGCGCAGGCGCGCCGCGCAGGATGCCCAGGCCTTCCGGGCCGTAGTGCAGGATGTCGTGGATGAAGGCCGGCAGCATCGACACCGCGCCGCCCAGCAGCACCGAAAACATGTCCAGCGCCATCGCGCCCAGCATGATCTGGTTGGACAGTACGAACTGCGCGCCTTCGGCGATGCTGCGGAAGATCGGTGCGCGCTGGCCTTCGGCAACCGGCTCGCTGACGCGCAACAAGGCCAGCGCCAGGATCGCCACCAACGCCACGCTCGCGGCCACGCCGTAGGCCAGACCCTTGCCGCCCCAGCCGACCAGCACGCCGCCCAGTGCCGGGCCGATCACCATGCCGGCCTGGAAGGTGACGCTGCCGATGCTGGCGCCGCGTGCGAAGGCTTCACGCGGTAACGCACGCGCGAACAGCGCGTTATAGACCGGCGACAGGAACGAGCGCGCCGCACCGGTCAGCGCGATGGCCGCATAGATCGGCCACACGCCCTGCACCGGCAGCCAGCCGTGGGTGATCGCCAACAGCAGCAGCGCGGTAGCGACCAGGCCCAGCACTGCGACCATCCCTAAGCGTCGGCGCGGCAGGTGATCGACCAGGTAGCCGGCGAACGGGGCGATGCAGAAGAACGGCAGGATCTCCGCCAGGCCGATCAGCCCGAGCGAGAGCGGATTGCGGGTGATTTCGTAGATATGCCAGCCGACCGTGACCGCGACGATCTGGTACGACAGCATCGCCGCCACGCGATACAGCAGCACCAGGCCGAAGCCGGGATGGGCGAACAGCGTGCGCAGCGACGCGGAAGGCGAAGGCGTCGGGGTGCTCACTGCTGCGCGCGGGCGGTGTCGCGGATGAAGGCCAGCATCGCGGCCACGCCGTTGCTGCGGGTCGGCGACAGATGCTTGGCCAGCCCGATGCCGGCGATATAGTCCGGCTCGGTGGCCAGGATCTCCTGCGCGCTACGCCCAGAGTACACGCGCAAGGCGAGGTAGATCAGCCCGGAGACGATCGCCGAGTCGCTGACGGCGTGGAAATCCAGCCGCTGCGCATTGCCGTCCGGCACGATCCACACCATCGATTGGCAACCGAGCAGGCGGTGTTCTTCGGTTTTCCACTGTTCGGGGAAGCTGGGCAGCTTGCGGCCCAGGTCGATCAGGTACTGGTAGCGCTCGGACCAGTCGCCGAAGAAGGCAAATTCTTCGGCGATGGCGGCTTGCGCGTCGGCGGCGGTGGGTTCGAGCGGGAAGGGGGTGGTGGTCATCGAAAATCCAGAATCCCAATCATTTGGTGAAAGCCCCCTCCCCTCGGGCGAGGGGGCGGGCTGAGAGTGTGCCGCGAGCGACGTGAGCGCTTGCAGCCTGTGAAGCTGTCGCCATGCAACGGCGCGGAACATCGGTGGCGAGTTGGTAGCGGTTTGCCTTGGCGGACGCGTGGCGACGCGTTTGCCGTGAACGACGATGCATCCCTGCGGTGCGCCTTCATCCGCCCCTTCGGGGCACCTTCTCTCCTTGCAGGGGAGAAGGAAACGATCTCAGGCTCCCCGGCAGGGAAGAAGCGGCGGTCAGGCGCGTTTCCAGCGCACGCCCTGCGGGGTGTCTTCCAGCACGATGCCTTCGTCGGCCAGTTGCGTGCGGATGGCGTCGGCGCGGGCGAAGTCCTTGGCTTTCTTGGCGGCATTGCGCTCTTCGACCAGCGCGGTGATGCGCGCATCGTCGCCGGCATCGGTGCCTCGCGAGAACCAGGCGGCCGGGTCTTGCTGTAGCAGTCCAAGCGCCAATCCCGCTCCAAGCAGTTGTGACTTCAATGGACTAATCAACGGATTGATAAATCTTGTGAAATCTTCAAAACAGTCTCTATCTGTAACTTCCTTTTCGAAAATCCAACGCTGTGGACTGAACGGATTTTCCAGTTCGGGCGGCAGGCACTGGGAAGCGAGCGCTTCTGCATCATTTCTTGTCAGTTTTCCAATCCTCGTGCGCAAGTTTGAAGCACTATTGCGTTGCGCTCTCAGGAAACTAATCGAGCTATTGATGTGCGCAACTTCTGCCAGCGCTTGCGGCGTGTTGAGGTCGTCGTCCAGTGCTGCTTCAATCGCTGCAGGTATCGTCGCGGTTGCCGTCACATCGTGCAAATCGCGCAAGGTGCCATACAACCGGTCCAGCGTGTTCTTGGCCTGCTCGATCAAGCCGTCCGACCAATCCAGCGGCTGACGGTAGTGCGCGCTCAGCAAGGCGTAGCGCAGCGCTTCGGGCGGATGCCTGGCAATCAGGTCGTGCACGGTCTCGATATTGCCCAGCGACTTGCTCATCTTGGCGCCGCTGAAATTGAGCATGCCGTTGTGCAGCCAGAACCGCGCGAAGGTGGCGCCGCCATGCGCGCACTCGCTTTGCGCGATCTCGTTCTCGTGGTGCGGGAACTGCAGGTCCACGCCGCCGGCATGGATGTCGATGGTCGGGCCCAGGTGCGCGGCGGCCATTGCCGAGCATTCGATATGCCAGCCAGGGCGGCCACGTCCCCACGGCGACTCCCAGCCGGGCAGCTCGTCGCTGGATGGCTTCCACAGCACGAAGTCGCCCGGGTCGCGCTTGTACGGGGCCACGTCCACGCGTGCGCCGGCCAGCATTTCGTCGGGGTCGCGGCGCGAGAGCTTGCCGTAGTGCTCGAAGCTGGCCACCGCAAACAGCACATGGCCCTCGGCGGCATAGGCATGCCCGTTGGCGATCAGCTGTTCGATCATCGCCACGATCTGCGGGATATGTGCGGTGGCTGCCGGTTCGATATCCGGCGGCACCACACCGAGCGCGGCCATGTCCTGGCGGTAGATCGCGGCGAAGCGGTCGGTGATGGTCGAAATCGGCACGCCCTGCGCCTGCGCGGCGGCGTTGATCTTGTCGTCCACGTCGGTGATGTTGCGCGCGTAGCGCAGCGCCCCAAAGCGCCGCCGCAGCAGCGCGGCCAGCACATCGAACACCACCGGGCCGCGGGCGTTGCCGATATGCGCGTAGTTGTAGACGGTGGGGCCGCACACATACAGGGTGGGGCTGGACGGATCGAGCGGCGCGAACGGCTCGATCCGCCGCGTCAGGTTGTTGTGCAGGCGCAGGCTCATCGGCATCTGGATAAAGGGTAACCGCACGATTCTAGCCCCTCGCGGCTGGATGGCGAACCGATCTGTAGATGAGCGCGAGCGGATGGGCTGCGTTCAGCCCAGGTGCTCGCAAGCTCCATACACTTACGTACTGCCTAGCTGCGCCGTTCCGGTACTGATGCGACCTTTCCCGTTCTTCCTGCTGCTGTGTGTGTGCGCCTGGCAGGCATCGTCAGCGCACGCGGCAGAAGCCGATCCCAAGAACCGGGTGGTGGTGATCGAGAACGTGAAACTGGACTATGCACAGGTGCTCAACGTGGAGCCGGTCTACCAGACCTTGCGCGCCACGCGGATCGAAGAGCAGTGCGAGGCCGAGCAGGCGGTACCGGTGGTCGCCACGCCGGTCGATGACGAAGGCCGCATCAACCGGATGGTGGATTCGGTCAAGGAGATGTTCTCGCGGCGTCCCGAGCCGGCCACTGCGCCAGTCGCGGTGCCGCCGACCAGTACACGGCGCAACTGCCGGGTGGTGGAGGTGCCGCGCGAGTTCCGGCGCCCGATCGCCTTCGACGTGGACTACGTCTACAAGGGCACCAAGTACCGCTCGCGGCTGCCGGAAGACCCGGGCAACCGGCTGCGGATCCGGGTGTCGGTGACCCCGTATATTCCCGACGCCATCGTCGCGCCGCCGCGATGAGGCGCATATCGGTTGCGCCGTGCCCGCATGCATGCGAGGATTCGCGCCCTATGCAAGCAAACCCCTTTCAGCACGACACCAGCGCCGCCCGGATGGCCTCCGGCATGACCTCGCGTGCCCGCCGACCGGAATCCCACATTTTCGCTGGGTAACCGGAGCGCGTTGCTGTTCGGTTGTTGAAAACCCAGCCTTCCGGCTGGGTTTTTTCGTTTCGGTGTCACAAAAGTTTCAACCGCAAGAAACGCGCATGTCGCGCACCCCGTCGCTCCTGGCGGACCACGCAGCAGAAGCACGCAGCACAAGGATCGATCGATGTCACTGAAGCACTTCTTGAACACCCAGGACTGGAGCCGCGCCGAACTGGACGCGCTGTTGACCCAGGCCGCGTTGTTCAAACGCAACAAGCTGGGAAGCGAGCTGAAGGGCAAGTCGATCGCGCTGGTGTTTTTCAACCCGTCCATGCGCACCCGCACCAGCTTCGAGCTGGGCGCGTTTCAGCTGGGCGGGCATGCGGTGGTGTTGCAGCCGGGCAAGGACGCCTGGCCGATCGAGTTCAATCTGGGCACGGTGATGGATGGCGATACCGAAGAGCACATCGCCGAAGTGGCGCGCGTGCTCGGCCGCTATGTCGATCTGATCGGCGTGCGCGCGTTCCCGAAGTTCGTCGACTGGTCCAAGGACCGCGAGGACCAGGTGCTCAAGAGCTTCGCCAAGTATTCGCCGGTGCCGGTGATCAACATGGAGACGATCACCCACCCGTGCCAGGAGTTGGCGCACGCCATGGCGTTGCAGGAACACTTCGGCACCCAGGATCTGCGCGGCAAGAAGTACGTGCTGACCTGGACCTATCACCCCAAGCCGTTGAACACCGCGGTGGCCAATTCCGCGCTCACCATCGCCACCCGCATGGGCATGGACGTGACCTTGTTGTGCCCGACGCCGGACTACATCCTGGATCAGCGCTACATGGACTGGGCGGCGCAGAACGTGGCCGAAAGCGGCGGCTCGCTGCAGGTGAGCCACGATATCCGCAGCGCCTACAGCGGTGCCGATGTCGTCTACGCCAAGAGCTGGGGCGCGCTGCCGTTCTTCGGCAACTGGGAACCGGAAAAGCCGATCCGCGACCAGTACCAGCATTTCATCGTCGACGAAGCCAAGATGGCGCTGACCAACAACGGCGTGTTCTCGCACTGCTTGCCGCTGCGTCGCAACGTCAAGGCCACCGATGCGGTGATGGATTCGCCCAACTGCATCGCCATCGACGAGGCGGAAAATCGCCTGCATGTGCAGAAGGCGATCATGGCTGCCCTGGTGGGCCAGGGCCGCCGGGATTCGTGATTGGGGATTGGAGATTCGCAACGGCGAACTCCGCTCCCGACCTAATTTAGTCAACTTCTAAAGAGACCCCCATGTCGCAGCAGACCGCTTCCACCAATCCCGAATCCCCACGCTCCAATCCCGGCACTAAGGACATCGTCCTCGCTTTCTCCGGTGGCCTCGACACCAGCTTCTGCATTCCGTATCTGCAGGAGCGCGGCTACGCCGTGCACACGGTGTTTGCCGACACCGGTGGCGTGGACGCCGAAGAGCGCGACTTCATCGAGAAGCGCGCCGCCGAGTTGGGCGCGGCCAGCCATGTCACCGTCGATGGCGGTCCGGCGATCTGGGAAGGCTTCGTCAAGCCGTTCGTATGGGCCGGCGAGGGCTATCAGGGCCAGTATCCGTTGCTGGTGTCGGACCGTTATCTGATCGTCGATGCCGCGCTCAAGCGCGCCGAGGAACTGGGCACGCGCATCATCGCGCATGGCTGCACCGGCATGGGCAACGACCAGGTGCGTTTCGACCTGGCGGTCAAGGCGTTGGGCGACTACCAGATCGTTGCGCCGATCCGCGAAATCCAGAAAGAACACACTCAGACCCGCGCCTACGAGCAGAAGTATCTGGAAGCGCGCGGCTTCGGCGTGCGTGCCAAGCAGCAGGCCTACACCATCAACGAAAACCTGCTGGGCCTGACCATGTCCGGCGGCGAGATCGACCGGTGGGAGGCACCGGGCGAGGGTGCGCGTGGCTGGTGCGCGCCGCGCAGCGCCTGGCCGACCGAAGCGTTGACGGTGACCTTGAAGTTCGTCGAAGGCGAAGCGGTGGAGCTGGATGGCAAGCCGCTGCCGGGCGCGAAGATCCTGGCCAAGCTCAATACCTTGTTCGCGCAATACGGCGTGGGCCGCGGCGTCTATACCGGCGACACCGTGATCGGGCTGAAGGGCCGCATCGTGTTCGAAGCGCCGGGCCTGATCTCGCTGCTCACCGCGCACCGTGCGCTGGAAGATGCGGTGCTGACCAAGCAGCAGAACCGCTTCAAGCCGGACGTGGCGCGCAAGTGGGTGGAGCTGGTGTACGAAGGCTTCTATCACGACCCGCTCAAGACCGACATCGAGGCGTTCCTGAAGTCCTCGCAGTCCAAGGTCAACGGCGAAGTGACGCTGGAAACCCGTGGCGGCCGCGTCGATGCGGTGGCCGTGCGTTCTCCGCACCTGCTCAACACCAAGGGCGCGACTTACGCGCAGTCGGCCGACTGGGGCGTGGAAGAGGCCGAGGGCTTCATCAAGCTGTTCGGGATGAGCTCGACGCTCTACGCGCAGGTCAACCGCTGAGGCGGGCGTCCCGCAGGCAGCCCGCATCTTCCTTCTCCCGCGTGCGGGAGAAGGTGGCGCATAGCGCCGGATGAGGGTGACCTGCTGCGTGCCCCCATCCGCCCTGTCGGGCACCTTCCCCCGCAGGCGGGGGAAGGGCTAGATGCGCGTTAGAACGACCAACCATATGCTGCCCGACGCAATCAAGACGCGATCAATGACCACACTGCTCGACAACACACTGACGCATCTACAGGAGCTGGTGTCCTTCGACACCCGCAATCCGCCGCGTGCGATCGCTGCCGAAGGCGGCATCTTCGATTATCTGCGTGCGCAGCTGCCGGGGTTCCAGGTCGAGGTGATCGATCACGGTGCCGGGGCGGTGAGCTTGTACGCGGTACGCGGCACGCCCAAGTATCTGTTCAACGTGCATCTGGACACGGTGCCGGATTCGCCGCAGTGGAGTGCCGATCCGCACCTGATGCGGCGCACCGACGATCGCGTGATCGGTCTGGGCGTGTGCGATATCAAGGGCGCGGCAGCGGCCTTGGTGGCAGCGGCCAATGCCGGGCAGGGCGATGCGGCGTTTCTGTTTTCCTCCGACGAAGAAGCCAACGACCCACGCTGCATCGCCGCGTTCCTGGCGCGTGGATTGCCGTACGACGCTGTGCTGGTTGCCGAGCCGACGATGAGCGAAGCCGTGTTGGCGCATCGCGGCATCAGCTCGGTGTTGATGCGCTTTGCCGGCCGAGCCGGGCATGCGTCGGGCAAGCAGGATCCTTCCGCAAGCGCGTTGCACCAGGCGATGCGCTGGGGCGGCAAGGCGCTGGATCATGTCGAATCGCTGGCGCATGCGCGCTTCGGCGGCCTGACCGGATTGCGCTTCAACATCGGTCGCGTCGACGGTGGCATCAAGGCCAACATGATCGCGCCGGCGGCGGAACTGCGCTTTGGTTTCCGGCCGTTGCCGTCGATGGACGTGGATGGATTGCTGGCAACCTTCGCCGGGTTTGCCGATCCACACGCAGCGCATTTCGAAGAAACCTTCCGTGGGCCGAGCCTGCCGTCCGGAGACATCGCGCGTGCCGAAGAACGCCGCCTGGCCGCACGCGACGTGGCCGATGCGCTGGACCTGCCGATCGGCAATGCGGTGGATTTCTGGACCGAGGCCTCGTTGTTTTCGGCCGGTGGCTATACCGCGCTGGTCTATGGCCCTGGCGACATCGCGCAAGCGCATACCGCCGACGAGTTCGTGACGCTGGCGCAATTGCAGCGTTACGCCGCGTCGGTCCATCGCATCATCAACGGCTCCCTCTAAAAAAGCGTTCCGCGCCTGGCGCGGCCATTCCTCTTTTCGATCACGGCAATGTCCCTCTCCGCACAGCCCCACAAACAGACCCGCCAGACCATCGTGCGCCTGCTTTCGAGCATGGCCAGCGCCAAGGAAATCAGCCAGTACCTCAAGCGTTTCTCGCAGCTCGATGCCAAGCGCTTTGCGGTGGTCAAGGTGGGCGGCGCGGTGCTGCGCGACGACCTGGACGCGCTGACCTCGTCGCTGTCGTTCCTGCAGGAAGTGGGGTTGACTCCGATCGTGCTGCATGGCGCCGGTCCGCAGCTGGACGCAGAGTTGGCTGCGGCGGGCATCGAAAAGCGCACCGTCAACGGGCTGCGGGTGACTTCGCCGGAAGCGCTGGCGATCGTGCGCAAGGTCTTTCAGGCCTCCAACCTCAAGCTGGTCGAAGCGCTGCAACAGAACGGCGCGCGTGCGACCTCGATCACCGGCGGCGTGTTCGAAGCAGAGTATCTGGACCGCGACACCTATGGCCTGGTCGGTGAGGTCAAGGCGGTGAATCTGGCGCCGATCGAAGCCAGCCTGCAGGCCGGCTCGATCCCGGTGATCACCAGTCTGGGCGAGACGCCGAGCGGACAGATCCTCAACGTCAACGCGGATTTTGCCGCCAACGAGCTGGTGCAGGAGCTGCAGCCGTACAAGATCATTTTCCTCACCGGCACCGGCGGGCTGCTGGACGCCGATGGCAAGCTGATCGATTCGATCAACCTGTCCACCGAGTTCGACCATCTGATGCAGCAGCCGTGGATCAACGGCGGCATGCGGGTCAAGATCGAGCAGATCAAGGATTTGCTCGATCGCCTGCCGCTGGAATCGTCGGTGTCGATCACCCGGCCGGCGGATCTGGCCAAGGAACTGTTCACGCACAAGGGGTCGGGCACGCTGGTGCGGCGCGGCGAGCGCGTATTGCGTGCGACCTCGTGGGACGAACTGGATCTGCCACGGCTCAAGACCCTGATCGAATCCAGCTTCGGCCGCACCCTGGTGCCGGAGTACTTCGCCACCACCACGTTGCTGCGCGCTTACGTCAGCGAGAACTATCGTGCTGCGGTGATTCTCACCGACGAAGGCCAGTTCGGTGCAGGCAGGCTGACCTATCTGGACAAGTTCGCCGTGCTCGACGATGCGCAGGGCGAAGGCCTGGGGCGTGCAGTGTGGAACGTGATGCGCGAAGAGACGCCGCAGCTGTTCTGGCGCTCGCGTCACAACAACCAGGTCAACATCTTCTACTACGCCGAATCCGACGGCTGCATCAAGCAGGAAAAGTGGAAGGTGTTCTGGTACGGGCTGGAAAATTTCGAGCAGATCCAGCACTGCGTGGCGCATTGCGCCACGCGTCAGCCGACGCTGCTGGGCTGAGCACGATGACGCCCATCGCCTTGCCATCGCACTGGCGCGAGCCGCCGACGTTGCGCGGACAGCACGCGACGCTGGAGCCGCTGCAGGCCGCGCATGCCGATGGTCTGCGTGCTGCGCTGGGCGACGGCGCGCTGTCGCGGCTGTGGTACACCGGTGTGCCACAGCCTGCGCAGGTCGACGAGTATGTGGCCGCTGCGCTGACCGCGCAGGCCGATGGAGCGATGTTGCCGTTCGTGGTGCGCGATACGACAGGTGCGATCGTCGGTTGCACGCGCTATTACGGACTGGATGCGACAGTGCCCAAGCTGTCGATCGGCTACACCTGGTACGCGCCGCGCGTGCAGCGCAGCGGCGTCAATACCGATACCAAGCGGATGCTGTTGCAGCACGCCTTCGAAACCCTGGGCTGTTTGAGCGTGGTGTTCGAGACCAGCTGGTTCAACCACACCTCGCGTGCGGCGATTGCGCGGCTCGGTGCAAAACAGGACGGCGTGCTGCGCAATCACACCCGCCACCCTGACGGCACGCCGCGCGATACCGTGGTGTTCTCCATCATCGATACGGAATGGGCCGGGGTCAAACGCCACCTGCAGTTCCGCCTGGAAGCAAACGCATGACTGTTCAAACAACGACCATCGGCATCGTCGGTGCGCGCGGGCATACCGGATCGGAATTGATCAAGCTGGTGATGGCACATCCGCATCTGCAGCTGAGTTTCGTGTCTTCGCGCGAACTGGCTGGCCAAGCGGTTGCCGACCACAACGCTGCCTATCGGGGCGAGTTGTG
This sequence comes from Xanthomonas sp. 3058, assembly GCF_014199765.1. Lineage (NCBI taxonomy): Bacteria > Pseudomonadati > Pseudomonadota > Gammaproteobacteria > Lysobacterales > Lysobacteraceae > Xanthomonas > Xanthomonas sp. 3058. The sequence continues at coordinate 222,399 of NZ_JACHOF010000002.1, read as the reverse complement.
CTACGAGAGCCTGGATGCCGATGCAGTGGCGGCCAAGGCCGCCGACGTGGTGATCCTGGCGTTGCCCAACGGCAAGGCCGAACCCTTCGTCGCTGCGATCGATGCGGCCAGGCCGCAGACGGTGTTGATCGATCTGTCGGCCGATTACCGCTTCGATCCGGCCTGGTATTACGGGCTGCCGGAACTGACCCGCGGCAGCTACGCCGGGCAGAAGCGCATCAGCAACCCGGGGTGCTACGCCACCGCGATGCAGCTGACGATCGCGCCGCTGCTCGATCAGCTGGCCGGCCCGCCGCAGTGCTTTGGCGTGTCCGGTTATTCTGGCGCCGGCACCACGCCCTCGGACAAGAACAACCCCGAGCTGCTCGCCGATAACCTGATGCCGTATGCGCTGACCAACCACATGCACGAGCGCGAAGTGTCTGCGCAGCTCGGTGTGCCGGTGGAATTCATGCCGCATGTGGCGCCGCATTTTCGCGGCATCACCATGACCGTCAACCTGTGGTTGCAGCAACCGCTCACGCGCGAGCAGATCCAGGCGCGTTACGCGCAGCGCTACGCCGACGAGGCGCTGATCGAGCTTGTCGACGAGGCGCCGTGGGTGAGCCGCATTGCCGGCAAACACGGCGTGCAGATCGGCGGCGTGACCCTGGCGCCGGGCAACAAGCGCGTGGTGGTGGTGGCGACGCTGGATAATCTGCTCAAGGGCGCGGCGACGCAGGCGATGCAGAATCTCAATCGGGCGTTTGGCTGGGACGAATTGACTGCAGTTGCGCGTTGATCGGCTGGCTTGCGTCGCTGCGCTGCGTGCAGCGCGCACGCTGCGCGTCGCGCAAACGTGCTAATGCTTGCTGGGTGCGCCTGGCGCGTACATGCGATTGCTTGACTCCGCCTGCGCTGCATGCGGATTTTTTTGAAGGATCTGCACGATGACCAATCTGTTGTGGCAAAAACCCGGCGTGGCGGTGGACGCCAAGATCCAGTCTTTCCTGGCTGGCGACGACGTGATCCTGGATCGCGAGTTCTTCCTGCACGACATCGCGGCCAGCAAGGCGCATGCGCAGGGCTTGCAGCACATCGGCATCCTGTCGTTGCAGGAACTGGGCGGGCTGAGCGAACAACTCGATCTGCTGGCAGAGGACTTCCGCAGCGGCGCGTTCGTGCTGGACGAGCGCTACGAGGATTGCCATTCGGCGATCGAAGCACGCCTGACCGAACGGTTGGGCGATGCCGGCCGCAAGATCCATACCGGGCGCAGCCGCAACGACCAGATCCTGGTTGCCACGCGCCTGTGGTTGAAGGACAAGCTGCAACGCGTGGCCGCGCTCAGTACGGAGATCGCCAAGGTGGCATTGGACCGCGCGCACGCAGAAGCCGAGCTGCCGGTGCCGGGCTATACGCATATCCAACGCGCGGTGGTGTCCTCGGCTGGCATGTGGTGGGCGGGCTGGGCAGAGGCGTTCATCGACAATGCGGTGCGTGCCAACGACACCTTCCGGTTGGTCGATAGCAATCCGCTGGGAACCGCCGCCGGCTATGGCGTCAACCTGCCGCTGGACCGTGCGCACACCACTGCCGAACTGGGCTTCGCACGGCTACAGGTCTCGCCGATCTACGCGCAACTCTCGCGCGGAAAATTCGAACTGGCCGCGCTCGAAGCGCTGGGCAGCGCCACCCTGGACCTGCGCCGCATTGCCTGGGATCTATCGTTGTTCACCAGTGGCGAGTTCGCCTTTGTCGCGTTGCCGGCGCAATACACCACCGGCAGTTCGATCATGCCCAACAAGCGCAACCCCGACGTGATCGAACTGATGCGTGCCACCCACGCCAGCGTGGCGGCAGCGCGTACCGAGATCGAACAGCTGCTGTCGCTGCCGTCCGGTTACCACCGCGATCTGCAGAGCAGCAAGGGCGCGATCGTGCACGGTTTCGGGCGTGGATTGGCGGCGCTCGAATTGCTGCCGGCCTTGCTGGCCAATCTGGAATGGCGCCCGGACAAGTTGCGTGCGGCGATCGATTCGGGCATGTACGCCACCGATGTGGCGGTGGAAGCGGCCGTGGCCGGTGTGCCGTTCCGCGAGGCCTACCAGGCTGCAGCGGAATCGGCCGACACCGCCGGGCAGGGACGCACGCCCGAAGGCAGTCTCGCCGCACGCGTGTCGCCGGGCGCCGCTGCGGATCTGCAGCTGGATGTCCTGCGTGCCCGCTGGGAGGCCCTGCGCTGATGGCCGTGATCAGTACCGACACCGCAGAACACTATCCCTGGGGCGAGTCCTGCGAAGGCTGGCACCTGTTGCGCGATCCAACCCTGAGCGTACTCGAAGAACACATGCCACCAGGCGTTGCCGAGCTGCGCCATCGGCATAGCCGCGCACGCCATTTCTTCTACGTGCTGGCCGGGGAAGTGATGCTGCAGGTCGATGGCACCCAGCATGTGTTGCGTGTGGGGCAGGGCCTGCACGTGCCACCGGGTTCGACCCACCAAATGCACAATCTGTCGGAGGGCGAAGCGCGCTTTCTGGTGATCTCTGCACCGCATGGCCGCGAACGCACGCCAGCGGCCGCACGCGCAAAGGACGTAGGCTGATGAAGACGCGCTACCTGGTTGTGGCGATCCGCAATGCCGAGTTTCCCGCCGATGTGGTGGAGCCGCATCTGGCGTTCCTGGAGGAACTGCGAGCTGCAGGGCAGCTCGAGCTGACCGGTGGTTTCAGCGATCGCTCGGGTGGGGCGTATGTGCTGGTCAACGTCAGTAGCCTGGACCAGGCCAAACAGATCGTCGCGCGCGACCCTCTGGTCCTGCGCGATGCGTCCACGCTGAGCGTCTACGAATGGAACACGTTCTGAGTACCTCGCCGCCATGAGCACGCCCACCGGCACGGCATCGCCCTTCACCGAACAGCCGCTGCCGCCGTGGCGGCGTGCGGTGCTCAAGGTCGGCAGCAGCCTGCTTGCCGCCGATGGCGGTGGCTTGTCGCCGCGCTTTGCACTGGGGCTGGCGCAGTTCGTCTCGGCCAATCTGGCGGTCGGGCGCGAGCTGGTGATCGTGTCGTCCGGTGCGGTGGCGGCGGGTCGCGCGATCCTGCCCAAGGCCGCCGCTGTGGGCGCTCCGATTGCCGCGCGGCAGGCGCTGGCGGCGCTGGGGCAGGCGCAGTTGATCGCGCTGTGGCAGCGCTTTTTCGAGCGACCGGTCGCGCAGGTATTGCTCACCCACGACGACCTGCGTAACCGTCGCCGTTATCTCAACGCGCGCGCCACCCTGGGCGAGTTGTTGCGGCTGGGCGCGTTGCCGGTCATCAACGAGAACGACACCGTGTCGGTGGACGAGCTCAAGCTGGGCGACAACGACAATCTCGCTGCGATCGTGGCGGCACTGGTCGATGCCGATGCGTTGTTCATCGCCACCGATATCGATGGACTGTACAGCGCCGATCCGCGCAGCAATCCGATGGCGCGTGCGCTCGACGTGGTGCCCGACCTCACCGCAGAGGTGTTGGCGATGGCCGGTGGCAGCGGCAGCGGCGTGGGTACCGGCGGCATGCGCACCAAGCTGGAGGCGGCGGCCAAGGCCGGCGCGGCCGGCATCGAAACCTATCTGTTCAACGGCCGCAGTGGCGAGGTGGTCCGCGCACTGGCGCAGGATCGCCTGCGTGGCACGCGCATCCACGCCGCGCGCACGCGGGTTGCCGCCCGCAAGTACTGGCTGCGTCACGCGCCTGTGGAGGCGGGCGCGATCCTGGTCGATGGTGGCGCTGCGGCGGCGCTCATCGACAAGGGCGCCTCGCTATTGCCCGGCGGCGTGGCCGGCGCGGAAGGCGATTTCCGCCGTGGCGACATGGTGGAAATCCGCCTGCGCGATGGCGATGGCGAGCGTTGCCTGGCACGCGGCGTCAGCCAGTATTCGGCCGTCGATATCCGCCGCATCGCCGGTCGCCACTCGCGCGAGATCGAGCATGTGCTCGGCTACAGTTATGGCGAGAATGTGGTGCATCGCGATGATTTGGTGCTGTTGTAGCGGGGATTGGGGATTCGGGATTGGGGATTCGTAACAGCATGTGCATTGCATCTCTCAAACGTTGCCTCTGTGTCTCAACGCCTGATTCCCTGTGGTGATAAAACGGTATCGCCCGCTTTTGCCAATCCCCAATCCCGACTCCCCAATCCCGGCCCCCCAATGACCATCAAAACTCTCGCCCTGCAATGCCGCGATGCCGCGCAAGTGCTGTCGCAACTGTCCTCGTCCGCCAAGCAGGCGTTGCTCGATGCCATGGCCGCTGCGTTGGAGCAGGATGCCGCGTTGATCCTCGCCGCAAATGCGCGGGATCTTGGGGCGGCGCGCGAGAAGGGGGTGGGCAGTGCGATGCTCGATCGGTTGGCGCTCGATCCGCAGCGTCTGGCCGGCATTGCGGCCGCGTTGCGCGAGGTTGCGCAGTTGCCCGATCCGGTCGGGCAGATCACGCGCGAGGACATGCGTCCCAATGGCATCGTCGTGCAGAAGGTGCGCGTGCCGCTGGGCGTGATCGCAATGATTTACGAAGCGCGGCCCAACGTGACCGCCGATGCGGCAGCGCTGTGCATCAAGGCCGGCAACGGGGTGATTCTGCGCGGCGGTTCGGAGGCGATCCATTCCAATACCGCCATTGCGCGTGCGCTGCAGCGCGCCTTGCGCGCGGCAGGGGTGCCGGAGGCGGCATTGACGCTGGTGGAGGATCTGCGCCGCGACACCATGCTGGAACTGCTGCAGCTCAGCGACATTATCGACCTGGCCATTCCGCGTGGTGGCGAAGGCCTGATCCGTTTTGTCGCCGAGCACGCGCGCGTGCCGGTGATCAAGCATTACAAGGGGGTGTGCCACCTGTTCGTGGATGCGTCGGCCGATGTGGATCTTGCCGTGCGCCTGCTGATCGACGGCAAGGCAACGCGGCCGTCGGCCTGCAATGCGCTGGAGACCTTGCTGGTGCATGCGGACATCGCCGCGCAGTTTCTTCCGCTTGCTGCGCAGGCCTTGCGCGCGCGCAACGTGGAACTGCGTGGCGATGCGGCAACGCGCGCCGTGCTGCCGGATATCGCCCCTGCCAGCGACGACGATTACGCCGCCGAATTCCTCGATCTGATCCTGGCGATCGGCGTGGTGCCGGACCTGGACACGGCGCTGACGCATATCCGCCAGTACGGCTCGGACCACACCGAAGTGATCGCCACGCAGGACGCCGCCAATGCGGAGCGCTTCGTACAGGCGCTGCGCTCGGCGGTGGTGATGGTCAACGCGTCGTCGCGGTTTTCCGATGGCGGCGAGCTGGGCCTGGGTGCCGAGATCGGCATCTCGACCACGCGGCTGCATTCCTACGGCCCGATGGGGCTGGAAGCGCTCACGGTGGAGCGTTTTGTGGTGCGTGGCGAAGGTCAGGTACGGCACTGAAGCCGGCGCTGCCGTGCCACTGAAGCGGATATCTCGCAGGCGCTCAGTCGCTGTAACCGTGCGATCGAATGTTGCAAGGCATCTGCAGTTCCTGCGGAAGCGTGAGGGTTCCAGGTCTGCCAACTGACGTTTGCTTGGCTTCGGGCTGGCTTACGCTGACCAAGCGAAGACCGACTCGCAACATGCAGGCAGCATGGCGTGGTCATTTCGCGACATCGCAAGCGCCGATGCCTCTTAGCCAATCCGCACCGCAGCGCGACCTACCCGGTACCTTCGACACTCCCGCAGGCGGGGCGCCTGTCCCTACCCTGCTGCGGTTGTCCATCCTGCCCCCCCCCGTCGTTGCCGGAGATTCCATGCGCCGTTTTGCCGCCTGCCTGCTCGCCACCGCCATTGCCGCCGCCACCGGCAGCGCAATTGCGCAAACCTCGCCGATGACGCCGGATATCACCGGCAAGCCGTTCTTGGCGGCCGACGCCGCCAACGACTACATCAAGCGCGAGGTGATGATCCCGATGCGCGACGGGGTCAAGCTGCATACGGTGATCGTGCTGCCCAAGGGCGCGCGCAGCGCGCCGATGGTGCTCACGCGCACGCCGTACAACGCCAGCGGGCGCACCGAGCGCATGGCCTCGCCGCATATGAAGGATCTGCTCGCGCAGGGCGACGATGTGTTCGTGGAGGGCGGCTATATCCGCGTGATCCAGGACGTGCGCGGCAAGTACGGCTCGGAAGGCGATTACGTGATGACCCGGCCGTTGCGCGGTATGCTCAATCCCAGCGAGGTCGACCATGCCACCGATGCCTGGGACACCATCGACTGGCTGGTGAAAAACGTGAAGGAGTCCAACGGCAAGGTCGGCATGATCGGCTCGTCCTACGAGGGCTTCACCGTGGTGATGGCGCTGACCAATCCGCATCCGGCGCTCAAGGTCGCGGTGCCGGAAAGTCCGATGATCGATGGCTGGATGGGCGACGACTGGTTCAATTACGGCGCGTTCCGTCAGGTCAATTTCGATTACTTCACCGGTCAGCTCACCCAGCGCGGCAAGGGCACCGGCATCGCGCGCCAGGGGCATGACGACTACAGCAATTTCCTGCGCGCCGGCTCGGCAGGCGACTTTGCCAAGGCCGCGGGTCTGGAGCAATTGCCGTGGTGGCACAAGCTCACCGAACACGCCGCCTACGATGCGTTCTGGCAGGACCAGGCGCTGGACACCGTCATGGCGCGCACGCCGCTGAAAGTGCCCACCATGTGGCTGCAGGGCCTGTGGGACCAGGAGGACATGTGGGGTGCGATCCATAGCTACGCGGCGATGGAACCGCGCGACAAGAGCAACACGCTCAACTATCTGGTGATGGGACCGTGGCGGCATAGTCAGGTGAACTACGACGGCAGCGCGTTGGGCGCACTGACGTTCGACGGCGATACCGCGCGCCAGTTCCGCCACGACGTGCTGCGCCCGTTCTTCGATCAATACCTGGTCGATGGCGCGCCCAAGGCGAGCACGCCGCCGGTGTTCATCTACAACACCGGCGAGAATCACTGGGACCGTCTGCAGACGTGGCCGCGCAGCTGCGCCAAGGGCTGCGCGTCGACCAGCAAGCCGCTGTATCTGCAGGCTGGCGGCAAGCTGTCGTTCCAGCGGCCGGCGGTGGGGCAGCCGGGTTTCGAGGAATACGTGGCCGATCCGGCCAAGCCGGTGCCGTTCGTGCCGCGCCCGGTGGATTTTGCCGATCGCAGCATGTGGACCACCTGGCTGGTGCAGGACCAGCGCTTCGTCGATGGCCGCCCGGACGTGCTGACCTTCGTCACCGAGCCGCTGACCGAACCGTTGCAGATCGCCGGCGCACCGCAAGTGCATCTGCAGGCGTCCACCAGCGGCAGCGACAGCGACTGGGTGGTGAAGCTGATCGACGTCTATCCGGACGAGATGGCGTCCAATCCCAAGCTGGGCGGCTACGAGCTGCCGGTGTCGCTGGCGATCTTCCGCGGCCGTTATCGCGAAAGTTTCAGCGCGCCCAAGCCGCTGGCATCCAATCAACCGCTGGCGTTCCAGTTCGGCTTGCCGACCGCCAACCACACCTTCCAGCCCGGCCACCGGGTGATGGTGCAGGTGCAGTCCAGCCTGTTCCCGCTGTACGACCGCAATCCGCAGACCTACGTGGACAACATCTTCTTCGCCAAGCCGGGGGATTATCAAAAGGCCACCCAGCGGGTCTACGTGAGCCCGGAGCAGCCCAGCTACATCAGTCTGCCGGTCCGTTGACCGCGCGGGCGCCGCGTGCTGGCGGCGCCCACACGTCTTCCAGCAACTGCGGGCGGCAGGCCACCCAGGCGCTTGCCAGCTTCACCAGCAGGCAGATCAGCAGAAAGCCGAACGGCGCGGTCCAGCCGCCATTGTGCGCATGCAGCCAGCCGAACAGGAACGGCCCCAGACAGCTCACCGCGTAGCCCACACCCTGCGAAAACCCGGACAGCGCCGCCGAGCCGGCGGCCGTGCGGCAACGCTGGTTGACCAGCACCAGCGCCAGCGGAAACGTGCTCGGCCCCAGGCCGAGCAGCGTCACCCACAGCACCGGCGCGGCCAGCGGTGCCCACCACAGGCCGGCGAATGCGGCCACATCGCAGGCCGCGCATAGCAGCACGATCGGAAACGGGTTGCGCATGCGCACTGCCAGTGCCGGCATCGTCAACGCGCCGATCATGCCCAGTGCCGCGAACAGCGCCACCATGGTCCCGCCGAACGCAGGCGATGCGCCGGCTTCGCGCAGCAGCGTCGGCAACCAGGTGAACATCGAATAGGTGATCAGCGAGGTCATGCCGAAGGTCAGCGCCATGCTCCAGCCCAAGGCGGTACGCGCCACGCGGCCTTCGGCCTCCGGGGTGGGCGTGACCGGCGCCGGCCCGGTGGCGCGCAGACGGCGATGGTTGGCCTGCACCAGCGCCCACGCCGCCAACGCCAGCAACGCCGGCAGGACCCACACCACCATCGAGCTGCGCCAGCCGAGCGCATCGGCCACCGGTACCGCCAGCAACGCCGGCAGCAAGGTGCCGACCTGCAGCACGGTGATGTACAGCGTGCTGACACCGCCGACGCGGTCGCCGAAGTAGCGTTTGACCAAGGGCGGCAACACCACATTGCCCATGCCCATGCCGGCCAGCGCGACCAACGATCCGACCAGCAGCCCGGCAGTGCCCGGCAGCAGCGGACGCAAGAGCAAGCCGAGCGTTGCCAGGGCCATCGACACCAGCGCGATGCGCGGCAGGCCGAAACGGCGCAGCAGCGCAGGCGTGGCAACCCCGGTGAGTGCGAACGCAGCGGTCGGCAACATGCCGAGCGCGCCCATGGTGGGCGCGCCGAATGCGTACTCGTCGGCGATGCGTTCCAGCAGCGGCGTCAGCGACGTCACTGCAGTGCGTAGATTGAACGCGGACAACAGGATCGCAGCCAGCACCAACCCGCGACCACGCAGGCGGGCGGACGAGGATGCAGCGGCAGTGACAACAGACATGACAGACCATCCGCACCGTGCACATCCGTGCGACGGCGCCTGAAAACACAAAACCGGCACGAGGCCGGTTTGTGTTTTGAAACTGGTCGGGGAGACAGGATTCGAACCTGCGACCTCTACGTCCCGAACGTAGCGCTCTACCAGACTGAGCTACACCCCGAAGGAGCCGCGTATGTTACATAGGGAATGCGGAATCGGCAAGCATTCAGCGAAATATTTTTACTGCTGCGATTGGCCACGCCCGGGCTCGCGGGCTTCAAACCACATGCCGTTGAGCACGCCAGCCAAGGCCGCCAGGCCGGTGCCCAGGATCCATGCGAAATACCACATCGGTGTTCTCCTCAAGTGACGTCGATCAGCGTGAAAGGGTGAAGCGGCATTGCGGCTGCGATGCGCATCGCAGCGGCGACGAGACGAGACGAACTCAATATGCGTTTGGATTGACCGCCATTTCGTCGGCAGTGACCTTGCCCTTGAGCACGCGATAAACCCAGCTCGTGTAGACCAGCACGATCGGCAGGAACACGCTGGTTGCCAGCAACATGATCCATAGCGTCAAACGGCTGCTGGAGGCATCCCACAACGTCAGGCTTGCGCTGGGTGCGGTGGAAGAGGGCAGCAGAAACGGAAACAACGCAAAGCCGACAGTGAAGATGATGCCGACGATGGCGCAGCCCGAGGCGATGAACGCCAGGCCGCCGCGACGTACACGCAACAGCAGCGCATTCATCGCCAGCCCGACCAGGCCCACCAGCGGCGCGATCAACGTGGCCGGCATGCGGGTGTAGTTGTGCAACCAACCGCCGGCGGCCGTGAGTGCTACGGTCTTGGCCAGCGGATTGGTGGGTGCATCGGTGGCCAGAGCCGAGGTCACCGCATAGCCTGGCAATCCCAGTGACACCCAGGCGCCGGCGGCCACAAACACTGCCACTGCACAGAGCGCGGCGATGCTGCCGAACCGCGCCGCACGTGCGGCCACCGGTCCGTCGGTCTTGAGCACCAGCATCGCCGCGCCGTGCGCCATCAGCATCGCCACGCTGAGCAGCCCGGCGAGCAGCGCGAACGGCGTCAGCAGCCCGAACAGGTTGCCGGTGTAGAACGTGCGCATGCTGTCGTCGAAGTGGAACGGCACACCGAGCACCACGTTGCCGACCGCCACGCCCATGATCAGCGCCGGAATGCAGCCGCCGACAAACAACGCCCAATCCCAGTTGTTGCGCCAGCGCGGCCCGGCCAGCTTGCTGCGGAACTTGAAGCCGACCGGGCGCAGGATCAGCGCGAACAGGATCAGGAACATCGCCAGATAGAACCCGGGAAAACTCACCGCATACAACGGCGGGAATGCAGCGAAGATCGCACCGCCTCCCAGGATCAGCCACACCTGGCTGCCTTCCCAGACCGGGCCGATGGTGTTGATCACCAGGCGCCGTTCGGTATCGTTGCGGGCGACCAGCGGCAACAACGTGCTGACGCCCAGATCGAAGCCGCCCATCACCGCGTAACCGGACAGCAACACGCCCAGCAGCAGCCACCAGATCAGGCGCAGCGTGGTGTAGTCGAGCAAGATGAAATCCATGGTGTCTCTCCTGGCTTACGGTGCGCCGGTGCGCAATGGGGCGTTGGGTGTGGACGCGTGGGGCGAGCTGGTGTTCGGTGACGGGATGGTGTTGCTCGGCGGAAACAGCAGGTCCGGGCCTTTGCCGATCGTCTTCAACGACAACCTGACCGCGATCACCAGCAGCGTGGTGTACAGCGCGGTGAAGCCGACCAGGGTCAACACGATTTCGTACAGATCCAGGCCCGATGCCGCATAGAAAGTCGGCAGCACGCCTTCCACCGCCCACGGCTGGCGGCCGTATTCGGCCACGAACCAACCGCACTCGATCGCGATCCACGGCAGCGGCAGGGTCCACAGCGCCACGGTCAGAAACCAGCGCTTTTCCTGGAAGCTGTGCTTGCAGGCGAACCAGAACGCGACGGCGAAAAAGGCGATCAGATAGATGCCGATGGCGGCCATGATGCGGAAGGTCCAGAACAGCGGCAGCACGCGCGGCACCGTGTCCATGGCGGCCTGGGCGATCTGCTGCGGCGTGGCATTGCCGATATCGTCGCGATAGCGCTTGAGCAGCAGGCCGTGGCCCAGATCCTGCCAATGCGCATCGAAGATCTTGCGCGCGTCGGCGTCGTCCTTGTTGGCGCGGATACGCTGCAGCGCGCCGTAGGCGATCTGACCGCCGCGGATGCGGTGTTCGGCGCGTCCGACCAGTTCCAGGATGCCGGGGATTGGCTGGTCCAGCGAGCGCGTGGCGATCAACCCCATCAGATACGGAATCTTGATCGCGTAGTCGTTGGTATGAGTCTGCTGGTTGGGAATGCCGAAGGCGGTGAAGTCGGCCGGCGCGGCTTCGGTTTCCCACATCGCTTCGATCGCCGCCAGTTTCATTTTTTGATGTTCGTTGGCGGCATAGCCGCTCTCATCGCCGAGCACCACCACCGACAGCGACGACAGCAGGCCGAACGCGGCAGCCACCGCGAACGAACGCCGCGCCATCTCCACATGCTTGCCGCGCAGCAGGTAGAACGCGCTGATCGACATCACGAACACCGCACCGAGCACATATCCCGCGCTGACGGTGTGCACGAACTTGGCCTGCGCCACCGGGTTGAACAGCACCGCCATGAAGTCGACTACTTCCATGCGCATGGTGTCCGGGTTGAACACCGCGCCGGTCGGATTCTGCATCCAGCCGTTGGCGATCAAAATCCACAACGCCGAGAAGTTGCTGCCCAGCGCCACCAGCCAGGTGGTGGCCAGATGCTGCACCTTGCTCAGCCGGTTCCAGCCGAGGAAGAACAGGCCCAGGAAGGTCGCTTCCAGGAAGAACGCCATCAGGCCCTCGATTGCCAGCGGTGCGCCGAAGATATCGCCCACGTAATGGCTGTAGTACGACCAGTTCATGCCGAACTCGAACTCCATCACGATGCCGGTGCCCACGCCCATGGCGAAGTTGATGCCGAACAGCACGCCCCAGAACATCGTCATGCGCCGCCAGATGTCCTTGCCGGTCATCACATAGACGCTCTCCATGATGCCGAGCAGGAACGACAGGCCCATGGTGAGCGGTGGGAAGATGAAGTGGTACATCGCGGTGACTGCAAACTGCAGCCGCGACAGTTCGACAACTGTCGAGTCGATCATGGCGGGTGGGCCTGGTTGGGTGTCGATGAAGGAATGCGTCCGATCATCTGCGCTTGCCGCGACATGCGCGTTGATCCAAATCAATGCCGTGGCGAGCGGGTGCGGCACAATGCGCAGCCCGTAGCGGCAAGTGGCGACTTACAATCGCCTGCAACACGATGTCTTCCCAGAGAGCGATGTGAGCCAGCCCAGCGTGCGAGCCAGCGAAACGCCAGCCCAGCGCCGTCAACGCGGCCAATGGCTGGATGCGCTGGCTGCCCCGGCCAGGCGCGCGCGGCGCCTGGCCGGCGTGGCGGTGGCGCTGTCCGGTCTGCTGTTGCTCGCACAATCGGCGGCGATCGCCTGGTTGCTGCAGGCCGTGCTGGTGCAGCATCTGGCGCTGACGCAGTTGCGCGAGGTGGGGGCGGGGCTGGTCTGTGCGCTGGTGGGCCGCGCCCTGCTCAACGCCTGGGCACAGTCGTTGACCGGCGAGGTGGCCGATGTGGCCAAGCGCGAATTGCGTGCCCGCATCGCGCGCCGCCTGGTGCAGCACGGGCCGGTGTGGTTGCGCCGGCAACGCAGCGGCGAACTGGGCGAATTGAGCCTGGCGCATACCGATGCGCTGGAGGGCTACTTCGTCGGCTACCAGCTCGCCCGCACCGAGATGACGTTGGTGCCGCCGCTGATCCTGATTGCGGTGTTTTCGGTCGATTGGGTGGTGGGCCTGGTGCTGTTGCTGACTGCGCCGCTGATCCCGTTTTTCATGATGCTGGTGGGCTGGGGCGCCGAAGCCGCCGGGCGCGATCAGCTGGGCGAACTGGCACGCATGGGCGGGCACTTTGCCGATCGCTTGAAAGGCCTCGGGTTGCTGCGCGTGTACGGACGCGGCGATGCAGAGTTGAGCGGCATTGCCGCTGCCGCCGAAGGCGTACGCGAGCGATCGCTCAAGGTGCTGCGGATCGCCTTCCTGTCGTCCACGGTGCTCGAGTTCTTCGCTTCGGTGAGCGTGGCGATCGTGGCGCTGTACTTCGGCCTGAGCTATCTGGGTATGCTCGATCTGCATGGCTTGCCGACCCTGGGCGCGGGCATGTTCTGCCTGCTGCTGGCACCGGAATTCTTTGCGCCACTGCGGCGGCTGGCCGCGCATTACCACGACCGTGCCAACGCATTGGCTGCGGTGGCTGAAGCCGAACGCCTGTTGGAGGGATTCGAGCCGCCATCGGCAACGGTGCGGGTGACCGTGCCGGCGCGCGCGCTAGAGCCTGCGCAGGCGCACGGACCGCTGTTGCAGGCACGCGATCTTGCGCTACGGCCGCCAGGCGCTCCATACACGGTGGTCGAACATTTTTCGCTGGTCTTGCAGCCTGGGCAACGTGTGGCCGTGATCGGTGCCAGCGGTAGCGGCAAGAGCACCTTGCTGGAAGGTCTGGCCGGCTGGCTTGCAGCCGAGGCGGGCAGCGTGGCGCTGCGTCCGGGTGCACGCATCGGCTATGCCACGCAGCGGCCGTATCTGTTTCACGGCAGCATCGCCGACAACCTGCGCCTGGCCGATCCGCAGGCCAGCGACGCGCGCCTGCACGCGGTGGCCGACGCCGCGCAGGTACTGCGCTTTGCTGCGCAGTTGCCTGCGGGCCTGGATACGGTGATCGGCGAGCGCGGCTTTGGCCTGTCCGGTGGCGAAGCGCGGCGGGTGGCGTTGGCACGGCTGCTGTTGCGTGAGCCGGACCTGTTGCTGCTGGACGAACCGACCGCCTTTCTCGACCCGGACACCGAAGCGGACCTGTTGCGCACGCTTGGGGTATTTGCGCGCGGTCGTGCGGTGGTACTGGCGACGCACAGCCCCGCGGTGATGCGCTGGGCCGATACGGTGATCGACCTGCGTGGCGCAACTGTCGCAATGGAGGCGCGATGAATATCGCTCCGGCCGATCGCTTGCGTGATGTCTTTCGCCGGCATGCCTGGCGCCTGCTGCTGTCCGCATTGCTGGTGCTGGTCACGATGCTCGCCGGGGTGGGCCTGCTCGGCCTGTCCGGCAGCTTTTTGACCGCTGCGGCGCTGGCCGGCGTCGTGGGCATGGGCACCGGCTTCAATTTCTTCTCGCCCTCGGCCGGCATTCGCGCATTGACCTTTGCGCGCATCGTCTCGCGCTATGGCGAAAAGTTGATCGGCCACGATGCCACGCTGCGCATCGCCCGCGATCTGCGTGTGTGGTTCTTCCGCCGCGCGTTGCCGCTGGCGCCGGGTCGGTTATCGGCCACGCGCACCGGCGATCTGCTGGCGCGCCTGATGTCGGACATCGGCGAAGTCGATGGCCTGAGCGTGCGCGCACTGGCGCCGTTGACCGCCCTGGTGGGGATCTGGCTTGCGGGTATGGTTGCGGCCGCGTTGATGTATCCGCCTGCGGCGTGGTTGCTGGCGGTGCTCGGCGTGGTCATCGGCGGGCTTGTGCCGTGGCAGGTGGCGCGCGGCGGTGCGCAACGCGAACAAGTGCGCGCGCAGCAACGCACCGCATTGCGTACGCAGGCGTTCGAGGGACTGGAAGGTGCTGCCGATCTCGCCGCCGTCGATGCGCAAGGTGCCTGGCTGCACCAGGTCGATGCGGCGGCTGCTGCGGTGGTCGATGGCGATCGCATCCAGCGCCGTCGGCTGATCGGCGGCAATCTGTTGCACGCGCTCTGCGGCGGTATCGGCCTGGTTTGTATGCTTTGGCTGGCACTGGGTGCCGCAGGACACGGATGGATTGCGGCTGAAACGGCGGCCGGCTTGGTATTTTTGACCATGGCGCTGCTCGAGGTGTGGGCCGGCGCCGGGCTTGCGTTGCAGGCGCTGCAGGGCGCGCGCGTTGCGGCCACGCGCTTGCAGGCCATCGTCGATCAGGCACCGTCGGTCGCCGATCCGGCGCAGGCCACGGATGCACCACGCAGCGGCACGCTGCAACTGCATCAGGTCGGCTTTGCCTGGCCGGGCAGTGCACGTCCGGTGCTGCACGCGCTGGATCTGACGCTGGCGCCTGGCGAGCGTATCGCCATCAGCGGCGACAGCGGCAGTGGCAAGAGCACCTTGTCCGCACTGCTGCTGCGTTTATGGGATCCGCAGGCGGGGCAGGTGACGTATGCCGATATCGATCTGCGCCACTTTGCGCAGACGCAATGGCATCAGCGCATTGCCTGGCTGCCGCAGAACGCCCCGGTGTTTGCCGGCACGGTGCGCGATAACCTGCTCATCGGCGATACCGCCGCAAGCGATGCGGCCCTGTGGACCGTGCTGGATCAGGTGCGCTTGCGCGCATGGGCCACCGCGCAGAACGGCCTGGACACCTGGGTGGGCGAAAACGGCGCCACGCTCTCGGCCGGCCAGGCGCGCCGGCTGGCATTGGCGCGCGCATTGCTGCGCGACGCAGCGATCGTGTTGCTGGACGAACCCACCGACGGCCTGGATGTGGATACCGCGCACGCATTGTTGCTCGATCTCTCCGCTGCGCTGGGCGACCGCAGCCTGGTGATGATCACCCACGACCGCGTGCCCGACGGCGTGGTGCAGCGGCGTTATCGCATGCGCGCAGGTGTGCTGGAGTCGTTGGCCTGAAGCCTGCTGCTCTGGATGTTCGCGTTGGTTGGTGCGTGCATCGCGGGTCCGCCGCTCACTCCAGCAATGCGCGTAGTGCAGCCATTACCGCAGGCTGCTGGCATGACCAACACAATGCAATGATGTTCAACACGACAGTGATCCAGAATCGTAGCTGGAAGGTAGCCTTGCTGGATTTGTGTCGGAACAGCTGCTGCGCCAGCAACGCCCCCGGCCACCCGCCGAGCAGCGCGATGAGGTGCAGGGTCGCTTCCGGTGTGCGTTGTCGGCCGCGTTGGGCTGCCCGCTTGTCGCCCCGGTAGGCGATCATCGCCATCACGCTTGCAACTGCGTACCACAGCGCCAGCAGCGCTGGCAGTTCGCCTGCAACCACCATCGCTGCCATGCCGATCAGAAACAGCGCGGCCAGCGTCTTGCGCGGCGGGCCACGACGCTGCGACAGGTCACGACGCTTTTGTGCGGTTCTGGAAATCAGCTAGCGTCCAGAAAGTCGCGCACCGCAGGTCCGAAGCGGGCAAAATCGACTAGAAACGCATCATGGCCTTGGGGCGAATCCAGTCCAAGGAACTGCGCATCGGCGCCGCCGGCGCGCAGGCCTTCGGCGATCTGTTCCTGTTGCTGCACCGGGAACAGGATGTCGGTATTGGCACCGATCGCCAACGCACGCGCGATGCGGATCTGCGCCAGGCCGGCCAGCACCGTGGCGTCTGTCGAAGCATCTGTGTCCGGGGGCGCGGCAATATGCGAGCCGTCGGCTTGCCGGCCATCGACACGGGCCTCGATAGCCGGCCTGTCGTTGACATACTCGGCCAGATCGAACCAATCCATCGAGCGGCTCAGATACAGATAGCAATTGGGATCGAAGAAGCGCACGAAGCGGCGCGCATGGCCTTCCAGATAGCTTTCGACCTGGAATTCCAGCCCGAACGGATCGTCGGCAGCCTGTTCCGAATCCAGCCGCACCCGGCCGAAACGGCCGTCCCATTCCAGTGCCGAGCGGTAGGTGATCACGCCGAGCTTGCGTGCCATGCGCATGCCCGATTCCGGGTAACGCGTGTCGTCGTAATGGCCGCCGTTCCAGTGCGGATCCAGGCGGATGGCTTCGCGCTGCAGCGAGCGGATGGCGATCGAGAACGGCAACGCCTGCGCGCTGCCGGAGATGTTGATATGGCTGCGCGCGATGCCGGGGTGGCGCAGCAGCAATGCCAACGCAGTCATGCCGCCCATCGAGTTACCGATCAGGCACGCCAGTTGTTCGATGCCCAACGCGCGCACCACGTCGGCTGCGGCATCGGCCACATCTTCGATCGATAACTCTGGAAAAGTGAGGCGATACAGCGCGCCGGTGGCAGGGTCGATCGACGCCGGGCCGGTCGAGCCCTTGCAGCTGCCCAGCGAATTGACGCAGACCACGAACCAGCGATCGGTATCGATCGGCTTGCCCGGCCCGACCATTGCTTCCCACCAACCCGGCTCTGGATTGGCGTGGTTGGCCGCCGCGTGCGCGTTGGGAGACAGGCCAGTGACGATCAATACGGCGTTGCTGCAATCGGCGGCCAAGGTTCCCCAGGTTTCATAGGCGACACGCGCGTTATGCAGCACGCCGCCGCGCTTCATCGGAAACGGCGAGGGCAGGGCGTGGAAGCGCGTGCCGGGAGGAATGAATTCAGTCATGTGGCAATTCTATCTGCCATGGCATGCGCCGGGTGCAAGGATGGGACTGGGGCGTCGGTGTGAGCCCTTGTGCTGTGTGATGCTACCGCCGCGGATCCGCGTATCTGCGGCTCCGCCGCGCCGTCCATCACCGACGTGCGATTAGGCGCTGCGTGTTGTTGGCCGCGCTTAGTCCATTGGCCCCTGGCGAGCAACGACAGGTGGCGGACAATCAGCGGCCGATCACCAGCTCCACCGGCACGGCGGCAGGCAGTTCCACCATCACCGGCACGCTCTCGACGTCGTCGGCCTGGCGCATCGCATTGCCGCTGCGCGACACCCTGGCAAGCACCTGCACCTTGTCCAGCGACGACAGCGTGCGCGTCGGCATCGGGCTGTCGTCGTCGTCCAGGGTGATGGTCAACGGCAATGCGCTCAGCGCATGTTTTTCCACCGCTACCGGCATCGGCGTGTCTGCGGCGCGCGCAATCACGAAGACACTGGCGTCGCCAGGCAAACCGGTGCGTTTGGCGAATTCGGCGTCCAGCGTCACGCGCACCTGGATCCGTTTTCCGTTGGCCGTTGCTGCCGGTGCCTGGATCGGTTCCAGCTTGGCCTCACGACGTGCGGCGTTGATCTGTTCGAGCAAGCCCGGACGGGTGTTGGCATCGACCACGCGCAGCAACGGCGTCCAGGTCTCGCTGGCCTTTGCCGGCTGACCCGCCTGGCGCTGCACCACGCCCAGAAACCAGCGTGCGCGTTGATGATTCGGTTGCAGCGCCAGCGCATGTTCGAGCAGACGCGTGGCTTCAGGATCCGGGCGCCCGCTGTCATCGGCCAGCATGCGCGATTGCGCGGCAGCCACCAGCACGTCCGGCTCATCCGGACGCAACGCAACCGCGCGCGCAAATGCATCACGCGCTTCGGCAAATTTCTGTTGGCTGGACAACGAGCGCCCCAGCAATACCCAGCCTTCGGCTTGCTCGGGATTGCGCGCCAGTGCCGCGCGCAGTTGCACGATGGCTTCGTCCAACGAGCGTGGCGCGGCTGGTCGATTGGCCGGTTGCTCGATCGCGCTCGGCGTGCCGACCAACCAATACAGTGCCGCACTCGCGGCCAGCAGCAACACCGCGACGCTGGCGGTAAGGCCGCGTGCCTCTCGCCACAGCGGCCGCAGCGCCACGGCGAACGCGAGCAAGGCCAGCACCACCACCGCAACCACGAAGCCGACCATCACCACTCCTGCTCATCGGCGGGCAGGGCGGGCGCTGCAACGCTGCGTCGGCGCACCACCAACGCAACCGCGGCACCACCGAGTAACAACACCAGCAGCGGACCGAACCACAACAGCCAGGTACGTGATTCGACGCGCGGGCGATACAGCACGAACTCGCCATAGCGGGCGACCAGAAACTGGCGGATCTGCGCATCGCTGCGGCCTTCGTGCATCAACGCCAAGACCTCGCGGCGCAGGTCCTGCGCAATCTGCGCATTGGAATCGGCCAGCGACTGGTTCTGACACTGCACGCAACGCAGCTCGGCGGTCAGCGCATGAAAGCGCGCTTCTTCGGCCGCCGAGCGGTAGTGCAGCGGCGACGGGTCGCCGACCGGCTGGGCCAGAGCCAGCCAGGGCAACAGCAACAGCGTCAGCAGCCAGGCACGCATCATCGGCTGGTGTGCAGATCCGGTGCGGCGCTGGGCGAGCGCTCGATCTTGCTCAGCATCGGAATCAACTGGGTGTCGATGATCGATTGCGTGAGCATGCCGCTGTATTTCCAGCGCACCACGCCGCGCCCATCGACCAGAAAGGTCTCCGGCGCGGCAGCGATGCCGAAGTCGATGGCGGTGCGCCCGTCCTTGTCCGCCACGACCAGCAGATACGGATTGCCCAGTTGTTCGAGCCAGCGCAAGGCATCGGCGCGCTCGTCCTTCCAGTTGTAGCCGATCACGCGCACGCGCTTGGTCAGCGCAAAGCGGCTCAGTACCGGGTGTTCTTCGCGGCAGGCCGGGCACCAGCTGCCCCACACGTTGATGATGTACGGCGCGCCGCGTAGCTCGCGCGCATGCACCACGATGCTCGGGTCGTGCAGCAATGGCAGCGCGAACTCCGGCGCCGGCTTGCCGATCAGCGCAGAGGGCAGGGCATCGCGATCGTCCTGACCGGAGCGCACCACCGCGTAGACCAGCAGCGCTGCAAGTGCGAGCAGCAGCACGATGGCACCCACGAGTACGGCAGTGGGTAGGCGGGGCGAACGTGACTCAACCATCTTGGATCTCCGGAGAACGACGAAAACGCCGGTCGGCCGCAGTGACAATGCCGCCGAGCGCCATCAGCAACGCCCCCAGCCAGATCCAGCGGACGAACGGTTTGAGGTGGACGCGCACCGCCCAGGCCTGATTGCCCAGCGGCTCGCCAAGCGCGACATACAGGTCGCCGAACGGACCGGGGCGGATCGCCGCCTCGGTCAAGGTCTGTCCGCCGCTGGCATAGCGCCGTTTTTCTGCATGCAGCACGCCCACCGGCGCATCGTCCTTGAATACCTGCAGGTTGGCACGATCGGAGACGTAATTGGGGCCGCGCAGTTCTTGCACGGTATCGAAGTGCAGTGCGTAGCGGCCGATCTGCACCTGCTGGCCCGGTGCCAACGCGACTTCGCGTTGCAGGCTCAGCGACTCCACCAGCAAGGCACCGGCCAGAAACACCGCAACACCCAGATGCGCCAGCACCATGCCCAGCATTTCGGCAGTGAATTTGCGCCCCTTGGCTGCGCGGCGGGTCCACAGGAAGCGCGCCGTGCCAAGCAGCACCCATGCCGCGCCGGCCACGCCGACGGCGGCTTTCAGCTGGCCCTGCGGCGCTATGAACCAGGCCAGCACGCCTGCGGCAAGTGCCAGTCCTGCCCACGGTGCCAGCAGCGCCAGCGGCCGCGATGCCTGTTCGCGCTGCCAGCGCGTGAGCGGGCCGAACGGCAGCAGCGCCACCAGCGGCGCCATCAACACCACGAACAAGGTGCCGAAGTAGGGCGGGCCGACCGACAGCTTGCCCAGACCCAGCGCGTCGGCCAGCAACGGATACAGCGTACCCAGCAGCACCATCGCGCAGGCGCAGGTGAGCAGCAGGTTGTTCAACAGCAGCAAGGTTTCGCGCGAGCTGCCGGCAAAGGCGCGGCGCGGGTCGTTGCTGGCAGACATGCCCGGTGCGCGGAGCGCGTACAGCAGCAACGCGCCGCCCACCACCACCAGCAGGAATACCAGGATGAACAGTCCACGCGACGGGTCGGCGGCAAACGAATGCACGCTGGTCAGCACGCCCGAGCGCACCAGAAAGGTCCCCAGCAACGACAACGCAAATGCGGCAATGGCCAGCAGCAAGGTCCAGCTGGCAAAGCTGCCGCGTTTTTCGGTGACCGCCTGCGAATGCAGCAACGCGGTACCCACCAGCCACGGCATGAAACTGGCGTTTTCCACCGGGTCCCAGAACCACCAACCGCCCCAGCCCAGTTCGTAATACGCCCACCAGCTGCCCAGCGCGATCCCCACGGTGAGCATCGACCACGCCACATTCGTCCACGGCCGCGTCCAGCGCAGCCAGCGCGCATCCATCCGGCCTTCCAGCAGCGCCGCGATGGCGAAGGCGAACGGCACCGCAAAGCCGACGTAGCCGCAATACAACATCGGCGGATGGATGATCAGCCCCGGGTCCTGCAGTAGCGGATTGAGATCGGCACCTTCCAGCGGCACCGGGAACACGCGCGCAAACGGGTTGGAGGTGAACAGCAGAAACGCCAGGAACCCAATGCTCACCAGCGCCATCACCCCGAGCACGCGTGCGATGACCTGCGCCGGCAACTGCCGCGACCACACTGCGACCGCACCGGTCCATAGCGCCAGCACCAACGTCCACAGCAGCAACGAGCCCTCGTGCGCGCCCCACACCGCCGAGTAGCGGTAGATCACCGGCAACAGACTGTTGGAATTCTCGGCGACATAGCGCACCGAAAAGTCCTGCACCAAAAACGCATGCGTCAGCAGCGCGAAGGCCGCCGCGATCAGCCCGAGTTGCACCAATGCGGCCGGCCGCGCGACCGCCATCCAGCTGGCACGTGCACGCTGCGCGCCGGCCAGCGGCAGCGCGGCCTGCACCAACGCCACCAGCAAGGCCAGCACCAGCAGGAAAGTACCGAGCTCAGGCAGCATCGGGGAGGGGCGTATGGGGGGGCAGCGATGCCCCGGTGCCGGGATCGATGACGCGATGACGATGCGCGCTCGGTGCAACTGCGGTGGAGCAGGGGGGACGCACCGCGCTGTCGTCGGCTAACCCACGCCTCTGCTGCCACCTCGGCCGTGCACCCGCAGTTGCGATCAACGCAGCTCTCCCGGTTGATCGGCTGCAGCCGGCACGTCGTGCTTGCGGTGCGCGCTGCCCATCTTGTCGGCGACTTCCTTGGGCATATAGGTTTCGTCGTGTTTGGCCAGCACATCCTCGGCCACGAACACGCCTTGCTGCATGCGGCCGGTGGCGACCACGGCCTGACCTTCGCGGAACAGGTCCGGCAGGATGCGGTCGTAGCGTACCGGCAACTGGGCGTCGCCATCGGTCACGCGGAACTGCGCTTCCAGCGAGCCGGACGCACGGCGGAACGAGCCTTTTTCGACCATGCCGCCGAGCCGGAAGCGCGCGTGCTCGCCCGCGTCGCCGCGCAGCACTTCCGACGGTGTGTACAGATAGGCGACGTTGCGCTGCAAGGCCATCGCCACCAGCGTAGTCGCCAGGCCGCCGGCCAGCACCAGTGCGATCACCAACCACATCCGGCGGCGCCGTTGCGGGTTCACCGGATCAGCTCCGCATCGCTGGGCACTGCGCGCTTGCGCTCGCGTAACCGGCGTGCCTGCGCGATCTTCAAGGCACGGCGCACCTGCCAGCGGGCGGCGATCAGATCCCACAGCAGCACCAGCGCGAACACGGCGTAGGCGGCGATGACATAGGGTAGGTAGTTCATGCCGCGCGCTCCTGCGCATCGCGCACGATCCAGGCCTTGCCGGCCTCGCGGCGCAGGTTGTCGGCGCGCGCGCGCATCAGCAGCGATCCGGCGAACCAGAACTTGGTGCCGATCACCATCAGCCATAACGGCAGCAACATGCTCGCATCGATGCTCGACGGGCCAAGCAGGCGAATGCTCTGGCCTTGATGCAGCGAGTTCCACCACACCACCGAATAGCGGATCACCGGCAGCAGCGCCACGCCCACAATCGCCAGCAACGCGGCCGCGCGTGCGGCCTGACGGCGGTCATCGATGGCCTGGTACAGCCCGATCACACCCAGATACAGAAACAACAGGATCAGCTCGGTGGTCAGGCGCGGGTCCCAATCCCACCAGGCGCCCCACATCGGCTTGCCCCAGATGCTGCCGGTCAGCAAGGTGATGACGGTGAACGCGGCGCCGATCGGCGCGCAGGCCATTGCCAGAATCTCGCAGATCTTGATCCGCCAGATCAGCGCAATCGCCGCATACAACGCCATCAGGCCGAACACGAACAGGCTCATCCACGCGCTCGGCACGTGGATATACAGAATGCGGAAACTGTCGCCCTGCTGGTAATCGGCCGGCACCGCGAACAAGGCCTGCCAGATGCCCACGCCCAGCAACACCGCAGCCAGCGCGTAGCACCACGGCGCCCAGCGCGCGGTGAAACGGTCGAAGATCGGAGGCGAGGCGAGTTGATGGAACCAGCGGACGACGACGTTCATGCGATGGCAGTAGCCTTTGGAATGGCATTGGCTCTCGAAACAGCAACAACGCAGCGAAACAGCAACAACGCAGTGAGGGGAGCGGCTTACCGACAGCGCATCGACTGCACGACTCAACTCAACGAAATACGGATCGCGGCAGCCGCAGCCAGCGGTGCCAGCACCATGCCGATCACCAATCCGGCGCCCAACAACAACAACGCACCCACCGCATCCTGGCCTTGCCCGCTTGCCGCCACGCTGCCGGCCCCGAACACCAGCACCGGGACATACAGCGGCAACGCCAGCAACGCCACGAGAATACCAGAGCGTTTCATCGTCACCGTCAGCGCCGCAACCACGGCGCCGAGCAAGCTCAGTAACGGTGTTCCCAGCGCCAACGATGCCAGCAATACCGGGAGTTGGTCATGCGGCAGGTGCAGCAATTCGCCCAGCAGCGGCGTCACTGCGATCAACGGCAAGGCGCTGGTCGCCCAATGCAGCACGACACGTACCGCGATCAGCCATGCCAGCGGCACCGGCGCCAGCAGCCATTGCTCCATCGAGCCGTCTTCCACATCGCTGCGGAACAATGCATCCAGCGATAGCAAGCCGGCCAGCAATACCGCCAGCCACAGCACCGCCGGCGCGGCCTGCGCCAGCAGGTCCGGGCGTCCGCCCAGGCCGAGCGCGAACAGCACCACGATCAAGAGCGCGAATAATGCCGGTTGCAGCGCATCGCTGCGGCGGCGCCACAGCAGTTGCAGGTCGCGACGCAGCAGGGCGCGACTTGCCTGCAGAAGAGAGGGCTGTGGCGAATCCAGGCTCATGCCGCCACCTCCAGCGTGAGCATGCGCGTGCGCACCGGCGGCGCCGCGTAGGCGCCGTGGGTGGTCACCAGCGCCGCACCGCCGCCGCGCAGATGCGCGGAGATCATCCGGTTGACCAACGTGATGCCGTCCAGATCCAGGTTGGCGTAGGGCTCGTCCAGCAGCCACAGCGGAGCCGGCGACAACCACAGCCGCGCCAGCGCCAGACGCTTGCGCTGCCCGGCCGACAGTTGCCGCACCAGCGCATCTTCGTAGCCGGCCAGGCCGACGATGGCCAGCGCGCTGCCAGGCATCTGCTTGGCGCGGCGGCCATGCAGGCCGCACAGAAAATGCAGGTTTTCCAACGTGCTGAGGTCGGCCTTCAGGCCCGGCAGGTGGCCCAGATAGGCCATGAAACGGCTACGGTCGCCGCGTCGGGCGGTCTTGCCATCGATCTGGATCTGCCCATGCTCCACATGCAGCAGCCCGGCCAGTACGCGCAGCAGCGTGGTCTTGCCGGCGCCGTTGTCGCCTTGCACCAGCAGCGCCTCGCCGGCGTCGACGTGGAAATCCAGCGGACCGAACACCGGCTCCTCGTTGCGGCTGAAGGCCAGCGCGCGGGCCGCCAGCAGCGGTGGCGCAGTGTGCAGCGGATCGATCATCGGCGCAGCGGGCTCCCGTCGTCGGACGGCATGGGGAAGGACCAGGGCGGCACACGCCCCGGACAGGGCGCGCATTGTAGCGACGATGGTGGCACGCCGGGGCGGGTGCGTCGGCGTTGCAGGCGGCGTGATGTGTCCGGGAACGCTGTTTTGCATCGGCCGGG
Organism: Xanthomonas sp. 3058; assembly: GCF_014199765.1. NCBI lineage: Bacteria > Pseudomonadati > Pseudomonadota > Gammaproteobacteria > Lysobacterales > Lysobacteraceae > Xanthomonas > Xanthomonas sp. 3058. The sequence goes on along the minus strand of NZ_JACHOF010000002.1, from coordinate 197,685 downwards.
CGCAACCGCCTGGCGGCTTTGCGTACACTCGCGGTCCCCCCGTTTGTTGCCCGGACAGGCCTGATGCCCCTCACGACCAAGCTGCCCAAGGTGGGCACCACCATCTTCACCGTCATGTCGCAGCTGGCGGCCGAACACGGCGCGGTGAATCTGGGCCAGGGTTTTCCCGATTTCGCAGTGCCATCGCGGCTGGTCGACGAGCTCGAGCGCGCCATGCGCGCCGGCCACAATCAGTACCCGCCGATGACCGGCGTGGCGGCGTTGCGCCTGGCCATCGCCGGCAAGGCGCAGCGCTGCTATGGCGCGCAGGTCGATGCCGACAGCGAGATCACCGTCACCAGCGGCGCTACCGAGGCGATCTTCAACGCCATCCACGCGGTGGTGCGGGCCGGCGAGGAAGTCATCGTGCTCGACCCGGCCTACGATTGCTACGAACCGGCCATCGACCTGGCTGGCGCGCGTGCGGTGCACGTGGCGCTGGATCCGCAGACCTTCGCGGTCGATTGGCAGGCGCTGCGCGCGGCGATCACGCCGAAGACGCGCCTGCTGATGATCAACTCGCCGCATAACCCCTCCGGGGCGATGCTGTCGGCGGCCGACATGCAGGCGCTGACCGAGCTGCTGCGCGGCACCGATATCTTGCTGTTGTCGGACGAGGTCTACGAGCACATCGTGTTCGACGGCCACCGTCACGAATCGGTATTACGCTGGCCGGAACTGCGCGAGCGCGCCTTCGTGATTTCCAGCTTCGGCAAGACCTATCACTGCACCGGCTGGAAGATCGGCTACGCGATCGCGCCGCCTGCATTGAGCGCCGAATTCCGCAAGGTGCACCAGTACAACACCTTCACCAGCTTCGGCCCGGCCCAGCACGCCTTCGCCGCGATGATCCGCGACGAACCCGAGCACGACGAGCAACTGGGCGCGTTCTATCAAGCCAAGCGCGACCGTTTCCGCGAGCAACTGTTGACCACGCGGCTGGTACCGCTGCCGGTGCCCGGCGGCTATTTCCAGCTGGTGGATTATTCGGCGATCAGTGATCTGCCCGACACCGAGTTCGTGAAGTGGCTGACGGTGGAGAAGGGCGTGGCTGCGATTCCACTGTCGCCGTTCTATGAGACTGCACCTGCCGGCCAACGTTTGGCGCGGCTGTGCTTTGCCAAGAACGATGCGACGCTGGATGCGGCGATCGAGCGCTTGCAGCAGCTTTGAGGAGCTGGGATTCGGGAATGGGGATTCGGGAATCGAAAAGGCGGTTGGTCGCTTTTCGATCTGAATCCGCAGAAAGCCTGATGCCATGAAGCCGCACGAAAACTCGCCGTCCGATTCCCGAATCCCGATTCTCCATTCCCCATTCCCGAGTCCCATATGCACGACCTCCGCATCTCGCTCATCCAGGGCGACACCCGCTGGCATGACCCGGCCGGCAACCGCGATTACTACGGCGCGTTGCTGGAGCCGTTGGCCGGGCAGACCGATCTGGTGATCCTGCCGGAGACCTTTACCAGTGGGTTCTCCAACGATGCCATCTTCAAGGCGGAAGGCATGGACGGCCCCACGGTGGCGTGGATCCGTGCACAGGCAGCAACGCTCGGGGCCGCCATCACCGGCAGCGTGCAGGTGCGCACCGAACAGGGCGTGTTCAACCGCCTGCTGTGGGCCACGCCCGATGGCGCGCTGCAGTACTACGACAAGCGCCATCTGTTCCGCTTCGGCAACGAGCATCTGCGTTACGCGGCCGGGCGCGATCGCCTGTGCGTGGAATGGAAGGGCTGGCGGATCAATCCGCAGGTCTGCTACGACCTGCGCTTTCCGGTGTTCTGCCGCAACCGCTTCGATGTCGAGCGGCCGGGCCAGCTGGATTTCGATCTGCAACTGTTCGTCGCCAACTGGCCGTCCGCACGCGCATACGCGTGGAAGACGCTGCTGCGCGCACGCGCGATCGAAAACCTGTGCTTTGTGGCGGCGGTCAACCGCGTCGGTGTCGATGGCAATCAGTTGCACTATGCCGGCGACAGCGCGGTGATCGATTTTCTTGGCCAGCCGCAGGTGGAAATCCGCGAGCAGCCGCAAGTGGTCACCACCACCCTCATGGCTTCGGCCCTGGCCGAACACCGCGCGCGCTTCCCGGCGATGCTGGATGCCGATGCCTTTTTAATCAGGGATTAGCGATTAGAGATTAGGGATTGGTGCAAGCAGGAAAGCCCCAGCTGTCCGCTCGCCCGCCGTTGCGAATCCCCACTCCCAAATCCCCAATCCCGGCTACTCAGCCAGCTTGATCTCGTAGATCTTCGGCCAGCGCTTGCCGGTGACAAACAGCCGATCGCGCTTGGCGTCGTAGGCAATGCCGTTGAGCACATCGTTGGTGGAGTCGGTGAGCGTGTCGGCATCGGGTACCAGCGCCTTCAAGTCGATCCAGGCGATCACCTTGCCGCTGGCCGGGTCGATGCGTGCGATGCGGGTGGTCAGCCAGACGTTTGCCAATAGCTCGCCTTTGACCCATTCCAGTTCGTTGAGGTTCTCCAGCGGCTTGCCGCGCGCGGTGACCTGGATGCTGCCGACCTGCTGCAGTGTCTGCGGGTCCAGCCGGCGGATGCTGGCGGTGCCATCGCTCATGTACAGGCTGGTGTCGTCGCTGGTCAGCGCCCAACCCTCACCGGGATAGCTGAACTGCGTGCGCGGCGTCAGCGTCGCCAGGTCGTAGACGAATCCCCGCTGGTTGCGCCAGGTCAGCTGGATCAAGCGGTCGTGCCAGGCCACGATGCCTTCGCCGTAATAAGGCGGTGGGATATCGACCTGTTGCAGCACCCGACCACTGTCCAGATCGACCTTGCGCACGCTGGATTGGCCCAGTTCGCCGGTACTTTCGTACAGGTGTCCGTCGCGATAGAACAGGCCTTCGGTGAAGGCGGCGGTGTCGTGTGGATAGGTCCGAACGACGGTATAGCCCTGGGTCGGAATCGTCTCGCGGCAGTGGGCGGCGGACGGCAGCAACAGGGCGGCAAGGAGCAGGGCGTGGGCGGTACGTAGCATGCTGCGATCATCCCATGCCAAAGCCCTGGCTGCAGTCTCGATGAGGGTCGGCGCAGTCGGCCATGATTGGCTGAACGATCGCCTGGGTGGTGCCGAAACATTGTCGCGGCTGCCACAGCGGCGCTGCTAGGCTCGGCGCCACGTTCACCACTGGAATGCTCACATGATCAAGTCGCTCTCTCTTCTCGCGCTGCTGGGCGTCGCCACCCTCGCTCCGCAGGCTCAGGCTGCAGGCAATATCGACTGCAAGCTGTCGTTCAATCTGTCGGGCTGGTCGGTGTTCTACAAGACTGCCAGCGGCACCGGCACCATCACCTGCGATAACGGCGCGGTGATTCCGGTCAAGATTTCCAGCAAGGGTGGCGGTCTGACGGTCGGCAAGTCCAAGATCACCGGCGGTCGCGGCACCTTCTCCGGCGCTTACAGCCTCAACGACCTGTTGGGCACTTACGCGGCTGCCGAAGCGCATGCCGGCGTGGTCAAGTCCAGCACCGCTCAGGTGGTCACCAAGGGCGATATTTCGCTGGCGTTGGCCGGCACGGGCGAGGGCGTGGATCTGGGCGTCAACGTCGGCAACTTCGTCATCGAACGCCGCAAGTAAGCGCAGCCGAACCACGACTGCGCGCATTGGCAGGCAGGCGCGGTAGCTGCACGGAATCTGCATGGATCTGCGGTTCTTTGCGCCGTCTGCGCCCATCGACCGATTGCCCGCCATGTGCGGTTGGCCGCTTCAAGTCGTAACAGCGGGTTCGTGGCGCGTTGCGGACACGTGATGCGTGCCTCGACGCGATGCGCGCAGAGAGTTTGATCGCATGGGTGTGGTGTACAACGTCGTCGTCGCTGCAACCAACCGCCACGTCATACGCGATTTGCTGCACACATAAAAACGGCCCTTTGCAGGGCCGTTTTTTTATTGCGCGTGCCGCACCTCAGCGGCCGCGATTACCGCCGCCACCTGGCGGGCGACGATTGCCGCCGCCCGGGGGACGACCACCGGGGCCGCCAGGACCACGCGGCGCGCCGCCCGGACCACCGGGACCGCGATTACCGCCCGGAGCACGGTTGCCACCGGGGCCGCCTGCACGTGCGCCGGTCGGGCGCCCGGCCGCCGGACGTGCCGCACCATACGGGCTGAAGCCCGGGTTGGCATGATCGGACGGAAAGCTCGGTGCATTGCCCGGATGGCCATACGGGTGCTTGCGCTGACCCTGGCTTTGACCCTGCGACTGACCCTGTCCGCCACCGGCGCCGCCACGCCCTGGGCCGCCTGCACCGGGACGGCCATTGCTCGGGCCACCGGCACCTGGACGCGCACCGCCTGGACCCTTCTTGGCGTAAGGACGCGCCTGGCCGGTGCCGGGACCGCTGGGGCCGGCATTGCGGTGGCCGCTGGGGCCGGTGCTCACGCCATCGGGCACGTACCAGCTGCGGAACGCGGCCGGGTTGCCATCGGGCAGCGCACGGTCGCCCTTGCCGGGAGCGCGCGGCTTGAACGGGCGCTGCTGCGACTGCTTGGCCGCAGCTTCGCCGCTGACGGTCAGGCCGCCACGGAAACCGCCCGGCTTGCCACGGCCACGGCCGCCGCGGTCTTCGCGCAGGTTGTCGAAGCGACGCAGTTCGCGGCCTTCGTCGGCGCCGGAGGTCTGGCCGTTGACGTAGGCATTGCTGCGGCCATCGCGCGAGACGTGCACGGTGGACTTGGCGGCGCGACGCTGGCCGATCACCGGCTGCAGCGTCAGCGCCGACGGCGCGCCTTCTTCCAGCTTCAGTTCGGCGCGCAGGGCGTCGACCTTGTCCTGCGCCACTTCCACCGACTGCCCGCGCAGCAGTTCGCGCGGCAGCGAGATCTTGCCGTAGCGGCTGCGCTTGAGGCGACTGACCTGGCAGCCCTGCGATTCCCACAGGCGACGCACTTCGCGGTTGCGGCCTTCCTTGACCACCACGCGGAACCAGTCGTGCGAGTCGGTGCCGCCGATGCGTTCGATCTCGTCGAACTTGGCACCGCCGTCTTCCAGCAGCACGCCGCGCGACAGCCGCTCGATAATGGCGTCGGACACTTTTTCTTCGCCTTCCGGGGCACGCACGCGCACCACGTATTCGCGTTCGACCTCGTAGGAGGGATGCATCATCGCGTTGGCCAACTCACCGTCGGTGGTCAGCAGCAGCAGGCCGGTGGTGTTGATGTCCAGCCGGCCGATGGCGATCCAGCGCGAGCCCTTCAATGCCGGCAGCGACTCGAACACGGTCGGGCGGCCTTCGGGATCTTCGCGGGTGGTCACTTCGCCTTCGGGCTTGTTGTAGATCAGCACGCGCGCCGGTTCGGTCAGCGCGCTGGCCACGAAGCTGCGGCCATCCAGTTCGATCTTGTCGCCACTGCGCACCGACATGCCGGTCTGCGCGACGGCGCCATTGACCTTGATCAGGCCATCGGCAATGCGCTGTTCCAGCGCGCGGCGCGAGCCCAGGCCGGCCTGGGCCAGCACCTTGTGCAGGCGCTCTTCCAGCTTGGGCGCTTCGGGCGCGCTGTCGCGCTTGAGGGAAAGCTTGTTCAACGACAGCTTGCGGGGGGTGTCACTCATGTGTCTGGCTCCGGCCGACGCGTTCTGGGTCGGCCTCTGGGTCGGAATCGGCTTCGTCAACAGCCACGGTCGTCGTCGCGACGGCGTTGTCTTCGTCTTCGTTCACTGCATCCGCGCGCGTTCCCGGCGCGGTGTCGGGGTCGCCCTCACGGGCGTCATCTGGGTCCAACGTATTCGGGTCCTGCGCCGAGGCATGCTCGGGGTGCTGCGGTGTGTCGTTACTCAACGCATCGGCGCTGGCGTGGTCATCGACCTGGCCGTCATCGTGGTCTTGTTGGTCACGCAATGCGGCCGCGGTGCTGGCTGCGTGATCGTCAGCATCGGCAGTGGCATCAACAGTCGTTCCAACAGCAGGATCGACGTGCGTTTCGTCATCGGTGTCGCTGGTTGCTTCGGTCGTGCTGTCCGGGTCTGGCAAGGCGTCGGCGTCGCGGTGTTCCGGCGCATCGTCGCCCTGGTCAGCGTCTGCGTCAGCGCCAACATTCGCCTCCGTATTCGCGCCGGTCGCCGCAGCCGCCGCTGCATCGGCATTGGCGCCGTCTGCATCGGCCGTCTGCGGACCTGCGTCCGAATCCGCGCCGGCTTCATCGCTTGCTGCATCCATCGCCGCCGATGCCGGCACCGCGCCATCCAGTTGCCCGTCGCGGTCCAGCGGCAGCTGCGGTTCGAGCTCGGCGATGTCCTTCAACTCAGACAATGGCGGCAGCTCGTCCAATCGCTTGAGCCCGAAGTAATCCAGAAAGCCCTTGGTGGTACCGAACAGCGCCGGCTTGCCGGGCACGTCGCGGTGGCCGACCACGCGGATCCACTCGCGTTCTTCCAGCGCCTGGATGATGTTGCTGCTGACCGCCACCCCGCGCACCTGTTCGATCTCGCCACGGGTGATCGGCTGGCGGTATGCGATCAGCGCCAGGGTCTCCAGCGTGGCGCGGGTGTACTTGGTGCGGCGCTCGGTCCACAGCCGGGCGACCCAGCCATGCACGTCGGCCTTGACCTGGAAGCGGAAGCCCGAGGCCACCTCGACCAGTTCCACCCCGCGTTCGGCGCAGCCCTCGCGCAGCAGTTCCAGCGCGCGCTCGACGCTGCCTGGCGGCGCCGGCTCTTCTTCGGGAAACAGCCCCTGCAGCTGCGCCAGCGTCAGCGGCTGGCTGCTGGCCAACAGGGCGGCTTCGATAATGCGGGTGATCAACGCTTGATCCATTCGGTGATCGGCTTCAGATAGGTTCGTTGGCGGCATCGCTGTCGTCGAATTCGCTGGAGAATTGCAACGGCGCATTGGTATTGCCCAAGGCCAGGGACTTCACATAGATCGGCGCCAGCGGCGCTTCCTGCACGATGTCCAGCAACTGCTCCTTGGCCAATTCGAGCAGCGCCAGGAAGGTGACCAGCACGCCGAGCTTGCCTTCTTCGGCAGTGAACAGCGATTCGAAACGGTAGAACTTGCCATCGTCCAGACGGCTCAGCACATCGCCCATGCGCTGGCGCACACTCAGCGCCTCGCGCTTGATCGCATGGCCGGTGAACAGTTCGGCGCGCTTGAGCACGTCGTACAGCGCCATCAGCATTTCTTTCAATTCCACCGGCGGCGGCAGCTTGACTGCGGCGCGCTCGGGCAGATGTGCCTGCACCGGCGCACTGTCGCGGCCCATGCGGGGGAGGGTGTCCAGATCCTCGGCCGCCTGCTTGAAGCGCTCGTACTCCTGCAGCCGGCGCACCAGCTCGGCGCGCGGGTCGTCCTCTTCGCCGTCCTGGCTCGGGGGGCGCGGCAACAGCATGCGCGATTTGATCTCGGCCAGGATCGCGGCCATCACCAGATATTCAGCGGCCAGTTCGAAGCGCAGCTCCTGCATCACATTGATGTAGTCCACGTACTGCCGGGTGATTTCGGCGACGGGGATATCCAGAATGTCCAGGTTCTGGCGGCGGATCAGATACAGCAGCAGGTCCAGCGGACCTTCGAAGGCGTCCAGGATGACTTCCAGCGCATCCGGCGGGATATACAGATCCTGTGGGATCTGCAGCACCGGTTGCCCATGCACCACCGCCAGCGGCATTTCCTGCTGTTGTGGCGGCGCGCTCGTGGCTGGCGGATTCGCGTCGTGCGCGAGTTCGGAATTCATCAGGTCGACATCGGGTGTTACGGTCGCCGGCCGCGATCTGAGCCGCGCCTGCAGGGCTTTGCCTTGAGTTATTGCGATCAATGTCGTGCCCGTGCCGGCACGATCTTACAAATCCACATACGCCAATCCACATAAAACAGGCGCCACGTGGCATGCGGCGACGGAACAGCGAGGAGGTCGTCTACGCGGGCCGGCGGTGGGCAGCGAATCAGTCGTCGGGTGAGGCGTGTGCCTGGTCCGACGCGCCGCTGCGTCCGGTTGCGTGTGCAGTAGGTGTCAAGGGTAATGCGTGCGCGGGGGCGGTGTCCAGCGCTGACGCGGCTAGAATCCCTGCAGTGATCTTCAAGTCTTGGCGAGGTGGCATGTGTGGTACGTAATCGAAGGGTATGACCGGGCCGACGCGTTGGCGGCGCGGCAGCAGGCGCGACCGGCGCATCTGGCGCGTTTGCAGGCGCTTGCGGCGGCCGGGCGGTTGCTGGTGGCCGGCCCATGTCCGGCCATCAATGCCGAAGATCCGGGCCCGGCCGGTTTCAGCGGCAGTGTGGTCATCGCCGAATTCGACGCCCTGGAAGACGCGCGCGCCTGGGCCGATGCCGATCCCTACGTGGCAGCCGGCGTGTATGGGCGCACCGAGGTTCGCCCGTTCCGCAAGGTGCTGCCATGAGCCGGGTCGAGCGGATCCGCACCGCGCTGCAGTCTGCGCTGGCGCCGACCGAGCTGGACGTGGTGGACGATAGCCATCGGCATGCCGGGCATGCCGGCGCGCGCGATGGGCGTGGTCACTTCAATGTGCGCGTGGTCAGCGCCGCGTTTGCCGGCAAAGCCCCGTTGGCCCGTCACCGCGCGGTCTACGCCGCAGTCGGCGAGATGATGCAGACCGATATCCATGCGTTGTCGATCGAAGCCTTCGCGCCGGGCGAAGCGGGGTAGGCCGGCCGATGTCGCGGAGCGGGCTGCGACCACAACCGTGCCGACCGCCACGGTCGGCGTGGGCATCCAGCAGGCGCCGCACCTGACGCGATACCGATGTCCCTGTGTGTCTGCCGGCCATCGTACGAGCCAGGCGCCGCATCAAGCGTGACCGCCGTGGTACTTCGTTTGTGGACGCAGTCGTGCGTGATTGTTGCGACGCAGCAGAATATTTCACTTCGCCATCATTCGTAGATGCTTGATCTGTAAGCGTTTTCACAGCCGTTCTCACAGGGGTTTACGCCCTTGTATGAAAACGCTTACAGTCCGCGCCAGTTTTGGGAACTCGGTCGCGGAGGGCGACACGAATGGCCAATGGTGCGGTCACCATCAAAGATGTCGCTCGAGAAGCACAGGTCTCTGTTGCAACGGTGTCGCGTGCGCTCAATGGGCACGAGAACGTTGCCGGCCCGGTGCGCCAGCAGGTGCTGGAGGTAGCGCAACGCCTGCGCTACAGCCCGCATGCAGCGGCGCGCAGCTTGAGCAGCCGTCGCACCCAGACCCTGGGCGTGGTGTTGCCCGACCTGTATGGCGAATTCTTTTCCGAGCTGATCCGTGGCATCGACGGCGCCGCGCGCGCGGCCGGCCAGCATCTGTTGGTGTCCAGTTACCACGGCGATCCGGAAGCGCAGGGCAGGGCACTGCGCGCGATGCGCGGGCGCGTGGATGGCCTGCTGGTGCTGTCGCCGTATGCCGAACAGCCGGGATTCCTCACCGACAACCTGCCGCAGGCGCTGCCGACGGTCTTGATCAACGCGCACCTGCCGGGCGCCGACTACCCGGTACTGAGCATCGACGACCATGCCGGCGCCATGGCCATGACCGAGCATCTGTTGGCGGCCGGACATCGGCGCATCGCCTTCATTGGTGGACCGGCGCTCAATTTCGATGCGCGCGAACGCCTGCGCGGATTCCGTGATGCGATTGCCGCGCACGGCACCCAGGCGCAGGGCATCGAATACGCGGGCGACTTCGATGAAGCCTCCGGCCATCGCGCCGGGCTGGCGATGCTGGCCGATGGGGCCTTGCCCGATGCGGTGTTTGCCGCCAACGACATGACCGCGCTGGGCTGCCTGTACGCGTTTGTCCAGGCCGACGTATCGGTGCCCGGCGAGGTGGCGCTGGCTGGCTTCGACGATATCCCGCTGGCCCGTTTCGTCCACCCGGCGCTGACCACGATGCGGGTCAGCATCGCGCGCCTGGGCGAGCAGGCGATGACCCGGCTGATGCGGCTGGTCGAGCAGCCCGGCCACGACGACGGCATGCGCCAGCTGCTCACGCCGGAATTGGTGATCCGCGCGTCCTGCGGTGCCGCCGAGCTGGCCTCCTGATCGTTCGAACGCCCTGACCTTTTTCGCGGACGTTCTGTCCGCTCCCGCTGCCCCCCGCAGCGGTCGTTCCTGCAAGTCGCAACGCCACAACAACAATCTGTACCGATCCCTGGAGGGACCAATGCGCCACCACTACCCCCATTCCGCCAGTCCGGCGCGCAAGCTGCTCAGCTGCGCCCTGGCCAGTTGCCTGCTGCTGGGCGCCGCACCGGCCTTCGCGCAGAGTGCTGCTGCGACCATCCGTGGCCAGGTCACCGTCGATTCGGCACCTGCCAGCCAGGCCCAGGTCACCGCGACCAACCTCGCCACCGGCCTGACCCGCACCGTGCAGGTCAGCAACGGCGGCTATTCGCTCGGCGGCCTGCCGCCGGGTTCGTATCGCCTGGACGTGACTGCCAACGGCCAGACCACCTCGCAGAACGTCACCGTGCAGGTCGGCCAGACCGCGACCCTGAACCTGGGCGTCGGCGGCGAACCGGCCACGGCCGCCGGTGGCAACGCCACCACGCTGGACGCAGTGCAGGTCAAGGCGCCGCCGGTGCTGGTGGAAACCCGCACCTCCGAAAACGCCACGTACATTTCCAACGTCCAGATCCAGAACCTGCCGCGTGCCACGCGCAACTTCCTGGAACTGGCCGACACCGTACCGAACGTGCAGTTCACCCGTGAAGCCAACGGCACCACCAAGGTGCGCACCGGCGCCACCTCGGCCGAAGGCACCAACGTCTACATCGACGGCGTGAGCCAGAAGAACTATGTGCTGACCGGCGGCGTCAGCGGCCAGGATTCCAGCCGCGGCAACCCGTTCCCGCAGTCGGCGATCGGCGAATACAAGGTCATCACCTCCAACTACAAGGCCGAGTTCGACCAGGTCAGCGGCGCAGCCATCGTGGCCTCGTCCAAGTCCGGCACCAACGATTTCCATGGCAGCTTCTTCTGGGACACCAGCAACGACGGATGGCGCGAGGAGAGCCCGCTGGAGAAGAAGGCCGGCGTGCGCGACGACTTCGAGGAAACCCAGTACGGCGCGACCTTCAGCGGCCCGATCCTCAAGGACAAGGCACATTTCTTCGTCGCCTATGAAGCCAAGGAATACACCACCCCGAACGTGGTGATTCCCGGCTCGATCTACTCGGATCGTGTCGACCAGTTGCCTGCGCAGCTGCAGCCGCTGGTGGCCACCTACAGCACCCCGTTCAAGGAAGACCTGTACTTCGCCAAGATCGACTGGACCATCGGCGACAACAACCTGTTCGAGCTGAGCGGCAAGTACCGCAAGGAAGACGAGCTCAACGACGTCGGCGGCACCTCGACCTACGAGCACGGCAGCATCAACGGCCAGGAAGAAAAGCGCGCCAACCTGCGCTGGCAGTACAGCGGTGAAAGCTTCCTCAACGAAGCCAACTTCAGCTACGAAAGTGCATTCTGGAACCAGGCGCCGATCAACAACGGCACCGGCTACGTGCTCAGTTATGCGCCGGTACGCGGCATCGAGGACGAAGTGCTCTCCGCCGGTGCCGGCGGCAGCTTCCAGCGCAAGGGCCAGAAGGGCTGGACCTTCCAGGACGATTTGACCTTGAACAGCCTGGAATGGCACGGCGCGCACACCGTCAAGATGGGCGTGAAGTTCAAGAGCATCGATCTGGATTCCACCCAGTTCAACCCCGCCAATCCGCAGTATTACTACAACATCCTCGGCGATCTCGGAACGCCGTACCGGGTGCGCTTCGGTGCGCCGCTGGTCGAAGGCGGCGGGTCGGTGGTGTCCAAGAACAAGCAGTACGGCATCTATCTGCAGGACGACTGGGAGGTCAACGAGCACTGGACCCTGAACCTGGGCGTGCGCTACGACTACGAAGAAACCCCGGCGTTCCTGGACTTCGTCACGCCGTCCGACGTGGCCGGTGCGTTGCAGAACTGGCCGAACCTGCAGAACGCCAACTACGACATCAACAACTTCATCAGCACCGGTAACAACCGCAAGGCGTTCAAGAACGCCTGGCAGCCGCGCCTGGGTGCCTCCTACGACCTGTTCGGCGACCAGGCCCACGTGATCTATGGTGGCGCCGGCCGTGCGTACGACCGCAACATCTTCGATTACCTGGCACTCGAACAGCTCAACAACTCGTTCAAGTCCTACAGTTACTACTTCAGCAACCCCAATACCCAGAACGGCCAGGCCTGCCTGGGCGACCCGTGCGTGGCATGGAATCCGGCCTACAACACCCAGGAAGGTCTCGACGCGCTGGCGGCGAGCAGCAGTGGCGGCGGCGGTCGTGAGGTCTACCTGATCGACAACAACATCAAGACCCCGTACTCGGACCAGTTCAGCATCGGCATGCGCAACATGGTGCCGCTGTGGGGCCAGGACTGGTTCACCGACGTGACCCTGAGCCGCATCGCAAGCCACGATGGCTTCGCGTTCGTGCGCGGCAACCGTCTGCCGGACGGCTCGTTCTTCCAGCCGGGCACCACCTCCGGCTCGCCGACCGACGGCCCGGACGGCTATAGCGCGATCGTGCTCGGCACCAATGGTGTGGAAACACGCAATAACCAGCTCGCGTTGCAGGTGGAAAAGCCGTTCGACGAGGAATCCGGCTGGGGCCTGACCGTGGCCTACACCTATTCCGATGCCAAGGAAAACCGCCAGTTCGGCGAGCATTACGCGCTGGATCGCGAACGCGTCCAGGACTACGGCTGGCGTGAGGCCGGCGGCATTCCGAAGAACCGCCTGGTGGTCACCGGCATCTACGAGCTGCCCTACGAGGTCAAGCTGTCCGGCAAGCTGTCGCTGGCCAGCCAGACCGCGCGCTACGGCCAGAACTGCGTGGCCGGCAACGACCAGTGCTACATCGTCCAGTTCAAGCCGGACGGCACGCTGGGCTACAAGGAATTCAGCATCGCGGCCAACAAAGAATGGGATACCGGTGGCGGTGTCAAATTCAATGTGCGTGCGGATATCCTCAACGTCTTCAATTGGGTGAACTACGCCAACTTTAACGGCGAGACTGGGACACTCGGAGACTTGAATACGGCGTACGGCACGCCGACCGGCGTGTTGGCGTCGCCGATGCGTACCTTCCGTCTGGCCTTCGGCTTGAACTGGTAAGCAACCGACCGCCCTGGCAGCTGCCAGGGCGGTCGTACTTGGCGCGCAGATGGAGTAGGTTTGCGTGCGGGATGTAATCGATTACACAAGTGGGGGGGCGGATGAATAGGGGTCTGACATCGCGTTGGCTGGTAATTTCACTCATGGCAGGCGTCCTGGCGCTGTCATCCTGTAAACAGGCCGAGGAGCCCAAGGTGGCTGAAAAGAAGGCCCCGGTGAAAGTGATCTTGATCGAAGCACAACTACCGCCCAAGCCGGTCAAACCGCCATTACCGCCGCTGTTTTCGGATATCGAACGGCGCACTTTCCAGTTTTTCTGGGACACCACCAACGAACTCAATGGACTGGCGCCGGATCGATTTCCGTCGCGCCCGTTCGCCAGCATCGCGTCGGTCGGGTTTGCGCTGACTGCGTACCCGATCGGGATAGAGAATGGCTGGGTCAGTCGCAATCAGGCGATCGACCGCACCTTGACCACACTGAAATTCTTCCGCGATGCGCCAATGGGGCCGCAGCGGACCGGTAGGGCCGGCTACAAGGGCTTCTACTATCACTTTCTGGACATGCAGCAGGGCAACCGGTACGACAGCTGGGTCGAGCTGTCGAGCGTGGATACCGCGCTGCTGATGATGGGCGTGTTGTTCACCCAGTCGTATTACGACGGCGACGACCCGCGCGAAAAAGAGATCCGCCAGATTGCCGATATGCTGTACAAGCGCGTGGACTGGCGCTGGTTGCAACAGCGTGCGCCGCTGATCTCGATGGGCTGGTTCCCGGAGAGCGGCTTCATCGACCACGACTGGATGGGCTACAACGAGGCGATGATGCTGTACATCCTTGCGCTCGGTTCGCCCACCCACGGCGTCGATGCGGATGCATGGACAAGCTGGACCCGTACTTACAACAACGACTGGGGCGTCTACCAGGGCCAGGAATACCTGTCCTTCGGCCCGATGTTCGGTCATCAATACAGCCATGTCTGGATCGACTTCCGCGATATCCAGGACCAGTACATGCGCGAACGCGGCATCGACTATTTCCTCAACAGCCGCCGCGCCACGCTGGCCCAGCGCGACTACGCCATCGACAACCCGATGAAGTGGAAGGACTACGGCGAGAACGTCTGGGGCCTGACCGCCGGCGACGGCCCGCAGAACACCAGCCAGGAATACCGCGGCGAGCAGCGCCAGTTCCGGCACTACTCCTCGCGTGGCGCCGGCCTGCGCGAAAATTTCGACGACGGCACCATCGCCCCGACCGCGGCGATCTCCTCGATCGTGTTCGCACCGGAAGTGGTGATCCCCGCCACCGAGGAAATGCACAAGCGCTACGGCGACTTCCTGTATTCGAGCTACGGGTTTCTGGATTCGTTCAACCCCAGCTTCAACTACGACATCCCGCTCAAGACCGGGCGCATGGTGCCCGATCGCGGCTGGGTGGCCAGCGACTATATCGCCATCGATCAAGGCCCGATCCTGGCGATGATCTCCAACTATCAGAACGAATTCGTCTGGAACGTGATGAAGAAGAACCCCTACATCCGTGCCGGTCTCGAACGCGCCGGCTTCACCGGCGGCTGGCTCACCCCCGAAGGCGAGCCGCAGCCGTTGCCGAAGAAGGACGAGCAGGCCGCCGCCGCGCGCTCGCTGGGCATGGCCGAATCGCGTGCCGCTGCTGCCCAGGCTCAGCAAGATCCGTCGCAGCGGCAAAACTCCACGCAACGCCCCAAACCCGAGTAATCCGTGCGCCTTTTGAAACTGTTGATAGTGGCCGCCGCCCTGTGCATGGGTGCGGCGGGATGCGAACGCGCCGACCCCGGCAAGACCACCGTGCGCTTTTGGGCGATGGGCAAGGAAGCCGAAGTGGTCGCCGAGTTGGTGACCGAGTTCGAGAAGCAGAACCCCGATATCCGGGTCGATGTGCAGAACATCCCGATGACCGCGGCGCACGAGAAACTGTTGACCGCCTTCGCCGCCGACGGCCTGCCGGACGTGTGCCAGCTCGGCAACACCTGGCTGCCGGAATTCGCCTTGCTCGACACGCTGGAGCCGATGCAGCCGTACGTGGCGCGCTCCAAGATCGTCGATCCGCAGGATTATTTCCCCGGCGTGTGGGACACCAATGTGGTCGACGGCACGTTGTACGGGGTGCCGTGGTACGTGGACACGCGGCTGCTGTTCTATCGCAAGGATCTGTTGCGCGAAGCCGGCTATAACGAGATGCCCAAGACCTGGGCCGAGATGGATCAGGTGATGGCGGCGATCAAGCGCAAGGTCGGCCCGGACCGCTTCGCCATCTTGATGCCGCTCAACGAGTTCGAGCAGCAGCTGTCGTTCGCGCTGCAACAGGACGACCGCCTGCTGCGCGACCACGACAATTACGGCAACTTCCGTGGCGAAGGCTTCCGCAAGGCGCTGGGCTTCTACGACAACATGTTTCAACAAGGCTGGGCGCCGAAGGTCTCCGAGACCCAGGTGTCCAACGTCTGGTACGAATTCTTCAACGGCTCTTACGCGTTCTATCTGTCCGGCCCGTGGAACGTACGCGAGTTCAAGCTGCGCCAGCCGCCGGGCATGGAGGGCAAGTGGGGCACCGCAGCGTTACCCGGGCCCAACGGCCTGGGTGCCGGCATCGCCGGCGGTTCCAGCCTGGTGATCTTCAAGGCGTCGCAGCACAAGGATGCCAGCTGGAAGTTGATCGAGTACCTGTCGCAGCCGCAGGTGCAGGCGCGCTTCCACGCCATCATCGGCGACCTGCCGCCGCGTCGCAGTACCTGGAAATTGCCGTCGCTGGCCAACGACGAACTGGCGCATGCCTTCGGCGACCAGTTGGAGCGGGTCAAGGCCACGCCCAAGGTGCTGGAGTGGGAGCGCATCGTGCAGGAAATGCGCCTGGTGACCGAGCGCGTGGTGCGTGGCGGGCAATCGCACGAGGCCGCCGTGCAGGAACTGGATAAACGCGTGGACGATATTCTGGCCAAGCGCCGCTGGATCTTCGAGCAGGAGGGGGGGCATGTCGTTCCGGCAGCCGAAGCGGTGACGCCGACCGCAGCGCCAGTTGATGGCAAGGGAGCGGCACGATGATGAAGCGCAATTCCGTCGCCGGCTGGGTGTTCGCCGCGCCGTCGATCATGGTGCTGGGCATGTTCTTCGGCGTGCCGGTGTTCGCCGCGCTGGTGCTCAGCGTCACCGACTTCGACCTGTACGCGCTGGCCGACAGCAGCCATCTGCGTTTCGTCGGCCTGGGCAATTACATCGAGTTGCTGCAGACGCCGCTGTTCTGGAAGTCGTTGTGGAACACCACGTATTTCGTGCTGCTGGGCGTGCCGATGTCGATCGGTGTGTCGCTGGGCGCCGCACTGCTGCTCAACGCCAAGGCCTCGCGCTTCAAGGCGTTGTTCCGCACCGCCTTGTTCGCCCCGGTGGTGACCACGCTGGTGGCGGTGGCGGTGATCTGGCGCTATCTGTTCCATATCAAATACGGCTTGGTGAACTTCGGCCTGAGCCATCTGGGCATCGCCCCGATCGACTGGCTGGGCGATCCGCGCTGGGCGATGCCGACCATCATGCTGTTCGCGGTGTGGAAGAACTTCGGCTACAACATGGTGATCTTCCTGGCCGGTCTGCAGGCGATTCCGCAAGATCTCTACGAGGCCGCGCGCATCGACGGCGCCTCGCGCTGGAAGCAGTTCCTGCACATCACCTTGCCGATGCTCGGCCCGGTACTGATGGTGGTCGGTGTCATCACCATCTCCGGCTATTTCCAGCTGTTTGCCGAACCGTACGTGATGACCCGCGGCGACCCGCTGCAAAGCACCGTGAGCGTGCTGTATTTCATGTTCGAGGAAGGCTTCAAGTGGTGGAACCTCGGCCGCGCGTCGGCGGTGGCGTTCCTGCTGTTCCTGATCATCCTGGCGGTGACCACCGTGATGCTGCGCTTCGGCCGCAAGAGAGATTTGATATGAGTCGTGATGTCGGCCAATCGCGCTGGAATGACGTGCTGATCAACGGCGGCTTGCTGGTGCTGGCCTTGGTCAGCCTGGCACCGTTGCTGTGGATGCTGTCGGTGTCGTTCATGCCCACCGGCGAGGCCAGTCGTTTTCCGCCGCCGATGCTGCCCTCGGCGTTCACCCTGGCCAACTACCACGAGCTGTTCGCGCGCACCGGCATGGCGCGTAATTTCGCCAATAGCCTGATGGTGTCCGGGCTGATCACGCTCGGTTCGCTGCTGATCAACACCATGGCCGGCTATGCGTTCGCCAAGCTGCAGTTCGTCGGCCGCGAGCGCATCTTCAAGATCCTGATGGCCGCGCTGGTGATCCCGGCGCAGGTGGCGATGCTGCCATTGTTCCTGCTGATGAAGCAGCTGCATCTGGTCAACAACATCGGCGGGGTGGTGGTGCCGGCGCTGGCGACGGTGTTCGGCATCTTCCTGGTGCGCCAGTACGCGCGCAGCATTCCCGATGAGCTGATCGAAGCCGCGCGCATCGATGGCGCCAGCGAGATGCGGATCTTCTTCCAGATCGTGCTGCCGATGCTCAAGCCGGTGCTGGTCACCTTGACCATCTTCACCTTCATGGGTTCGTGGAACGACTTCATGTGGCCGCTGATCGTGCTGACCGACCAGGAGCAGTACACCTTGCCGGTGGCGCTGGCAGCGTTGTCACGCGAGCACATCATGGACGTGGAGTTGATGATGGCCGGCGCGGTGGTGACAGTGATTCCGGTGCTGCTATTGTTCGTGGCGCTGCAGCGCTACTACATCCAAGGTCTTCTGCTGGGGAGTGTGAAGGGGTGAGATTCCTGTTCCTGCGACTGTTTGCCATGGCCGCTGTCGTCACGTCTGCGGGCGCGGCACAGGCGCAGGAGCGTGTGCTCGACGGCTTCAACGACATCGGCGCCTGGCGGTTGGTGGTGTCCAACCAGGTCAGCGGTTCGCTGCGCCCGGTGGCCACCTCGTCTGGTGGGAATGCGCTGTGCCTGGACTACAACTTCAATGGTGTGTCCGGGTATGTCGGCATCCGCCGCAATCTGCCGATCCAGTATCCGGACAATTACCGTCTCGGCGTCGCGGTGCGCGGCGACTCGCCATCCAACGATCTGCAGGTCAAGCTGATCGATGCCAGTGGCGACAATGTGTGGTGGGTCAACCGGCCGGGCTTCAATTTTCCGAAGAACTGGACCACCTTCAGCTATCGCAAACGCAACATCGAAAAGGCCTGGGGCCCGGGCCAGGACAAGCAACTGCATAGCAGTGCGGATGTGGAATTCACCATCTACAACAAGGTGGGCGGCAAGGGCTCGGTCTGCTTCGACCGCCTGACGCTGACCCCGCTGCCGCCGGAAGACACCTCGCCGTTGAAGGCCGAAGCCATCACCGACACCGCGCCGGCGCTGGAACAACGGCTGGCCGACGGCAAGCCGGACACCTTCTGGCTCAGCGGCGCGGTCAAGCAACAGACGGTGACGCTGGATCTGGGCAAGGTGCGCGAATTCGGTGGTGCGGTGGTGCAGTGGGTGCCGGGTTTGCAGGCCTCGCAGTACCTCGTGCGGGCATCGAGCGACGGACGTGGCTGGCGCGATCTGCGCACCGTCACCGCCGGTGCCGGCGGCACCGATTGGCTGGCACTGCCGGACACCGAGGCGCGCTATCTGCGTTTCGATCTCAAGGACGGCCCCAACTGGCGCTATGGCATCAAGGAAGTGCAACTGCAGCCACTGGCGTTTGCGGCCACCCCCAATGACTTCATCAAATCGCTGGCCGCGCAGATGCCGCGCGGTAGCTACCCGCGCGGCTTTTCCGGCGAGCAACCCTACTGGACCATCCTGGGTCTGGATGGCGGCACCGAACAGGGCCTGATCGGCGAAGACGGCGCAGTGGAAGTGGGCAAGGGCGGTTTCAGCATCGAGCCGTTCGTGGTCACCGGCGGCAAGGTGCTGCATTGGTCCGACGTCAGCAGCGAGCAGAGCCTGCAGGACGATTATCTGCCGATTCCCAGCGTCGATTGGCACCACGACCTGATGAATCTGCGTGTCACCGCATTCGTGCAGGGCACGCCCGACCAGGCGCAACTGGTGGCGCGTTATCAGCTGCACAACACCGGCAAGGAGGCGCGTGAGTTCACATTGGCACTGGCGGTGCGCCCGTTCCAGGTCAACCCGCCGGCGCAGTTCCTCAACACGCTGGGCGGTGTCAGCCGGATCGAGCAACTCGCGGTGGACGGCGCGCAGGTCAGCGTCAACGGCAAGCCGCGCGTATTTGCCGTGCAACGGCCGGATGCCGGCTTTGCCAGTGCCTTCGACAGCGGCATGGATGTGAGTCATCTCACCGCCGCAACGCCGCCGACGATCACCCAGGTGAAGAAGGACGAGACTGGCCTTGCATCGGGTGTGCTGCTGTATCGCTGGAAGCTCGAACCCGGCCAACGCCGCGAAGTGGCGCTGGTGATTCCGCAGACCGGCACGGCGCAGCTGCCGGCCGGTTTCGATGCCGACCAGGCGCAGCAGCAGATGGCCCAACAGTGGCGCAGCAAGCTCGATCGCGTGCGCATCAGCGTGCCGGCCGAGGGCAAGCCGGTGGTGGACACCTTGCGCACTGCGCTGGCGCATATGTTGATCTCGCGCATCGGCCCGCGCCTGCAGCCGGGCACGCGCTCGTATTCGCGCAGCTGGATCCGCGACGGCGCGATGATTTCCGAAGGTCTGTTGCGGCTCGGCCGCGAAGACGTGGTGCGCGAGTACGTCGACTGGTTCGCGCCGTATCAATTCGACAACGGCATGGTGCCGTGCTGTGTGGACGATCGCGGCAGCGACCCGGTGCCGGAGAACGACAGCCATGGCGAGCTGATCTTCAATATCGCCGAGTACTACCGCTACACCGGTGACAAGGCGTTCCTGGAAAAGATGTGGCCGCACGTGACCGGCGCCTATGACTACATGGAAACGCTGCGCGCCAGCGAGCGCACCGAAGACAACTTCATGCGCAACCCGGCCTTCTACGGAATGATGCCGGTGTCGATCAGCCACGAAGGCTATTCGGCCAAGCCGGTGCATTCGTACTGGGACAACTTCTGGGCGCTGCGGGGCTACAAGGATGCGGTGATGCTGGCCGGCGCGCTCGACAAGCCGGACGAGGTCGCCCGCTTCAGTGCTGCCCGCGATGAATTCAGTGGTGACCTGAGTGCGTCGCTGGGTGCGGCGGTGCGCCAGCACAATCTCGATTTCCTGCCTGGCTCGGCCGAGCTCGGCGACTTCGATGCGACCTCCACCACCATCGCACTGGCACCGGGTGGCGAGCAGCAACGCTTGCCGCAGGATCTGCTGGCCAATACCTTCGAGCGCTATTGGAAAGAGTTCTCCGACCGCCGCGACGGCAAGCGCGACTGGAAGGACTACACGCCGTACGAATGGCGCAACGTGGCCGCGTTCGTACGCCTGGGCTGGCGCGACCGCGCCTGGGATGCCACTGCGTTCTTCTTCAAGGACCGTGCGCCGCAACCCTGGAACCAATGGGCCGAAGTGGTCTCGCGCACGCCGCGCACGCCGTTCTTCGTCGGCGATCTGCCGCATGCCTGGGTCGCCTCGGATTTCGTGCGCTCGGTACTGGACATGTTCGCCTATGGGCGCGAATCCGACGCCAGCCTGGTCATCGCTGCCGGCACGCCGACGCGCTGGTTCGAAGGCAAGGGCATCGGCATCGCCGAACTGCGCACCCCGTACGGGCGCCTCAACTACACCTTGCAGCGCACCGACAAGCAATTGCTGTTGCAGTTGCAGCCCGGCCTGATCCTGCCGCCGGGCGGGGTGGTGTTTCGCTGGCCTTATCAGGGCACGCCTGGCAAGGCCAGCATCAACGGCGAATCGGTCCAATGGCAGGACGGCGAGCTGCGCATCCAGCAGATCCCGGCCAACGTGCAGATCGATGTGCCCAGCGCCGTACGGCGAGCCGAACGCGCCACCCAATGAGCGGCCAGCGCGCCACCGTCCACGCGACGTGTTGCGCGCTGGCCTATGTGGTGGTGCTTGCGCTGTCCTGCAGGGCAGTGGCGCAGCCAGCGCAGACACCCGCATCGCCTGTGCCTGGGCATGAGATGACCCTGGTCACGCTCAACCTGCATCACGACCGCGAAGACTGGCCAACACGTCGCATCCATATCGCCAAGGAGCTCAAGCAGCTGTCGCCGGATGTGATCGCGCTACAGGAGGTGATCGAACGCCGCGACAGCCTGGAAAATCAGGCCGCCTGGCTGGCGCGCACGCTCGGCTATGACTACACCTTTGCTTCGGTCGATCCTGCGGGTGCGCCCAAGCGTTACGGCAATGCGCTGCTGAGCCGGCGCAAGGTGCTGGCCAAGCACCAGCGCTTGCTGCAGCCGTTGGACGATTACCGCGTCGCTGCGCATCTACAGGTCGAGCTCGACGGCCAGCCGATCAACGTTTACGTCACTCATCTCAACGAACGTGCCGACGCACGCGGCACTGCCACACGCACGCGTCAGGTCGCGGACCTGTTGGATTTCATTTCCTCCAACAGCCATCAGGCGCCGGTCGTGATTGCCGGCGACTTCAATACCGCCGCCGATGCACTCGATCTGGAAGCGCTACGCAAGGGCTATGGCGATAGCTACGGAAGCGTGCACCGCAACAGCGACGCCACTGTCAGCACCTTGAATCTGCATGTGTTCGACAAGCCCGCGCGCATCGATCACGTGTTCTTCCAGCAGAGCCGTTTGCTTGCTCGCGAGGCGCGCATCCTGTTCGACACGCCTTACGCCGAAGGCCGCTGGGCATCGGACCACTACGGTGTCTGGGTACGCCTGCAATTGGCACCGGACCTACCGTCTGCCCCATAGCCGCGCGCAGGCTTGACCGCCTCAGTCCGTCGATTGAAGCGTGAGAGCCTGTTTTCAAGCGCAATGAGGCTGCCCAAGCAAGCGCTACCGCTTCAACAGTCGTTCGCAACCTGCGTTACAACGCGCCCCGGCGTCGCCGCTCAGCCATGCAGACGATTGAAGATCTGCACACCGGCCAGCCACACACCAGCCATGCTGCCGAAGTTGGTCAGCAGGAAGGTCAGCACCACCCTTGAGACGCGATTGCGATACCAGCCGCGCAAGGTCTGCGCATCGTCGCGTAGCGTCAGGAAATCGCCGTAGGCCGGCTTGCGCATGTGCACTTCGACCAGTGCAGCGAACGCGCCGGTCGGCACGCTCAGACGGAACGGCTTGAACGGCGCCACCACTGCTGCAGTGAGAATGCTCAGCGGGTGGCTGCCGGCCAGCAGACACCCCAGTGCCGCCATTCCTCCGGTATACATCGCCCACTGCAGCAACAGGTCGGCGCCCATGCTCAGGCCGCCGCGCCAGAACCCGATCCCAATGCCGGCGATGATGATCGCCAGGATGCCAAGCGTGATCCACGGAACGCGCTTGCGCTGCTGCACGTATTCCAGCGACTCGCGCAACGGGCCGGGTGCGGCGGTGTCCTGTTCGAGGTGGCGCGCAAGACCGGCCAGATGTCCTGCACCGACCACTGCCAATATCTCGCGCTGCTCTGTCGTGGCTTCCTCGCGCAGGCGCGTGGCCATGTATTGATCGCGCTCGGCAATCACGGTCTCGTACAGCTCCGGGCTTTCGCTGGCGAAATCGCCGAAGCTCGCCTCCAGCATGTCGCCTTGCTTGAGCTTTTCGATTTCCTCTTCGCCCACCTCATCGGCGGCGAACAGGCCGCTCAGCAAGCCGCCCGCCAGCTTCATCTTGCCGAAGAATCCCAGCCGCCCGGAGGCGCGCTTGAAGGTCAGGCCGACCTCGCGATCGATCAGATGCACCGGCAAACCTTGCGCACGCGCCAGATTCACCGCCTCCTTCAACTCCGCGCCCGGCTCGATGCCGAGCTGCTTGGCCAGCCGGCGCTGATAGGCCGCCAGTGCCAGGTTCGCCGCGAACAACGCCACCCGCCCCTTGCGAATCACCTGCACCAGATCCAGGCGGGCGAGGGCGTCGGGGTCGCTGAGCGCCTGCAGCCGTTGCGCGTCCAGTTCCACCGCCACCGCGTCGTAGCGACCGCTGCCGATCGCCCGCTGCACGGCGGTCACACTCGCCAGCGAGACGTGCGCGGTGCCGAGCAAGGTGTAGCGCACGCCATCGCGTTCGACGATGCGGTGCGGCTGGCCGGACAATGCATCGTCCAGAAGGTGGGGAGTCTGCTCGGTCATGGGGTCATTCATCAGAAGGAGGGGCGGTGTCGCCGGAGCCGAGCGCGCGTTGCATCTGCACGCCGTCCAGCCAGCGACCATGCTTGCGGCCGATACCGGTGAACACTCCGACCGTGCGAAAACCAAAACGTTCATGCAGTCGCAGCGATGCCTGGTTACTGGCATCGCCGATCACCGCAATCATTTGTCGATCACCGCGCTGCTCGCAGCGTGCGATCAGCTCGCCCAGCAGCGCCTTGCCGATCCCGCGGCCCTGCATGTCGGCAGCGAGATAGATCGAATTCTCCACCGTCCAGCGGTAGCCGGCACGTGCGCGATAGGCACTGGCGTAGGCGTAGCCGACAACGGCGCCGTCATGTTCTGCCACCAGATACGGATAGCCGGCATCCACGATCGCGCGCATGCGCGCGTGCAGTTCCGCGCTCGATGGCGCGCTGTATTCGTAAGTGTTGAACCCGGCGATCTGCTCCGCATAAATCGCGGTGATCGCCGGGATGTCCGCATCGCGGACTGCACGCAGCTCGACGGGCATGCGGTCAGTCGATGTAACGCTTGAGCAGGTCGCCGTACGCATCGATGCGACGGTCGCGCAGGAACGGCCAGATGCGGCGCACGTGTTCGCTGCGCTGCAGGTCGACGTCGCACACCAGCACGGTCGGATCCTGTCCGGCCTCGGCGATGAACTCGCCCTGCGGTCCCAGCACATGGCTGTTGCCCCAGAACTGGATGCCGGAAGCGCCCAGCGGCGAGGGCTCATGGCCGATGCGGTTGCACGACAGCACCGGCACGCCATTGGCGACCGCATGGCCGCGATGGCTGAGCACCCACGCATCGCGCTGGCGTTCCTGCTCGGGTTGCTGGTCGTCCGGATCCCAGCCGATCGCGGTGGGGTAGAGCAGCAGTTCCGCACCGGCCAGCGCCATCAGGCGCGCAGCCTCGGGGTACCACTGGTCCCAGCACACCAGTACGCCGAGACGACCCACCGAGGTGTCGATCGGCGTGAATCCCAGATCGCCCGGGGTGAAATAGAACTTCTCGTAGAAGCCCGGATCGTCCGGTATATGCATCTTGCGGTACTTGCCGAGCAGGCGGCCGTCCTTCTCGAACACCACTGCGGTGTTGTGATACAGCCCGGCCGCGCGGCGCTCGAACAACGAGGCCACCAGCACCACGCCATGCTGCTTGGCCAGCGCGCCCAGGCGCTCGGTGCTGGGGCCGGGAATCGGCTCGGCCAGATCGAATTCGTCCACCGATTCGTGCTGGCAGAAATACGCACCGTTGTGCAGTTCCTGCAGCAGCACCAGCTTGGCGCCCTGCGCGGCGGCTTCTGCCACGCGCGATGCGATGATGGCCAGATTGGCCTCGGCGTCGCCGTGGTTGCGCTCCTGGATCAGCGCGACGGAAAGAAGGTGACGGGACATGGCATCTCATCCTGCAAAGGTGCGCACTAAGGTAGCGCGCCATGGCGTAACACCGGCCTGCCGGCCGGAACAAGAACCGACGCGCTGCGTGCGCAGCCGCGACGAACGCAACGTTTAGGCGGCGAGCAGGCCGGCCGGCAACTGCATGGTCAGGCAATGCAGACTGCCGTTCTGCCAGATCAGCGCACGGCACGGAACCGGCACGATTTCGTGCTGCGGAAACGCTTGGGCCAACACTGCCTGCGCGGCGGCATCGACCGCATCGCCGTACGCCGGCATCAGCACCGCGCCGTTGACGATCAGGAAGTTGGCATACGACGCAGCCAGACGCCGGCCTTGATCGAGAATCGGCTCGGCCCACGGCAGCACGAACAGGCGATACGGCTGCCCATCGGCGGTGCGCAACGCGGCCAGTTCGGCGCCCATCGCCTGCAGTTCGGTGTAATGCGAATCGGTGGCTACATCGCAGCCCTGGTAGACGATCGCGTCGGGTCCGGCAAAGCGGGCCAGCGTATCGATATGCGCGTCGGTGTCGTCGCCTTCCAGATAGCCATGATCCAGCCACAGCACGCGGTCCTGCGCCAGCCAGGTGGCCAGATCGGCACTCAACGACTCGCGCGTGCGCTGCGGATGCCGCTCGTGCAGGCACTTCCAGGTGGTCAACAACGTGCCGGCGCCATCGGTCTCGATCGCACCGCCTTCCAGCGCGAAATCCACCGTCTGCACCGGGGCAGGCACGAACACCTGCGCCGCATCCAGTGAGGTGACCAGTTGATCGTCCAGGCTGGCCTCGAACTTGCCGCCCCAGCCGGTGAAGCGGAAATCCATCAGCCGGAAGCCGCCGTCCTGGCGCAGCGTGATCGGGCCGGAGTCGCGCAGCCAGGTGTCGTTGTAGGCCGCAATCACGAAGCGTACCTGCGCCATGTCCACCCGCGCCGAGCGCAGCCGTGCCTCGGCGTAGATCTGCAGATCGTCATCGGCCGCGCAGATGACTACCGGCTCGAAGCGGGAGATCGCCGTCACCAGCGCGATGTAGGTCTCTTCCACATCGGCCAGGCGCTCGGCCCAATCGGTACCGGCATGCGGCCACGCAAGCAGCACGGCGGATTGGGGTTCCCACTCGGCGGGAAAGCGAACTGCGTCGGTCATAACGAACAAATACCCATCAATGCCCATGCGAAGCCGGGCTGTTTATCAAATCCCCGCACATGGACGTGCGGGCTCTTGCGAAGGACGCGCGTTGCATCGACCTTTGCGAGCGACCTGCATCGACGTTGCGCGAAACGACATGGCGCAACATCGACATTGCCGGGAGCTCACGTTGATCGCCTCCTGCGCCATTGCACCGAACCAGGATGACAGGAACCACCGAACGCACGCGCTCAAATGCGCAATCACCTGATCGGCGGCTTCGGCCCGATCTCGTTGGCATCGGCCTGATTGGCCACCACGTCGATCACCCGGCTCTTTTCGAAGTACACGGTGAAGGCCGGATACACCCAGCGGTGGATCGTCGGCCATTGGCGCTTCTGGCCGCCGCGCGGGTCGAGCTTTTGCTGCGGCGCGCCGTAACGACCTTCGACCTGACCCATGCTGTCGCCGCGCAAGGGCAGGGCGGCGGCAGGTTTCTGCTGTACACGATCGATCAGCAACGTCTCGGCCGACGCAACGGCGCTAATCCCCATCAGCGCGATCAGTGGCAGGACAAACAAACGGTTGCGCATGTCATCTACTCCCCAGTGGACAAGATTTCGGATGGTGATTACAGCAAAAATTCAGGATGGACGTGCTTCCAGCGCGGTGTTGTTCAAAGCAGTCTCGAGCCTGTGCCCCCGCGCCACCAGCGCGCGAAGCTGGCCAGGCCCTGGCGCATGACAGCCTGCACCTCGCAACCGCTGGCGTGAAGCATCGGCCAAGAAAAAACCGCCCGAAGGCGGCTTTCTCGGGTCTTGCTCGCGCAGCAAAGGCTTAGCGCTGACGCGCCTTGAAGCGCGGGTTCGACTTGCAGATCACGAAGACCTTGCCGCGGCGGCGGACCACCTTGCAGTCGCGGTGACGGGTCTTCGCAGACTTCAGGGAGGACAGGACTTTCATGGCACACCTCGGCGTAAACGGTTGGATTCGATGGAAGAGTGCGCGCGATCAAGGCTGCACCCGGAATTAAGCCGGCAATTCTAACCGGCTTTTCGTCGTGCTTTCAAGTGCTTGCATCCCAATCCCTGCGGGCGGCGCTACACTAGCGGCTGTTGACCTTCCGGAAACCTGAATGACCGACCTTTCGCCCGTCCTCACCATCGATGGTCCCTCCGGCGCCGGCAAGGGGACCGTGAGCCGGATCGTGGCCGCCCGGTTGGGCTGGCACTACCTCGATTCGGGCGCACTGTATCGCGCGGTGGGCGTGGCGGCGAGCTGGGCCGATCTGGACGTCTCCGACCAGGCCGCGCTGGTGCGCTGCACCTTCGATACCAAGGTGGAGTTCGACGACGCGGGCGAGGCGGGGCTGCGGGTGCTGGTCAACGGCGTGGATGCCACCAGCGAATTGCGCCTGGAAACCACTGGCGCATTGGCGTCGGCGATCGCCGCCATTCCCGAGGTGCGCAGTGCCCTGAAGGAGCGCCAGCGCGCATTCAGGCGCGCGCCCGGGTTGGTCGCGGACGGGCGCGACATGGGGACGGTGATCTTCCCGAACGCCGCATACAAGGTCTTCCTGACCGCCAGTGCCGAGGAACGTGCGGGTCGTCGCCATAAACAGTTGATGGAAAAGGGTGTTTCGGTTATCTTTGACGACCTGCTGCGCGAGATCATGGCTCGAGATGCCCGTGATGCGCAGCGGGTGGTGGCGCCATTGCGGCCGGCCGAAGACGCCGTGCTGATCGATACCAGCGGAATGGGGATCGAGGATGTCGTCCAACGTGTGGTGGGGTTGTTAGCTCCTCACACGTCGTCGTAAGCGTTCCGCAAGCGGGCATGTCCCGCCGACCGTAAGGCGTTCCAAGGCTCCGCCGCACATCCCGTGTGGCGGTTCTATGACTACTTAACCGACTCGCTGTCCGGGGTCGACCAACAGGCTGGGCGGTACGTATCAGTCGCCAGGCGACGATCGACCCCCGTGTGTTCAACTGAGTAAATTCCAAATGACAGAATCTTTTGCCGAACTGTTCGAAGCCAGCCAAGCCAATCTGGCGAAGCTGAAGCCGGGCTCCATTGTCACCGGTACCGTCGTGGAAGTTCGCGGCGACGTGGTGGTGATCAACGCTGGCCTGAAGTCCGAAGGCATTGTGCCGATCGAGCAGTTCCGTAACGACGCTGGCGAAATCGATGTCGGCGTGGGCGACCAGGTCAAGGTTGCCCTCGACTCCATCGAAAACGGCTTCGGCGAAACCGTGCTGTCGCGCGAGAAGGCCAAGCGCGCAATGGTGTGGGACGAGCTGGAAGAGGCGTTGGAGAAGAACGAAACCATCACCGGCCGCATCAGCGGCAAGGTCAAGGGTGGTTTCACCGTGGACATCAAGGATGTCCGCGCGTTCCTGCCCGGTTCGCTGGTGGATGTGCGCCCGGTGCGCGACCCGGCCTACCTGGAAGGCAAGGAACTCGAGTTCAAGCTGATCAAGCTGGACCGCAAGCGCAACAACGTGGTGGTTTCGCGTCGTGCAGTGGTCGAGAGCGAGCATTCGGAAGAGCGCGAGCAGCTGATGGACAAGCTGCAGGAAGGCGCGATCCTGAAGGGCGTGGTCAAGAACCTGACCGACTACGGCGCGTTCGTGGACCTGGGCGGTATCGACGGCCTGCTGCACATCACCGACATGGCCTGGAAGCGCGTGCGCCATCCGTCCGAAGTCGTCAACGTCGGCGACGAGCTCGACGTGCGCGTGCTGAAGTTCGATCGCGAGCGTAACCGCGTCAGCCTCGGCCTGAAGCAGCTGGGCGAAGATCCGTGGGACAACATCGCCCGTCGTTACCCGGCCAACAGCCGCGTGTTCGGCAAGGTCTCCAACGTCACCGATTACGGCGCATTCGTCGAGATCGAGCCGGGCGTCGAAGGTCTGGTGCACGTCTCCGAGATGGATTGGACCAACAAGAACGTCAACCCGTCCAAGGTTGTGCAGGTTGGGGACGAAGTCGAAGTGATGGTGCTGGACGTGGACGAGGAGCGTCGCCGCATCTCGTTGGGCATGAAGCAGGTTGCCGCCAATCCGTGGGAAACCTTCGCTGCGACCCACAAGAAGAACGACAAGGTGTCCGGTCAGATCAAGTCGATCACCGACTTCGGCATCTTCATCGGTCTGGACGGCGGCATCGACGGTCTGGTGCACCTGTCCGACATCAGCTGGAACACCACCGGCGAAGATGTCGTGCGCAACTACAAGAAGGGCGACACGCTGGAAGCCGTCGTGCTGGCAGTGGACCCGGAACGCGAGCGCATCAGCCTGGGCGTCAAGCAGCTGGAGCAGGATCCGTTCGGTCAGTACATGGCGTCCAACCCGAAGGGTTCGAAGGTCGAAGGCGTTGTGCGTGAAGTGGATGCCAAGGGCGCCACCATCGACCTGGCCGACGGCATCGAGGGCTACGTCGCTGCACGCGACATTGCCAACGAGCGCGTCGACGATGCGACTCAGCACCTGAAGGTCGGCGACAAGATCGAAGCCAAGTTCGTGGGCATGGACCGCAAGGGCCGTACCCTGCAGCTGTCGATCAAGGCCAAGGACGACGCCGAAATGCGCGAGACGCTGGAGGAATATCAGTCCTCCGCTGCGTCGGGCGGCATGACTCAGCTGGGCGCGCTGCTGCGTGCACAGTTGAACAGCAACAAGTCCGAGTAAGCGCGTAGCGCTCGCAAGAGCGTGATGGATCGGCCCGGGCATGCCCGGGCCGATTCCGATGTGTCAGTCGAAAAAAGCAAGTTTTCCCATGACCAAGTCCGAATTGATTGAAATCCTGGCGCGACGTCAAGCGCATCTGAAGTCGGACGACGTGGATCTGGCAGTGAAGTCGCTGCTGGAAATGATGGGGCAGGCGCTCTCCGATGGTGATCGGATCGAAATTCGCGGGTTCGGCAGCTTCTCGCTGCACTACCGCCCGCCACGCCTTGGCCGTAATCCCAAGACCGGTGAGTCGGTCGCGTTGCCGGGCAAGCATGTTCCACACTTCAAGCCAGGCAAGGAATTGCGTGAGCGTGTCAGCTCTGTGGTCCCGGTCGATCTGGCCGATGCAGCTGACTAAAGACCGTTCTGCCGCTGCGTTTATGCCGGCTCGGTTAAGCTAAACCCCTTTCCGACGGAGTCTGGCCATGAAGGTGTTTCGCTTGCTGGTGATGTTGGCCTTTCTGTTGGTCGGTCTGATCATCGGCGCGGTCAATTCCCAGGACATTACCCTCGATTTTCTGTTCTCAAGTGTGCATACCACGTCCGGAATCGCGATCATCGTCGCGTTGCTGGTCGGTGTGTTGATCGGCGCCGGCATGGTGCTGGTGAGTGTGGTGATTCCCCTCTATTCCAAACTGCGCCAGGCCAACAAGGCTGTAGCGGTCAGTCGCGCCGACGCCAGGCCCATCACGCCTGCCGCAGTCGAGCCGCGCCCCTTTGATGGACTGTAAGCGCGTATGGACTTTCTGACCGAATGGATCTGGTTCTTCCTGTTCGTGCCAGTGGCGGCACTGGGTGGCTGGATCGTTGGCCGTCGTGGCGGTCAACGGCATGGAGATACGCAGGTCAGCCGCCTGTCCAGTACGTACTTTCGCGGTCTGAACTATCTGCTCAACGAGCAGCCGGACAAGGCGATCGAGTTGTTTTTGCATATCGCCGAGCTGGACAAGGAAACCTTCGAGACCCAGGTCGCGTTGGGGCATCTGTTCCGACGTCGCGGTGAAGTCGATCGCGCCATCCGCTTGCACCAGGGTCTGGTGCAACGCGCCGACCTGACCGATCAGCAGCGCGTCCAGGCCTTGCTGGCGTTGGGCGAGGACTACATGAAATCCGGTCTGCTGGATCGTGCCGAAACCGTGTTCACCGAGTTGGCCCAGCTGGATCAACGCGCCCCGCAAGCGCTGCGCCATCTGATCGGCATCTATCAGGCCGAACGCGATTGGGAAAAGGCGATCGACAACGCCACCCGCTACGAAGAAGTGACCGGCGAGCCGATGGGCAAGCTGATCTCACAGTTCCAGTGCGAGCTGGCGGATCGCTATCGTGGCGTGAACAAGACCGATGAAGCATTGCAGGCGATCGCACGCGCCTATCAGGCCGATGGCACTTCCGTGCGCGCGGGCATTCTGGAAGGACGCATCGAAGCCGAGCGTGGACATGACGAAGCGGCCGTGCGCGCCTTCGAGCGCGCCGCCCGGCATGATCCGGAATATCTGCCGGAGATCATTCCTGCGCTGATGGCCGCCTATCGCCGGGTCGGCGACATCGCGGGCGCACGTAACTTCCTGTCCGAGATGACCGAACACTATCGCGGTATCGCGCCGGTGCTGGCGCTGACGCAGCTGATGGAAGCGCAGGATGGCGTGGCGCCTGCGCTGGCCTACCTGGGCCGTCAGCTCAAGGATCGGCCGTCGGTACGTGGTGAGTCCGCATTGATCGACCTTACCCTGGCCGAAGGTAGTGACCCGGTCGGCACGCTGCAGGATCTCAAGCACATCACCGACCAGTTGCTGGTGCGCAATCCGAGTTATCGCTGCACGCGCTGCGGCTTTGGTGCCAAGACGCACCACTGGCAATGCCCGAGCTGCAAGGAATGGGGTACGGTCAAGCCGCTGTTGAACTACGCGGTGGTCTGATGCCGCAGGCTTGGCTGTGGTGGTGCCTGTTGCATCTGACGATCGCAGCCCTGGGAACCTGGTTGCTGCGGCGCTACGCGCTGCATCGCCGCTTGCTCGACCACCCGGGTGAGCGCCGTAGCCACAGGGTGGCAACGCCGCGCGGCGGCGGCATGGCGATCGTGGCGGCAATCCTGCTGGGTTGCGTGACTGCGGCAACGGTGTGGCCGGATGCGCGCCTGATCATCGGCTGGTTTGCGGCCGGTCTGGTACTGGTGGCGGGGGTGGGCTGGTGGGATGACCATCGGCCGTTGTCGGCCAGGCTGCGTTTTGCGATTCATCTGACCGCATCGGCGTCGTTGGGCGTGTTGGTGGGTGACTGCACTGGCAACGTGTGGGATGGCGTGCTCGGCGCAGCAGCATCGGTGGTGCTGATCAATGTCTGGAATTTCATGGATGGCATCAACGGTCTTGCTGCCAGTCAGGCCGCATTGGCCGCACTGGCGTTCGCCGCTGTTGCCCCCGGTTCATGGGGCTTGGCCGGTCTTGCAGTGGCGGCATCCTGCCTGGGATTTCTTCCGTTCAATTTTCCACGCGCGCGCATTTTCCTCGGCGATGGCGGCAGCGGTGGGCTTGGATATGTGCTGGCTGCATTGCTCGCGCTCAACGTGGCGAGCGGGCAAGTGACCTGGTGGATCAGCTGGTTGCCGTTGACTGCCTTTCTTGTGGACGCCGGCTTCACGCTGCTGTCTCGCATGCTCGACAGGCAGCGCTGGTGGGAGCCTCATGCTCAGCATGTCTATCAGCGCCTGGCGCGCAGGCTTGAGACGCACGTCTCGGTAACAGGCGTTTACTTCGCTTTCAGCTTCGCTACAGTCTGCTTGTATGTGGTAATCCGCCATGATGCGTTTTTGCTCCAGGTTCTCGCAGCCATGGTCTGGAGTGCAGGCATGACCGCGATCTGGCATTTTCTGCGCGATGGACTGCGCAATTTCTGAGCAATGGACTTTTATGATTTCCTGGCGTGACCGTTTGACAAAGGTGTTGCCGCAGCTGGCCGTAGTGACACACGACCTGCTGATGGTGTGGGTGTGCTGGCAGTTGCTGCACGCCGGCCGCTATTCGATGTTGCGCGAGGCGCCGGGGCTTCCCTTGTGGGACTGGCACACTGCGGTCGTGCTGATCGCGCAAGGGCTGGTGTTCTGGAAGATGGGGCTGTATCGCGGGCTGTGGCGCTTCGCCTCGGTGCCGGATCTCTGGAACATTTTCAAGTCGAGTTTTCTCGGCCTGGTCGCGATCGTATTGGCGCTCTCCTACGATCGTCTGGACGGCGTGCCGCTGTCGGTGTTGGTTGTCTATCCGTTCGCATTGTCGGCATTGCTGGGAACGCCACGGCTGTTGTATCGGGCCTGGAAGGACTATCAGATCGCGCACTCCGGGGACGCTGCGCAACGCGTCCTGATCCTGGGCGCCGGACGTGCCGCCGAGGGGTTGGTGCGCGATCTTCGCCGTACCGGTGCATTCGTGCCGGTCGGCTATCTGGACGACGCCAGCAATCTGCATCGCGCCAAGATCCAGGGTCTGAACGTATTGGGCAATCTGGACCAGGCCGCAGCCATTGCCAAGGAAACGGCTGCAAAGCTGCTGGTGATCGCCATTCCCTCGTTGGATGCCTCCGGCATGCAGCGCGTCGTGGCGATTTGCGAAAGCACCGGCCTGCCGTTCCGGATGGTGCCCAAGCTGATCAACGTGCTGGAAGGGCGTTCATTGCCTGGCGAGTTGAAGGAGGTCGCCATTGAAGACCTGCTCAATCGCAAGCCGGTCACGCCCGATTGGCGGCTGATCCGCGATTGGCTGACCAGCAAGACGGTCATGGTGACCGGGGCCGGCGGCTCGATCGGCTCGGAAGTGTGCCGGCAGTGCGCGCGTCACGGGGCGCGTCGTATCGTGCTGCTGGAGATCGACGAGCTGGCGCTGTTGACGATCGATTCGGACCTGCGGCGGTTGTTTCCGGATATCGAGGTCGTTCGTGTACTTGGCGATTGCGGCGATCCGGCGGTGGTCGCGCATGCGCTCAAGATCGCCACCCCGGACGCCGTCTTCCATGCCGCCGCATACAAGCAGGTGCCGCTGCTGGAAGAGCAGTTACGCGAAGCGGTCCGCAACAATGTGCTGGCAACCGAGAACGTTGCCCGTGCCTGTCAGCGTGCACGCATCGAAACCTTTGTGTTCATTTCCACCGACAAGGCCGTCGAGCCGGTCAACGTGCTGGGCGCGAGCAAGCGCTATGCCGAAATGATCTGCCAGAGCCTTGATGCGCGCGACGCGCCGACGCGCTTCATCACTGTGCGCTTTGGCAATGTGCTGGACTCGGCCGGCAGCGTGGTGCCGCTGTTCCGCGAGCAGATTCGTCAGGGCGGCCCGGTCACCGTGACGCATCCGGATGTGACGCGCTATTTCATGACCATCCCGGAAGCCTGCCAGTTGGTGGTGCAGGCTGCGGCATCCGCCTCGCATGGTGCGATCTACACGTTGGACATGGGCGAGCCGGTGCCGATCCGCTTGCTGGCCGAGCAGATGATCCGGCTTGCCGGCAAGCAGCCGGGCAAGGATGTCGCGATTCTCTACACGGGCCTTCGCCCGGGCGAAAAGTTGCACGAGACACTATTTTATTCGGACGAAGACTATCGCCCGACCGCACATCCCAAGATCCTGGAGGCGGGCGTGCGCGAGTTTTCGCACGAGCAGGTCTTGCAACTGGTGACGCGTTTACGTGAGGCGGTCAATCGCTATGACGTCAACGCAATGGAGACGGTGCTGGGTAGTCTGATGCCGGATTTTGCAGCGGCTAGACGGAAAGTCGACACGCGATCTGATACGGTCGTTCCATTCCCCGCACGTGAGGTCAGAAGACTTTAATGAGCAAGCGTATTCGCAAGGCCGTATTCCCCGTCGCAGGTCTTGGGACCCGCTTTCTTCCGGCGACCAAAACGGTTCCGAAAGAAATGCTGCCAATCATCGACAAACCGTTGATCCAGTATGCCGTCGACGAGGCCATCCAGGCCGGTTGCGATACGCTGATCTTCGTGACCAATCGCTACAAGCACTCGATCGCCGACTACTTCGACAAGGCTTACGAACTGGAACAAAAGCTCGAACGCGCCGGCAAGCTGGAGCAATTGGAGTTGGTGCGCAATGCATTGCCGGAAGGCGTACGCGCCATCTTCGTGACGCAGGCCGAAGCGCTTGGCCTGGGCCACGCGGTTCTGTGTGCCAAGGCGGTGGTCGGTGACGAGCCGTTCGCGGTATTGCTGCCGGACGATCTGATCTGGAATCGGGGCGATGGCGCATTGACCCAGATGGCCGATGTGGCCGAAGCCTCCGGTGGTAGCGTCATCGCCGTGGAGGACGTGCCGCACGACAAGACCGCCAGCTATGGCATCGTGGCGACCGACGCATTCGATGGCCGCAAGGGGCGCATCAATGCCATTGTCGAAAAGCCCAAGCCGGAAGTCGCACCGAGCAATCTGGCAGTGGTCGGCCGCTATGTGCTGAGCCCGAAGATTTTCGAATTGCTCGAAGAAACCGGCGCCGGCGCGGGTGGCGAGATCCAGCTGACCGATGCGATTGCCGGGCTGTTGCAGCAGGAAACCGTGGACGCATACCGCTTCGAGGGACGTCGTTTCGACTGTGGCGCACACATTGGTCTGATCGAGGCCACGGTGCATTTCGCACTCGAACACGAAAAGCATGGTGGGCCGGCCAAGGAGATTCTGCGCAACGCGCTGGCTGAGGCCGACGCACGCGGTTGATCTGCGCACGATGCAACCAAAAGGCGGCGCCTCACGGCGCCGTTTTTTTTGTTTTGCGTTACCCGCCGTATCACGGGCGCGTTCGAAGCGTCATGGTGCGTGCTTGCGCTGTGCGGCTGCAAAGGCATCCAGCTGCTCGGGCGTAGCCTCTTTTTGATGCTGCTGCTTCCATTGCGCAAACGGCATGCCGTAGACCGCTTCGCGCGCCTGTTCCTTGCTCATCGCATGGCCTTGCGCCTCGGCCGCTTCGCGGTACCAGTCGCCCAGGCAATTGCGGCAGAAGCCGGCCAGGATCATCAGATCGATGTTCTGCACATCGGGCCGCTCCTGGTTGAGATGTTGCAAGAGCCGGCGAAATGCGGCCGCTTCGATGGACGTGGTTGAATCTGGTATCGAGGTGGTGTCGGTCATGGCGGAATCGGGGACAATAGGCGGCCTTCGACTCTACACCCGACGCCCCATGACCGCTTCCGCGCCAGCCCGTGCTTCGGCCCGCCTTCTCGATGGTCGCCGTATTGCCGAGGAATTGCTCGACGGACTGAAGCTGCGGGTGGATGCGCGTCTGGCCGCCGGCAAGGCCCGCCCCGGATTGGCGGTGGTGTTGGTCGGTGGCGATCCTGCCTCGTCGGTGTATGTGCGCAACAAGCGGCGTGCGGCGGAGAAGGTCGGCATCGAAGCCTTCGATTACGACTTGCCGCAGGGCACCAGCGAAGCCGAGTTGGCGAAGCTGATCGACCAGCTCAATGCCGATCCCAAGATCCACGGCATCCTGATCCAGTTGCCGCTGCCCGGCATTCCCGATGCCAACCGCCTGATCCAGCGTATCGATCCACGCAAGGACGTGGATGGCTTCCATCCGCAGAATGTCGGGCACCTGGCATTGCGCGAATTCGGCCTGCGCCCCTGCACGCCGCGCGGCATCGTGACCCTGCTCGGGCATACCGACCAGCCGGTGCGCGGACGTAATGCGACCATCGTTGGCGTGAGCAATCATGTCGGTCGGCCGATGGGGTTGGAGCTGTTGATCGCCGGTTGCACGGTGACCAGCTGCCACAAGTTCACCCCGGCCGATGTGCTGGAGGCCAGCGTGCGCAATGCCGACATCCTGGTGGTGGCGGTGGGCCGCCCTGGCCTGATTCCCGGCGACTGGGTCAAGCCGGGTGCAGTGGTGATCGATGTGGGCATCAATCGGCTGGATGACGGGCGCCTGGTCGGCGATGTCGGTTTCGACGCCGCAGCGCAGCGCGCCGCGTGGATTACCCCGGTCCCGGGCGGGGTAGGGCCGATGACGGTGGCCACGTTGATGCAGAACACCCTGGAGGCGGCCGACGCGGCTGGCTGAGCTGCGGACGTAACGCAGCATTGCGGCTGCGTGGTGTCTTCGTGAAGGCTTTCAGGGTAAAATGCCGCGCTTCCCCAAACTCGGGTCCGCCGATGCTCCGCATCCAGGCTGAAGCTCTTACCTACGACGACGTTTCGCTCGTCCCCGCTCATTCGATCGTCCTGCCCAAGGACGTCAGCCTGGAAACCCGGCTGACGCGCGATCTGCGCCTGAAACTGCCGATTCTCTCGGCCGCGATGGACACAGTGACCGAACACCGTCTGGCGGTGGCCATGGCCCAGTTGGGCGGCATCGGCATCATCCACAAGAACCTGACCCCGGCGCAGCAGGCGGGCGAGGTGGCCCGGGTCAAGAAGTTCGAGTCCGGCGTGATCACCGAGCCGTTCACGGTGAGCCCGGACACGACCATCGGCGAGGTGCTCAAGCTGACCCGCGCGCGCAACATCTCCGGTGTGCCGGTGGTGGATGGCAGCGAACTGGTCGGCATCGTCACCAGCCGCGATATGCGCTTCGAGAAGAAGCTCGACGATCCGGTCCGCCA
The DNA here is from genome assembly GCF_014199765.1 of Xanthomonas sp. 3058. Lineage (NCBI taxonomy): Bacteria > Pseudomonadati > Pseudomonadota > Gammaproteobacteria > Lysobacterales > Lysobacteraceae > Xanthomonas > Xanthomonas sp. 3058. The sequence goes on along the minus strand of NZ_JACHOF010000002.1, from coordinate 160,459 downwards.
CATCATGACCAAGAAGGATCGCCTGATCACCGTGCGCGAAGGCGCCAGCGATGAGGAAGTGCTGGAGCTGCTGCATCGCAACCGCATCGAAAAGATCCTGGTGGTCAACGACAGCTTCGAGCTGCGCGGCCTGATCACGGTCAAGGACATCCAGAAGAAAACCGACAATCCCAATGCCGCCAAGGACGCGTCCACGCGCCTGTTGGTCGGCGCGGCGGTCGGTGTCGGCGGCGATACCGAACAGCGCATCGAATTGCTGGCTGCGGCGGGCGTGGACGTGGTCATCGTCGATACCGCGCACGGCCATTCGCAGGGCGTGATCGATCGGGTGGCCTGGGTCAAGAAGACCTATCCGCAGCTGCAGGTGATCGGCGGCAACATCGTCACCGGCGATGCCGCGCTGGCGCTGATGGACGCCGGTGCTGATGCGGTCAAGGTCGGCGTGGGTCCTGGCTCGATCTGCACCACGCGCGTGGTCGCCGGTGTCGGCGTGCCGCAGATCACTGCGGTGGACATGGTCGCCGAGGCGCTGCAGGACCGGATTCCGCTGATCGCCGACGGTGGCATCCGCTATTCCGGCGACATCGGCAAGGCGCTGGTCGCCGGCGCCTCCACGGTGATGGTCGGCGGCCTGTTCGCCGGCACCGAGGAAGCCCCGGGCGAGGTCGAATTGTTCCAGGGTCGCAGCTACAAGAGCTACCGCGGCATGGGCAGCCTGGGGGCGATGGAGAAGGGGTCCAAGGACCGCTATTTCCAGGATTCCAGCGATGCCGACAAGCTGGTGCCGGAAGGCATCGAAGGGCGCGTGCCGTATCGCGGCTCGGTCGGTGGCATCGTCCATCAGCTGATCGGCGGCCTGCGCGCCACCATGGGCTATGTGGGGTGCGCGACCATCGAGGAAATGCGCACCAAGCCGAAGTTCGTCACCATCACCGGTGCCGGCCAGCGCGAGAGCCATGTCCACGACGTGCAGATCACCAAGGAACCGCCGAATTACCGCATGGGGTGATGCCTGCGCGTGAATGGGGAATCGGGAGTCGGGAATCGATGAACCAGCGTCTGCGCCGCTTTGCCCATTCCCGATTCCCCGTTCCCGATTCCCGGCGCCAATGACCAACATCCATCACGACAAGATCCTCATCCTCGATTTCGGCGCGCAATACACCCAGCTGATTGCACGGCGTATCCGCGAGATCGGGGTGTATTGCGAAATCTGGGCCTGGGATCACGATCCGTCGGAAATCGCTGCCTTTGGGGCCAAGGGCATCATCCTGTCCGGCGGCCCTGAGTCGACCACGTTGCCGGGCGCGCCGGTCGCGCCGCAGCAAGTGTTCGACAGCGGCTTGCCGGTGCTTGGTATCTGCTACGGCATGCAGACCCTGGCTGCGCAATTGGGCGGCGCCACCGAAGCGGCCGATCAGCGCGAATTCGGTCATGCCGAAGTCGATGTGGTGGCCGCCGATGCGTTGTTCGCAGGGTTGACCGATCATGCCGGCGCGTCGCGCCTGAATGTGTGGATGAGCCACGGCGACCACGTGTCGCAGGTGCCGCCGGGCTTCACGGTCACTGCGGTGACCGACCGTATTCCGGTCGCGGCGATGTCCAACGAGGACAAGCGCTGGTACGGCGTGCAGTTCCACCCCGAAGTCACCCACACGTTGCAGGGCCAGACCCTGCTGCGTCGCTTCGTCGTCGATGTCTGCGGCTGTCAGACGTTGTGGACCGCAGCCAACATCATCGACGACCAGATCGCACGCGTGCGCGAGCAGGTAGGCGATGACGAAGTCATTCTTGGCCTGTCCGGCGGCGTCGATTCGTCGGTGGTCGCGGCGTTGTTGCACAAGGCGATCGGCGACAAGCTGACCTGCGTGTTCGTCGACACCGGCCTGCTGCGCTGGCAGGAAGGCGACCAGGTGATGGCGATGTTCGCCGAGCACATGGGTGTCAAGGTGATTCGCGTCAACGCGGCCGATCGCTATTTCGCCAAGCTCGAAGGCATCAGCGACCCGGAAGCCAAGCGCAAGATCATCGGCAACCTGTTCGTGGATATCTTCGACGAAGAATCCAGCAAGCTGGCCAATGCCAAATGGCTGGCGCAGGGCACGATCTATCCGGACGTCATCGAGTCGGCCGGCAGCAAGACCGGCAAGGCGCATGTCATCAAGAGCCACCACAACGTCGGTGGTTTGCCCGAGCACATGAAGCTGGGCCTGGTCGAACCGTTGCGCGAGTTGTTCAAGGACGAAGTGCGTCGCCTAGGCGTCGAACTCGGCCTGCCGCGCACGATGGTGTATCGCCATCCGTTCCCGGGCCCGGGCCTGGGTGTGCGCATTCTGGGCGAAGTGAAGCGCGAATACGCCGAACTGCTGGCCAAGGCCGATGCGATCTTCATCGAAGAACTGCGCAAGGCCGATCTGTACGACACCACCAGCCAGGCGTTCGCAGTGTTTCTTCCGGTGAAGTCGGTCGGCGTGGTCGGCGACGCACGCGCCTACGAATGGGTGATCGCGCTGCGCGCGGTGGAAACCATCGACTTTATGACCGCGCACTGGGCGCATCTGCCGTACGACTTCCTCGGCACGGTGAGCAACCGCATCATCAACGAGCTGCGCGGCGTGTCGCGCGTGGTCTACGACATCTCCGGCAAACCGCCGGCGACGATCGAGTGGGAATGAGTTGAACGACAAAGGCGCCGACAGGCGCCTTTGTCGTTCTGTTGGTGCGGTCGTGTCGTGGAGTGCTTCGCTCGTCGCCATGCATCGATGCATGGGGTGATTGGGTGGTGGTCACGGGTGTGCATGCCGCTGACGTCCACATCCAATCCGCGCGACCCAATCCGAACATGCCCGGTGCGCTGCCAAGTCGAACGGGAGTTGGCGGCGATGCGGTAAAAAACTGCGCGATGCGCGGTTTGATCCGGAGTCTAGTGCATCGACCAGTCAGCGGACCTTGGCCAATGCCAGACGCGCCTCGGCCATGAACTTCTGGGTTTCCTGCGGAGTGGAAAGATTGGCGCCAAGCTGATTGAGGACTTGTTCGATATCGCTTGAGGCGTCCCAGGCTTCGTCGCAGAGCATGCCGGCGATCGGGCCGAGGTAGTTCAGCGCGACTTTTTCCAGCGCTTCGCGGACGCGATCGTCCGGTGCCGAGCCGCCGTCTGCAGAAACTGACGCTGCACTTTCTGCCGCGACAGGTGCTGCAGCAGCGGGGGCCGCTGCGGGTGCTGCCGCTGCGCGCGGCGCAGCCGGCGCACTACCCAGATCCTGCTCGAAACCGCCCAACAACCACTGGCGCGAGTCCTCGCTCAGCAGCGAGGGCTTGCCCAGGCCGACGCCGGGATCGGCCTGAAAGCGGGCCTTGGCTGCATTGACCATGGTGAGGCGTTGCACTGCCTCATCATTGCGCAACATGCGGAACACCACTTCTTCGATCTGGCCGGCATTGAGGCGGACGATGCAGGAATGGTTTTCGTCGGTGACGATGAACAGAAAGCCGGACGCCTTCTTCAATGCCAGCGCCTTGAGCTCGCGCAGGATCTCGATCAGCGGACGAAATTCAGTGGACATGACGTCTCCCTTGCAGCATCTGGTACGGAATGGGCGGGAGCGGCTCAGCGTTTGCTGAGGCGCTCCATGGCCAACCGGACACTGTTGGAGAGGCGGGAGATGGCGCGCGCCAGGGTGCCGATTTCATCCTTGAGATTGACCTCGTCGATGGTGTGGTTCCATTTGCCCAGGCTCAGCTCTTCGGCCACGGTGGTCAAGTGCTGGATCGGACGCAGCACGCGGTTCCAGATCAGCGCCCATTGCAGGCCGAGCAGCAAGGCGCAGACCAGCAGGCCGATGCCGGCGATCCACAGCGATTGACGCACGATCACGCGATTGACGTCGCTCTTCGGGTAGGCCGAGACTAAGGTGAAGCCCCAGTCGGGCACGTCCTGTTTGATGACGACCCAGTCGTCCGGGCTTTCCTTGACGATCCGCTCGATGGTGGCGGTGTCGGTGGTGACACCGGTGGTGGATTGGAAGCGCAGCGTGTTCTTGCTGTCGAACACGGCAATGAAGCCGGAGTCGAGCACGCGTCGGCTGCCGATCACGTTTTCCAGCGCCTGGGTGTCGGCCTTGTAGCCGACGTACCAGGCGCCGATGACGCGCTTGTCGTTGCCGGCGAAAATCGGCTCGTAGCCGGTGACGTACGGATTGCCGAGGATGTCGACCACCCCGTAGAAACTTTCGCCGTTGCGCAGCTTGGCGGCGGCCTTGCCGTTGGGGTCCAGCACGGTGCCGATGGCGCGGCTGCCATCGTCCTTCTTGACGTTGGTGGAGATGCGCACGAACTCTTCGCCGGTGTGTGAGAACAACGTGGCGGTGCCTTCGTGGATGGACGTCACATCGTCGAGCATGCCGAACACATTGGCCTGCGACCGCTGACCCAGCAGCAGGTCGTTGGCAGTGCGATCGGCAACGCGCACTTCGCTGCCGAGGCTTGCCGCGCCCTGTGCGTTAGCCTCCTTGCGCAGCTGGCGCATGGACGAATTGACGCGATCGAGCATCATGGCGCGGGTGACCGAGAACAGCGTCTGCAAGGAGACCGACTGACGCTCGATCGATTCGCCGGCTTCGAACCTGACCCGGTTGGCTTCGGTAATGGCCAGAATGACCGTCAGTGCCACCACCACGACCAATACCAAGGCCAGCACCGGCAACAGCAGGCGCACCCGCAAAGAGTGACGAAGCATCGCAATTCCCCTGAATGCGTTTATATGATTGGATCTACGCCGGCGCAGCGCAGTGCCGCAGCCGGACATGGCTGTTATCGGCCGTCACGCAGGATGCTGAAGTGACCCCACGCCGCCGGCCGGGGGAAACGCATCGCGCCGTGTAGCGGAGCGACGCGGTATGCAGCCATCGGAGTGCGTGCCTCAAGACGCGCATCGCACAAAACCCCGCGCGCAGATATGACGCACGCGCCGCTAGCGCGTATCGGCCCGGTCGACGCCGACCATCACTGCAATGCGGTATCCCATAGCAATTTCAGGTTCAAACAGACGATCACCGCAGCGATTACCCAGGCGGTGCGCACAAGCCACGGCGGTGCGACCAATGCGCCCATCAAATTGCGATCCGACACAAAGCGCACCAGCGGAATCACCGCGAATGGCAGCTGCATCGACAACACCACCTGGCTCAGTACCAACAGCCGCGCGGTACCGGCCTCGCCATACAGCCAGGTCACGATCACCACCGGCACGATGGCGATGCTGCGGGTCAGCAGCCGGCGTATCCAGGGCGGCAGGCGCAACTGCAGAAAACCTTCCATCACGATCTGCCCGGCCAAGGTGGCGGTCACCGTCGAGTTCACGCCCGATGCGAGTAGGGCGACGGCGAACAGGGTCGATGCCAGCCCCACGCCCAGCATGGGGGCCAGCAATGCATGCGCCTGTTCGATTTCCTGCACATCGGTGCGTCCCTGCGCATGGAACACCGCCGCCGCCAGGATCAGGATCGATGCGTTGATGAATAGCGCGAACATCAACGCCACGGTGCTGTCGGTCACTGCCCAGCGCAGCGCCGATTTGCGTCCGCTATCGGTGCGCGGATACGCACGCGTCTGCACGATCGACGAATGCAGATACAGGTTATGCGGCATCACCGTGGCACCGATGATGCCGATCGCCAGATACAGCGCCTGTGGGTCGGTGACCACTTGCGCGCGCGGAATGAAACCGCCCAGCACCGCTGCGATCGGCGGCGCGGCCAGCGCAATCTGGATGCCGAAGCACACGAAGATGATCAACAGCAATGCGATCACGAAGGCTTCCAGCGCGCGGAAGCCACGGTTCATCAGCAACAGCACCAGCACCACATCCACCGCGGTGATGATCGCGCCCAGGGTCAGCGGAATGCCGAACAGCAGCTTCAACGCGATTGCGGTGCCGATCACCTCGGCCAGATCGCAGGCGATGATCGCGAGCTCGCAGATTCCCCACAGCGCCAGGTTCACTCCGCGCGGGTAGCGCGCCCGGCAGGCCTGCGCCAGATCCAGTCCCGTCGCGATGCCCAACCGCGCTGACAGGCTCTGCAGCACGATCGCCATCAGGTTGGACAGCAGGATCACCGACAGCAACAGATAGCCGAACTGCGAGCCGCCGGCCAGATCGGTGGCCCAGTTGCCCGGGTCCATGTAGCCGACCGACACCATGTAGCCCGGCCCCAGGAATGCCAGCAGCCGGAACCACCAATGGCCACCCTGGGGCACGGCGACACTGGCGTGGTGATCGCCCAGGCCACGGTTGTCCGGGGTCAAGGCAGGGGCGGGTGGACGGGCGGAGGACAAGCTGTTGGCGGACATGCGGAAGGTGCTGGCGGAGGATCGTAGGGATGATATAGCACTTGCTATTCTGTTGAGCATTGGCAAACTAAATCGTATTGATCGGCTGCGTGCTTCAAACTACGCATCCAGGCAATGCTGCCGGACGTGATAACGGGGATGAGGGTGGGCAAGAGCGAAAAGCCGGAGGTGGCCGCGCCGGTCCTGATCGATGCGCAGGTGCATATGGAGAGCTTCCGTCAGGTGCGCGAAGCGCGCCGCGCCGAGCTGGTGGAGGACTATGTGGAGCTGATCTCCGATCTGCTGGTCGATGGCGGCGAAGCGCGCCAGGTGGATATCGCGGCGCGCCTGGGCGTGGCCCAGCCGACCGTGGCGAAGATGCTCAAACGCCTGGTGCGCGACGGCTGGGTGGTGCAGCGCCCGTATCGCGGCGTCTTCCTGACCCCGGCCGGCGAGGCGCTGGCGGCGTCCAGCCGGCAGCGGCATCAGATCGTCGAGCGCTTCCTGCTGGCCCTGGGCATCGACGAGGCCACCGCGCGCCGCGATGCCGAAGGCATCGAACACCACGTCAGCGAAGCGACCGTCGCCGCATTCGCCGCTTTCCTGGAACGCCAGGGCGGCAGTGCCGCGTGAGCATGCCGCTGGAAGCGCCAGACGACGCTGCGCAGGCGTTGATCGACCGGCAATGGATGCAACGCGCCCTGCAATTGGCCGAACGTGCCGAGCGCGACTACGACGAAATTCCGGTTGGCGCCTTGCTGATCGATGCCGCCGGCAACGTGCTGGGCGAGGGCTGGAACTTCAACATCGCCAGCCACGATCCCAGCGCGCATGCCGAGATCATGGCCCTGCGCGAGGGCGGCCGCCGCTTGTCCAACCATCGGCTGATCGGCTGCACGCTGTATGTCACGCTGGAGCCGTGCGCGATGTGCGCGATGGCAATGATCCATGCCCGCATCGCACGGGTGGTGTTCGCTGCCAGCGACCCCAAGACCGGTGCCTGCGGCAGCGTATTCGATCTGCTCGCCGACCCGCGCCACAACCATCGCGTGCAGGTCAGCGGCGGCGTGCTGGCGGCCGAGGCAAGTCTGCGGCTGACCAACTACTTCAGGGCCAAGCGTGGCAAGCCGCCACTCGCGCCCTGAGCGGCGCGGCCGCGGTATGATGCGCGCCCTTCAGCATCTGGCCGGCGACGGCCCTTCACAGGACGGCGACATGGCAGACAACCTTGCGGGCAACGACCGACTGATCTGGATCGATCTGGAAATGACCGGCCTGGATACCGATCGCGATTCCATCATCGAGATCGCCACCATCGTCACCGATGCGCAGTTGAACGTGCTTGCCGAGGGGCCGGAACTGGCCATTGCCCATCCGCTGGCAACGCTCGAAGCGATGGACGAATGGAACCGCAACCAGCATCGTCGTTCCGGCCTGTGGCAGCGCGTGCTCGACAGCCAGGTCAGCCATGCTCAGGCCGAAGCGCAGACCATTGCGTTTCTGGGCGAGTGGATCCGCGCCGGCGCATCGCCGATGTGCGGCAACTCGATCTGCCAGGATCGCCGCTTCCTGCACCGTCAGATGTCGCGCCTGGAGCGCTACTTCCACTACCGCAATCTCGACGTGTCGACCATCAAGGAACTGGCACGGCGCTGGGCGCCGACGGTGGCCAATGGGTTTGCCAAGAGCTCGGCCCACACCGCCTTGAGCGATGTGCGTGATTCGATCGACGAGCTGCGCCACTACCGGCAGTTCATGGGCGCGCTGGGCGGCGATCGCCAGGCCGACGTGCAGGGCTGAGCGCTGGTCACCGCGTCGCTGCGTACTGCACGTCCCGGGTTGCAAACGACGTACGCGCGGGTCTGCCCGCGCTGGTTGAATGCACCGGTCGAGCACGCGGCGATGACGGTGGATCTCCGATAAAAAAGGCCGCATCACCTGATGCGGCCTTTTGCTTTTCCATCACGCCATCCAGGGCATCAACGCGCCAATGACGGTCCCTTGGTGACGTCGCCATCGTCGGTGACCCCCTTCAACAACAGGTCCGAAATCGGCTTGCCGTCGGCATCGTGGTGATACACATGCAGGTCGCGCTGCGGGTAGGGAAGGTTGAGCCCGTTCTCCAGCAACTGGTTGCGGATCTGCTCCAGCGTGGTGCTCTTGGCCGCGCCGAAATTGCTGTTGGTCGCATACGCGAACAACATCAGGTCCACCGTGCTTTCGCCCAGATTGGTCACCTGCACGAACGGTGCCGGCGAATCCAGGATGTTCGGATTGTCCTTGGCGATCTGCAGCAACAGCTGCTGGGCTTTTTTCAGATCGTCGTCATAGCCCACCCCCACGGTCACATCCAGACGCCGGTTGGGCAGGGTGCTGTAGTTGACGATCGGCGCAGTGGTAATCGTGCTGTTGGGCAGGGTGATCATGCGTTCGTCGAACGAGCGTAGCCGGGTCTGGAAGATCCGGATCTCGTCCACGATGCCTTCCTGGCCGGCAATCACCACGTGGTCGCCATCGCGCATCGGCCGCAACACGATCAGCATCACGCCTGCGGCGATGTTGGAGAGCGAATCCTTCAGTGCCAGGCCAACCGCCAGACCTGCCGCACCCAGTACCGCGATCAGCGAGGTCGGCGGCACGCCGATCTTGCTCAATGCGCTCACAAACACCAGCACCAGCAACAACGCATACAACACGTTGCGCAGGAAGTTGGTCAGCGTGATCTCGATGCGCGCGCGGGTCAGCGCACGGTGCAGCCACTGGCTGAGCTGTTTGGCCAGCCACATGCCGACCACGATGATCAGCAGCGCCAACCCCCAATTGAGCGCGTATTGCGCCCATGGGATGTTGGCCCAGTTGAATGCCGGCTCTGTCGCCGCAGGCACCGCGGTTACCGGCTTTGCGGCTGCTCCGGCAGCCGCCGCCATCACAAATGCACCCACCATTTCGATCAGCTCTCGCTCTTGAGCTTGGCCAGACGCAACCAGGTATCGACCACGGTGTCAGGATTCAACGACACCGATTCGATGCCCTCCTGCATCAGCCATTCGGCCAGTTCCGGGTGATCCGACGGCCCCTGGCCGCAGATGCCCACATACTTGCCCTTGGCACGTGCCGACTTGATCGCCATCGACAGCAGCTTCTTGACTGCAGGATTCCGCTCGTCGAACAGGTGCGCCACGATCGACGAATCGCGATCCAGGCCCAGGGTCAGCTGGGTCAGGTCGTTGGAGCCGATCGAGAAGCCGTCGAAGATGTCCAGGAACTCGTCGGCCAGCAGCGCGTTGGACGGCAGTTCGCACATCATGATGATCTTCAGGCCGTTTTCGCCCTGCTTGAGCCCGTTCTGCTCCAGCACCTCGATCACCTTGCGGCCTTCTTCCAAGGTGCGCACGAACGGAATCATCACCCAGAGGTTGTCCAGGCCCATCTCGTTGCGCACCTTCAACACCGCCTTGCACTCCAGCGAGAAGGCCTTGGTGAAGGACGGATCGACATAGCGGCTGGCGCCACGGAAGCCGATCATCGGGTTCTCTTCATGCGGCTCGTAACGCGAACCGCCGATCAGGTTGGCGTACTCATTGGACTTGAAGTCCGACAAGCGCACGATCACCGTGTTCGGCGCCACCGACGCGGTCAGCGTGGCGATGCCCTCGGCCAGACGGTTGACGTAGAAGCTCACCGGATCGCCATAGCCGGCGGTCTTGGCGTCGATCTTCTTGCGGACGTCGGCGTCCTGCTTGTCGTATTCCAGCAGCGCGTTGGGATGGATGCCGATATGCGCGGCGATGATCATCTCAAGACGCGCCAGGCCGATGCCGGCGTTGGGCAGCTGGCCGAAGTCGAACGCGCGCTCCGGGTTGGCCACGTTCATCATGATCTTGAGCGGGGCAGGCGGCATGTTGCCCAGATCGGTGGTGGTGCGCTCGAACGGCAGCAGGCCGTCGTAGATGAAACCGGTATCGCCTTCGGCGCAGCTCACCGTCACTTCCTGACCATCGCTGATCACATCGGTGGCATTGCCGGAGCCGACCACGGCCGGCACGCCGAGTTCGCGCGCGATGATGGCCGCGTGGCAGGTGCGGCCGCCACGGTTGGTGACGATCGCCGAGGCGCGCTTCATCACCGGCTCCCAATCGGGGTCGGTCATATCGGCAATCAACACATCGCCGGCCTGTACACGGTTCATGTCGTCCAGCGAACGCACTACACGTGCGACGCCGCTGCCGATCTTGGCGCCCACCGCGCGGCCTTCGACCAGGATCTTGGCGTCCTTGGCTTCCAGCGAGAAACGCTCGATCTGGGTGGCGTGGCTGCGCGACTTCACCGTCTCCGGGCGCGCCTGCACGATGAACAGCTTGCCGCTCACCCCGTCCTTGGCCCACTCGATATCCATCGGGCGGCCGTAATGCTTTTCGATCACCAATGCCTGCTTGGAGAGCTCCTGCACATCTTCATCGCTGATCGAGAAGGTGTTGCGCAGCTCCGCTGGCGTGTCTTCGGTGCGCACGCGTTCGCCGGGCACATCCGAATACACCATGCGGATCGCCTTGCTGCCGAGCGAGCGGCGCAGGATCGCCGGCTTGCCTGCGCTCAGCGTGGGCTTGTACACATAGAACTCGTCGGGGTTGACCGCGCCTTGCACGACCATCTCGCCCAAACCGAAGCTCGAGGTGACGAACACCACATCGCGGAAACCGGACTCGGTGTCCAGGGTGAACAGCACGCCTGCGGCGCCGACGCCCGAGCGCACCATCAACTGCACGCCGGCCGACAGGAACACGTCTTCGTGCTTGAACCCGTGATGCACGCGATAGGCGATCGCGCGATCGTTGTAGAGACTGGCGAACACTTCCTTAACTTTATGCACGACGTCGTCCGCGCCGGTCACGTTGAGGAAGGTTTCCTGCTGGCCTGCGAACGAGGCATCGGGCAGATCTTCAGCGGTGGCCGACGAACGCACTGCCACCGCGACGTCGCCGCCGCCGTTTTCGGCACATAGCTGTGCGTAAGCGGTGCGGATGTCGCGGTCCAGTTCGGGATGCAGTGGCGCGTCGGTCACCCAGCTGCGGATTTCCTTGCCGGCCACGGTCAGCGCGTTGACGTCTTCGACATCCAGCGTGGCAAGCCTGTCGAAGATGCGTTTGGACAGATCGTTGTGCGCGATGAAGTCCTTGAATGCCTCCGCAGTGGTCGCATATCCACCAGGAACCGACACGCCCAGCCCGGCCAGGTTGCCGATCATCTCGCCGAGCGAGGAATTTTTACCGCCTACGCGGGCCAGATCGGCCAGGCGTAGCTCATGCAACCACAGGATATTCTCGTTCAAGCGCGATGCTCCGTATTGGCCATCGCCCGAGCGGGCTGGATGGCCGCGTCCGTAGGAAGAAGCCGCTATGATGCAGTGCACAGCAGAATATGCACAAGCATGAACCCGTAAGTTTTGAACACCAGTTCAAAGAGGTGGTCTTGATGTCAACAATCCGGCCGGTGTTTTACGTGTCCGATGGAACCGGTATCACCGCTGAAACGATTGGGCATAGCCTGCTCACGCAGTTCAGTGGATTCAACTTCGTCACCGACCGCATGTCGTTCATCGATGATGCAGAAAAAGCACGCGATGCAGCGATGCGTGTGCGCGCCGCTGGCGAGCGTTACCAAGTGCGCCCGGTGGTGGTCAACTCGTGCGTCGATCCCCAACTCAGCATGATCCTGGCCGAAAGCGGCGCATTGATGCTGGACGTGTTCGCGCCCTTCATCGAGCCGCTGGAGCGCGAGCTCAATGCGCCCCGGCACTCGCGTGTCGGACGTGCGCACGGCATGGTGGACTTCGAGACCTATCACCGCCGCATCAATGCGATGAATTTCGCGCTGAGCCACGATGACGGCATCGCGCTCAACTACGACGAGGCCGACGTGATCCTGGTGGCGGTGTCGCGTGCCGGCAAAACGCCGACCTGCATCTACCTGGCCTTGCATTACGGCATTCGTGCCGCCAACTATCCGCTCACCGACGAAGATCTGGAAAACGAGAGTCTGCCGCCGCGGCTGCGCAACTACCGCAGCAAGTTGTTCGGCCTGACCATCGACCCGGAGCGGCTGCAGCAGATTCGACAGGAACGTCGCGCCAACTCGCGCTACAGCGCGGCCGACACCTGCCGGCGCGAGGTGGCGATTGCCGAGCGCATGTTCCAGATGGAACGCATTCCCTCGCTCAGCACCACCAACACCTCGATCGAGGAAATTTCCAGCAAGGTGCTGTCCACGCTGGGGCTGCAGCGCGAGATGTTCTGAAGTTGCCGGGATTGGGAATTGGATGGCCGTGATGCGGTCGCTACGACGCGCGGTTGCTGCGTGCCGCGCCAAACGCCGGAAACGCTGCCCGCGCAGTTCCGTGTCAGCTCTGAGGAAATGAAGCGGGGCCGGGCATGAGCCTGCCAAGGTAGGCCTGCGGTTGGGCCTCGTCAATGCTGCCCGAGTGGCAGCGCAGCGTGTAGGATCGATCCATGGCGCAAGCACTGAGCAAACTCGAACGCATCCCCAAGTTGAGCCGGTTCGGCTGGCTGATGGGCTTGTATGCAGAGAACTTCCAGCACCTGACCCGGTTGTTCGCACCGGCCGATCTGGCGCCCGGATCCTACGTCTCGACGATCGGCGATGGCCTGGACCTGCGTCTGGACGTGATCGAATGCCACCGCTACACGGTCGAGCTGCGCTTGACCTACGACCTGTGCGACCCGGTGACCGGTGAGCCGGACCCGTCGGCGTATGTCCGCCTGTACCGCGATGCACGCCAGGCAGAGACCACGCATTGCTATGTCGGCCGACGCTGGCAGGATGTGATGGGCATGTTTCCGCCGCCGGCCGAGCTGATCAGCCACCGCATGCGCATGAATACCTTCCTGGGCAAGTGGCTGGACTACCTGGCCGAGCGCGGCCATGGTGTGGCCACGTTGCGCCTGGATACCGACTACGTCGCGCCGCCGCGTCCTGGGTCCCGCACCACCATCGGCTGAGCGACTGCCCGCCGCCGCGCCCTGTGCCGGATCGGTCATACTGATGCGCTTCGTGCCAGATCGCATGCCATGCCTTATACCCCCATCGTCGCCACGCTTGGCTACCTGTTGTCGCCGGATGGCACCCAGGTGCTGATGATCCACCGCAACGCCCGCCCGGGCGACCAGCACCTGGGCAAGTACAACGGGCTTGGCGGCAAGGTGGAAGCGGATGAGGATGTGCTGGCCGGCATGCGCCGCGAGATCCGCGAAGAGGCCGGCGTGGAGTGCGGCGACATGCAACTGCGCGGCACCATCAGCTGGCCGGGCTTCGGCAAGCACGGCGAGGACTGGCTGGGTTTTGTGTTCCTGATCCGCAGCTTTGAGGGCCAGCCACAGGCCTGCAACCCGGAAGGCACGCTGGAATGGGTGGCGATCGACCGCATGGACCAGGTGCCGATGTGGGAAGGCGACCGCAATTTTCTGCCGCTGGTGTTCGACGGCGATCCGCGCCCGTTTCATGGCGTCATGCCGTATCGCGATGGCCGCATGCAATCGTGGACGTACTCGCGCATCTGAGCGGCGGACGAAGCGACTGGGGGAGGCGTGCGTGCCGGTCGCTGGTACGGCATCTGGCTCGTCGCTGTGCGGCCTCTGGCCTCTACGCGTCATCCATCGTCGCCTGCAAAGGGCGCTTCAATCCAGTGACAGCGACGCGTGACACCGCTGGCGAGCGCAAACATGGGCGCCCGGCGCGTCGCCTGCAGTGCGCTGGTCCAGCGTCGCTGTGCAGTTCTCCACATCTGCTGTGGATGAACACTGCGCAAGTCTGTGGACAAGTGTGCACTGGCGTTGCGGCACAAGGCTGTCGCATGGGCTGGTCAAATTTTCGCCAGCCGTGATTACTGCGCGGTCCAACCGCCATCGATGGCGATCGCTTGCCCGGTGATGTTGCGGGCAGCGTGCGACATCAAGAACGCGACCGTGCCGGCAAGCTCGTCGTACTCGATGAAGGCGCCCTTGGGCATCGGCTTGAGCATCACATCGCGGATCACCGCGTCTTCGGCGATGCCGCGCGTGCGCGCCTGATCGGCGATCTGGCGCTCTACCAGCGGGGTGCGCACATAGCTCGGGCACAAGGTGTTGACGGTGATGTTGCAGTCGGCGGTTTCCAGTGCGATGACCTTGGCCAGGCCAACCAGGCCATGCTTGGCTGCGACATAGGCGCTCTTGTAAGGGCTGGCCACCAGCGAGTGAATGCTGCCGATGTTGACGATCCGTCCGTAGCCGGCCGTGCGCATGCCGGGCAGGACCGCGCGGCTGAGCCGGGCGGCGCCGGTCAGCATCACATCCACCAGCAAGGCCCAGCGCTGCATCGGGAATTCGTCCAGTGCGGCCACCTGCTGCAGGCCGGCGTTATTGACCAGCACCTGCGGCGGGCGTGATGCGTCAGCCAGCGCCCGCGCAATGCTTTCTTCGTCGGTCACATCCAGCGCCAGCGCTTCGGCCGAGCCGCCAGCCTCGTGCAGGCTGCGTGCGGTGCGCTCGGCTGCCGTCAGTTGCATGTCGCTGACGATCAGGTGATGGCCGTCGGCGGCCAGTTGGGCGGCAATACCGGCGCCAATGCCGCTGCCCGCGCCGGTGATCAGGATGCTGCGCATCGGATGTTCCTTTGACGAACCGTGCGCGGCCGGAGCGGCCACGCTGATCGCCAGACTAGCGGAGTGTGGCGAAACGGTCGCCTGCATGCCGTGCGCGCGTTACCCTTTGCGCCTTGCTCTTCTCAGGTTCCGCATGAAACGCCATTTCTCGATGCTGCGCGACTTCCAACTCGCGGACTGGTTCACGCTGGCCAACGCCTTCTGCGGTACTGGCGCGGTGTTCGCGTCGATGCGCTTTCTGCAGGAAGGCCATCGCGGCGACCTGCTGCTGGGCATGGCCTTGATCCCGCTGGCATTCGTGTTCGATGCGCTGGACGGGCATGTGGCGCGCTGGCGCAAGGCGTCCTCGACCCTGGGCCGCGAGCTGGATTCACTGGCCGATGTGATTTCGTTCGGGGTGGCCCCGGCGGCGCTGGGCTATGCCTGCGGCATGCGCGGCGGCTGGGATTGGCTGGTGCTGAGCTATTTCGTCTGCTGCGGCGTGAGCCGGCTGGCGCGTTACAACGTGACCGCCGAAGAGATCGCCGGCGAGGCCGACAAGGTGCCGTACTTCGAAGGCACCCCGATTCCCACCAGTCTGCTGCTGGTGATCCTGCTGGCGGTGGCCGCCAGCACTGGCCATATCGGACAGACCCTGTGGTGGGGCCAGTGGCAACTCGGGCCGTGGCAGTTCCACCCGCTGGTGTTGCTGTTTGCGGTGTCCGGCTCGCTGATGATCAGCAAGACGCTGCGGATTCCCAAACCCTGACCGGTACAGCCGGGTACACGCGGTAGGATGGCTGGTGGACAGTCACGGGAAGGGATCATGGCAACCAGCGGTTCGGACAACGGCAACTTCGAAGACAAGGCGCGTCAGTACTGGAGCGCTTGGGGAGATGCCATGCGCCACGGCCAGTCCGCTTCCGCCGCGCAGCCTCCGCCGGCGCCCGGCAGCGATGCGCCGCAGGACTGGCGCAAGGCGGTGGACTGGTGGTCTCAGTTGCTGCCCACGCAGGCTGCACCGCAGGCGCAGGAGGCGATCGACCGCTTCCGCAATCAGGCGGGTGGCTGGTTCGGCACCATGCAACAGGTGGCCGCCCAGTTTGCAGGGCGCGACACCTCGGCCAATGAAGTCTCCGATGCCTGGCGGCATGCGGTGCAAGGGCAGGGCGAGCAACTGATGCAGTGGACGCTGGGTTCGCTGCGTGGCGGCAGCCCCGGCGGTTTCGATCCCTGGCTGCAGGAGGCAGCGCAGTCCCTGGAGAAATGGCGCGAAGAAAATGCGCCGTGGCTGGAGATGCCCGCGTTCGGCTTGAATCGCAATCATCAATCGCGCCTGCAGAAGCTGGCACGTGCCCAGCAGGACTATCAGGCGCAGTCGCAGGCCTATGGCGAGCAACTCAAGGCGGCCATCGAGCAGGCCTTCACGCGCTTCACTTCCAAACTGAGCGAGCACGAAAGCAGCGGCAGTCAGCTGACCAGCGCGCGTGCCTTGTTCGATCTGTGGATCGAAGCGGCCGAAGAATCCTATGCCGACATCGCGTTGTCTGACCACTTCCGCACCGTGTATGGCGGCTTCGCCAACGCGCACATGCGCCTGCGCGCAGCCTTGCAGGAAGAAGTCGAACAGCTGAGCGAGCGCTTCGGGATGCCGACGCGTTCGGAAATGGATGCCGCGCATCGCCGCATCGCCGAACTGGAGCGCGCGGTGCGGCGGATGCTGCGCACTGCCGCTGGTCAGACGGGCAAGCCTGCAACAGCGCCGACGCCTGATCCGGTCGCGCCGATCGCGGCAAAGCGTGCGGCGACGTCGACATCGGATGCTGCGCCAAAGCCGGCAGCTGCAACGAGTGCGGTGAAGAAGACTGCCGCGCGGAAGACGGCGGCCAAGACGAAGACCGCAGCAGCCAAGCCATCGGCCCGCAAATCCAGCAACACGCCGACCGCACGCAAACCACGTGGAGCGCAGCAATGAAAGGCCCGTTGGGATTCAGCGCCGAAGATCTGATGCAGGAAACCCTGTCGCTGCAGCGCAAGCTGCGCGAAGGCCTCAAGCTGCTGCCCGGCGTCGAAGACGTGGACTACGGCGTCACCGAGCGCGAAGAAATCTGGCGCGACGGCAAGGTGGTGTTGTATCGCTTTGTCGGGGAGCAGGCGCCGGTCGCCAAGACGCCGCTGTTGATCGTCTACGCGTTGGTCAATCGTCCCTACATGGTCGATCTGCAGGCCGATCGCTCGCTGGTCAAAGGTCTGCTCGGTCACGGTCAGGATGTCTACGTGCTGGACTGGGGCTACCCGGACCGCTCCGAGCGGTATCTCACGCTGGAAGACTATCTGCTGCGCTACATCGACGGTGCGGTGGATCATCTGCGCGCGCAGTCGGGCCTGGACGCGGTCGATGTGCTCGGTATCTGCCAGGGCGGCACATTCGCGCTGTGCTACGCGGCGCTGCAACGGCCCAAGGTACGCAACCTGATCACCATGGTCACGCCGGTGGATTTCCATACTCCCGACAACATGCTCTCCAACTGGGCGCGCATGGTCGATGTGGATCTGTTCGTGGACACCATGGGCAATGTGCCGGCGGATCTGATGAACGCCAGTTACCTGATGCTCAAGCCGTTCCGGCTGAATCTGCAGAAGTACGTCGGCCTGCTCGACATCCTGGACGACAAGCAGGCGCTGGAAGATTTCCTGCGCATGGAAAAGTGGATCTTCGATTCGCCCGATCTGGCCGGCGAGGCCTTCCGCGAGTTTGTCACCCTGTTCTATCAACGCAACGGGCTGGTGACCGGGCAGGTCACCATCGGCGGGCAGGCGGTCGATCTGCAGGCTGTCGATATGCCGGTGCTCAACATCTACGCCGAGCACGATCATCTGGTGCCGCCGGATGCCTCGCGTGCATTGCGCGGGCTGGTGGGTAGCGACGATTACACCGAGCTGAGTTTCCGTGGCGGGCACATCGGCATTTACGTGTCCGGCCGTGCGCAACGTGAAGTGCCGGTGGCGATCCATCGTTGGTTGCAGGAGCGTGGCGGCAACACCTGATGCGGTGTCGCGCGGCGGTGCGGGCGCCTGCCGCTGCATCCAACTGGCCGCAGCGACCATCACGACACGCTGTCGCCGGGATTTTTACACTTTCGACTCGATTTGCAGGAGTCTTGCCATGTCCACGACCACCGCACTGTCCCGTTCCCTCAACGATCGCATGATCGCCGGCGTGGTCGGCGGTATCGCGCGCCGGTTCGGCTGGAGCTCCACGCTGCTGCGCGTGTTGTTCGTCATCGTGTCGATCGCCTCCGCCGCGTTTCCCGGCATTCTGGTCTATCTGATCCTGTGGCTGCTGATCCCCAACCAGGCCGATTGACGCCCGCCCGGCGCCGCAGGTCTGCATTGCATGTGATCGGCGCCTTGTGGACGCTGCCCAATACCCTGATCGGCCTGGTGATCGGTGCGGCCGGCAGCTGCTTCGGCGCGCGCCCGCGCTGGTCCAGCCAGGAACTTGCGGTGGTATTCCATGCCTGGCCCTGGGGGCCGGGCGGGGCGATGACGCTGGGCAATGTGATGCTGCTCAAGGGCGCCTCGCTCGATCTGCAATGCAGCACCTACGCGCATGCTGCCGGACGTTGCCAGCACCCTCCGGTGCGCCTGGGCGATCACGAGCGCGCCCATGTCTACCAGTACATGCTGCTCGGCCCGCTGTTCCTGCCGGTGTACTTCCTGTGCGGCGGCATCCACGTACGCAACCCGCTGGAGCGGGCTGCAGATACCTATGCGATGCACGGCCACGGCTGGTGGCCGTGGATGTCTCAGCGCACTCGGGAAAACCCGAACAGCTCCGACAACGGGTGAGGCCTGCCTTCCAGTTGCGCCCGCAATAGCCCTGCACCGATCGCGCTATAGGTGATGCCGTTGCCGCCGTAAGCCATGGCGAACGACACCCGCGGCCCGTGTTCGGGGTGCGGGCCGAAGAACGGCAATCCATCCGCGGTTTCGGCAAAGGTGCCGCCCCAGGCAAAGACCGGGCGCAGGCTGACATCGGGCATGGTCCTGGCGATTTTTTTCAGCAATGTCTTCAGTTTGCTCTGCACACGCGCATCGCGGCGCGCGGGAATGTCCACGTTGTCGTCCTCACCACCGGCCACCACGCGTCCATCCGGCGTGCTACGCACGTACAGATACGGGCGCGCGGTCTCCCACATCATGGTGTGCTTGAGCGCGCCCATTTCGCTGTCATGCAAGGGATCGGTCACGAACGCGTAGCTGCTGCGGTTGCGTGCCACGCGCTGCGACAGCCACTGCTGGTTTCCATAGCCTGCGGCCATGATGACGTGCTGGGCGCGTAGCGTGACGCCGTCCTGGGTGCGCAACACGACATGCTGGTCGTGGGATGCAAGGGTGGCGATCGTGCTGCGGTCGTAAATGCGCGCACCGTATTGCTCGCACTCGGCAAACAGCCGGTAGCACAGCCGATACGGATCGACGCTGGCAGCCAGGCGGCTCAGGATCGCACCGTCCGAGCGCACGCCGTAGTTGTGCCATAGCGGTGCGCGCTCGATCCATTCCACCGGGAGCTTGTGCGCTTTTCGGCTATCGAGTTCGCTGCGCAGGTCGTCGATGTCCCGTGCCCGGCTGGCGTAGTACAGGCTGTCCTGGCGCGAGAAGTCGCAGCCGCCAAGCGTATTGCAAAGGCCTTGCAGGTCGACGATGGCTTGCGCGCACGCGCCATAGGCCAGTGCAGCCGCCGGCATGCCGTGCTGTCTGGCCAGTTCGATCATTGGTGTATCGATTTCGTACTGCAGCAAGGCGGTGCTGGCCGACGTGCTGCCCCAGCCGATCTCGCGTTGCTCGATCACGACCACGTCGTGTCCGTGCTTGAGCAGTTCGTGCGCGATCAATGCGGCGGTGACACCACCACCGACGATGGCGACCTCGCACTGGGTGTCTTGCTCTAGGCGCGGGTAGGCACGCATCAACCCATTGCGGATCGACCAGAACGGGTAGCCACTTTTGAGATCCATACAGTGTTGTAAGCAAACGGGTGGATCGCGATTTGACGGCCAAGCGGGGTGAAGCGATCGTGAGGTGGCCGTGGACGTGCGATGGTCACCAAACCGCAAACAGCCGGCGTTAACGTGCGTGGAAAGCTCATCACAGCGCGGTCGTTATCCTCGCGCCACTAACGCAGCAACAGCAGAATAGAAGGTGTGGGTATGTCGATCGTTCTGTACGTCGGTGGCAGCAAAGATGGCGACAAGGGCGTGGTGCCTTACGGCTTCAGCAAGTCGCGCACGATGACCGATACCGGCCCGGAGATCTATGTCGAGCGCATGGTGCCGCTGAAGGATGTCGGCAAGATCCGCGTGATGGCGTTGGAATCGCTGCAGGAAAGCATCCTGGTCGAGCGTGCTGCCACCCATTACGCGCGTCGCGTCAGCTAAGCGCGACTCTCCCAATGCTCGCGCTCGCCACCAGGCGGGCGCGGCCGGTTCACCGAATCGGCATCCCTCAGTCGTTCATTCCGGTTGCTCCGGGCCATTCGCGCCCACCTGACGACCGCTGCTGGTTTTGTCAGCCGCTCCATCGTGCGCCGGCATAGGTTTACGGTGGTCCTGTCAACGGGTTCCCGCGGCGGGCCAGCACTGCGAAAATGCTTTTTTCAGTGAAGCGGTTCCGGCCGCGCCGCCATGCACGATAGCCAGCTTGCCCAGCAGATCGCTCGCACCATCGCCGACGAGATCGGTGCCCAACCCGCCCAGGCGCGCGCCGCCATTGCCCTTCTCGACGAGGGTGCCAGCGTTCCGTTCATCGCCCGCTACCGCAAGGAGGTCACCGGCGGGCTGGACGACACCCAGTTACGTAACCTGGAAACGCGCCTGACCTATCTGCGCGAGCTGGAAGAGCGCCGCGCGGCGATCCTGTCCAGCATCGGCGAGCAGGGCAAACTCAGCGACGAATTGCGCAACGAGATCGCCGCCGCCGATACCAAGTCGCGGCTGGAAGATCTGTATCTGCCTTACAAGCCCAAGCGCCGCACGCGGGCGCAGATTGCGCGCGAAGCCGGCCTCGAACCGCTGGCCGACGGCCTGCTGGCCGACCCGAACCAGGCCCCGGAAGTCGCTGCTGCGCCGTTCATCGATGCAGAGAAGGGTGTTGCCGATATCAAGGCGGCGCTGGAAGGGGCGCGTGCGATCCTGATGGAGCGTTGGGGCGAAGACGCTGCGCTGGTCGGCGAGCTGCGCAGCTGGCTCAACGACAACGGCATCATCCGCGCGCGCGTCGCCGACGGAAAGGAAGACGCCGGCGCCAAGTATCGCGATTACTTCGACCATGCCGAATCCCTGTCCAAGATTCCCTCGCACCGGCTGCTGGCGCTGTTTCGCGCGCGGCGTGAGGAATTTCTGTATCTGGACCTGGAGCCGGGCAACGATGCCGAGGCCGGCCACCGCTATGCCGAAGGGCGGGTTGCACGTAACGCCGGCATTGCCGACCAGGGGCGCCCGGCCGATCGCTGGTTGCTGGATGCGTGCCGGCTGACCTGGCGCGCCAAGCTGCACATGCATCTGCTGCTGGATCTGTTCAACCAGGCGCGCGAAAAGGCCGAGGCCGAGGCGATCGCCGTATTCGGTGACAATCTCAAGGACCTGATGCTGGCCGCACCCGCCGGTCAGCGTGTGGTGCTGGGGCTGGACCCGGGCATCCGCACCGGTTGCAAGATCGCCGTGGTCGATGCCACCGGCAAGCTGGTGGCGACCGAGACCATCTATCCGCACGAGCCCAAGCGGCAGTGGGATCAGTCGCTGCAGACGATCAAGAAGTTGTGCATGCAGCACAACGTGGAGCTCATCGCGATCGGCAACGGGACGGCCAGCCGCGAGACCGACAAGCTGGCCGGTGAGGCGATTGCGCTGTGCGAGGGAGCCAAGTTGCAGAAGATCGTGGTCAGCGAGGCAGGCGCATCGGTGTATTCGGCGTCCGAGTTCGCCGCCAAGGAATTCCCCAATCTGGACGTGTCGCTGCGCGGTGCGGTATCGATCGCGCGACGGCTGCAGGATCCGTTGGCCGAGTTGGTGAAGATCGAACCGAAGGCAATCGGCGTGGGCCAGTACCAGCACGACGTGGACCAGTACCGCCTGGCCAAGGCGCTGGACGCGCGCGTGGAAGACTGCGTCAACGCGGTGGGCGTGTACGTCAACACCGCCTCGGCGGCATTGCTGGCGCGGGTGTCCGGGTTGTCGAGCACGGTGGCGGAAAACATCGTGCGCCATCGCGACGACAACGGGCCGTTCAAGCGTCGCAAGGATTTGCTCAAGGTGCCGCGCCTGGGCGACAAGACCTTCGAACAATGCGCCGGCTTTTTGCGCATCGCCGATGGCGAGGAGCCGTTGGATGTATCGGCGGTGCACCCGGAAGCCTACCCGGTGGTGGAGCGCATCGTCGGCAGCACCGGCAAGCCGATCAAGGCGTTGCTGGGTGATGGCAGCTTTCTGCGCGGCCTCAAGGCGGAGCTGTTCACCGACGAACAGTTCGGCGTACCGACCGTGCGCGACATCCTGAAAGAGCTGGAAAAACCCGGCCGCGATCCACGTCCCGAGTTCAAGGCCGCGCAGTTTGCCGAGGGCATCGAGGACATCAAGCACCTCAAGCCCGGCATGGTGCTCGAAGGGGTGGTCAGCAACGTGGCCGCATTCGGCGCGTTCGTCGATATCGGCGTGCATCAGGATGGGTTGGTGCACATCTCCGCGTTGTCGGACACCTTCGTCAAGGATCCGCGCGATGTGGTCAAGGCTGGCGACATCGTCAAGGTCAAGGTGTTGGAAGTGGATGTGGCGCGCAAGCGCATCGCACTGACCCGACGCCTGTCCGATAGCCCGCCGCCGGCCGATGGCACAGCGCCATCGCGCGACGCGCGCGGAAACGGTGGTCCGGGGCAGGGCCGGCGCGAGGGTGGCGGTGGACGTGGACCGGCGCAGGGCAACAGCAAGCCGCGCACCACGGCTCCCCCGGCCGATAACGCACTGGCTGCCGCATTCGCCCGCGCCAAGCGCACCTGAGTCATGCTGCCTGGCGTGGCGACTGTCGTTGAGTGGGTGTCGTAGAGCGGATATGTAACGTTGCTGCAGGGCCCTTGCCCGCCCACCGTCGCGGGACACGCTGCAAATACGTCCTTGTAAGCTCTTACGCGGCATCCATGCCGCGTAAGGTCCCGCGACGCTGGGCGGGCAAGGACCAGTCGAGTTGATCGGTGTGCAGGGCTTTCAATAAAGCAGTGCTATCAATAAAACAGTCAGCCAACTCTCTGGTGCGGTGTCCTCGTCGCTTGCGGGACCGTGTGGCGGCATGGATGCCGCCGCCACCGAGCCCCCACGGACGGGTTCACGGCGTGTCCCGCGAGCGGCGAGGGCACCGCGCTCTCGATGACCTGAGCTTTTGACTGCATCCAACACGCGACGCGACAAATCGAATCCCGTTGTGCCGATGTAGCCTGGAATGAAGGGTGCAGCCTGCAATGAAGTCGGGCGGCAATCGAAGCGTGCCGGGTGTCAGACGGTGCGCTCCTGCCAGAAATTCTGCATTTGCGATCAGGTCGTTGGCCTCCTTCCTGCCCCCTGTCTGCGTTCTTTTTTACCAGTCGCTATCGGGCGATCTCACGCCTCTCCCGGCACCGCGCGCCTCGGCAACACCAGACGTTCGATCAGATCGACCAGGCCGGGCGGTTCGACCGGTTTGCCCATATGCGCATCGAAGCCGGCCACCACCGCGCGGTCTCGATCTTCTTCGCGCACATAGGCGGTGAGGGCGATCGCCGGGATATGTCGTGGCAGGTCGGTGCGCCCCGAGCGCACCGTGCGGATCAGGTCGTAGCCATCGCGCAGCGGCATGGCGATATCGCTCACCAATACATCGAACTGCGCATCGGCCAGGCACTGTTCGGCGATATCCACCGAGCCGGCTGCCTGTACTTGTGCGCCGGCAAGCATCAGAAATTGCATGACCGCCTCACGCGAATCCTGATCGTCGTCGACCAGCAACAGTCGCACGCCGTCCAGGCGCCCATGGCAGTCGGCAGGCAACGGACCCACCTGCGCGGTGGCAGTGCCCGACGATGCCGGACGTAGGTCGCTGACCCCATGCTGGAACGGCAGCACGATGGTGAACATCGATCCCTTGCCTTCGCCGGCACTGGAGGCGCCCAGGCTGCCGCCGTGCAGATCGATCAACTGGCGCGAGATGGACAAGCCTAGCCCCAGCCCGCCGACGCGGCGCGTGGTGCCGGCATCGGCCTGCCGGAAGCGGTCGAACACATGCGGCAGGAAGTCGGCGGCGATGCCGATGCCGGTGTCCTGCACGCACAACCGCAGCCGATCGTCTTCGATGTCCAGCGCCACCCGCACCGTTCCCGTAGGCGCAGTGAACTTGAGCGCATTGCTGAGCAGGTTGGTCAGCACCTGCTGCAACCGTCCGGCATCGCCAAAGAACCACAATTCGCCTTCGGCAGGCGCATCCAGTTCCAGCTTGATATCCCGTGCGAGCGCGGTCGGTTGCATCAGTTCCACCGTGCTGCGCGCCAGACCGGCGATGTCGAAGTGTTCGGCTTGCAGGCGGATCTTGCCGGACAGGATCGCGCTCATGTCCAGCAGGTCGTCGATGATCTGGGTCTGCGCACGCGCACTGCGCTCGATGATGACCAGACCCCTGCCCAGATTGGCTGGCTCGAACACCTCGGACTGCATCAGCCGCGACCACCCCAGGATGGCGTTGAGCGGGGTGCGCAACTCGTGGCTGAGCGTGGCCAGGAATTCGTCCTTGATCCGGCTGGCATGCTCGGCCTGGCTGCGTGCGGCGGTCTCGGCTTGCAGCGATTGTTTGAGCTTGGCATCCACGCGCGTGCGCTCGATGACGATGCCGGCCAGGTGCGACGCGGAGCGCGCCATTGTCTGTTCGCGCAGCGAGGGCTGGTGCGGGCGGTCGTAATAGATGTTGAGTGTGCCCAGCACCTGGCCATTGCTGGCCACAATCGGCGTCACACAACACGCCCTGATGCCCATCGCGACCGAGATCGCCTGATGCTGGCTGAAGTTCGGGTCGTTCTGGATGTCTTCGCAGATCACCTGGCGCCCGATAAACGCAGCGCGCGCGCAGGGCGGCCCGTCCGCGCTGATCGGCGCCGGTTCGAACTGCCCGTGATAATCGATCGGAAAGTGCGGCGCCGAACCGAAGGCCAACTTATGGTGGATTTCGTCCAGCACCATCACCGCGCAGTACAACGGAATCTCGCCACGTGCCTCCACGCTCAATGCGATGGCATCCAGTACCACCGGTAGCGGTGCGCCCGTGGTGATCAGGCTCAGGATCGCGCGGTCGGACGCGGTGGCATCCTCGATATGCTTGCGTTCGGAAATGTCGGTAAGCGAACCGATATGGCCAAGAAACCGTCCATCGCTGGCAAAGTGCGGCGAGGCGGTGTCGATGCACCAGCGATACTGCCCGTCGTGGCGGCGCACGCGGTATTCGGCAACAAACTCGCCGCGCTGCGCCAGCGCTTGCTCAAACGATTGGCGCACGCGCGCATCATCGTCTGGATGCATGACGTCCCACCAGCCCTGATCCATCGCCTGGTCTTCGGCCTGCCCGGTGAAGTGGTACCAGCGCGGATTCCAGTAGATGCAATTGCCTTGCGCATCGGACATCCAGATCATTGCCGGCACGGTTTCGCACAACGCGCGGAAGCGCGCTTCGCTTTCGCTCAGTCGCTGTTCGAACGCACGGTGGTCATGGATGTCGGTATAGGTGCCGATCCATTCGCTGATATCGCCTTCATCGCTGCGCACCGGCAGGGCGCGCGCCAGATGCCAGCGTGGTTGGCCGTCGTGACGCAGCAGCTCGCATTCCATTTCATAGGCGCGCTCGCCGCTCAGTGCCGACGTCCAGGCCTGGTCGGACATGCACAACCCGTCGGCGGTGTGCGCCCGCTGCCAGGCCGCGTCTTCGTTACTGGCCGGATCCAGCCCGGTGTATTCGTACCAGCGCCGGTTGAAGTAATGCGGCTGTCCATCCGGCCCGGCGATGAAGATGATCTGCGGCAGGGTATCGGCCAATTGGCGTAAACGCGCTTCGTTGGCAGCCAGCTGTTGTTGCGCCTTGGCCCGTTGCATCGATTCCCAGCAGCGCGCCGCGACCAGGCGGACCAGCTCGATCTCGCTCGACAACCACCTCCGCGGTGTGCGCTGATGCACCCCGATCGCTGCGACCAGATTGCCATGTTTATGGAAGGGGATCGCCAACGATGCGCGCAGACCCGAGCGCCGGTATTCGTCTACCACGTAGTCCGGTGCGCCCGGTGCCATCGCGTCGGTGGTGAACCATGGGCGGTTTTCCAGCAAGGCATCGCGCAGCCCCTGCGCCAATTCCATCGGGAAATCACCTTGCAGGCTCGGCATGTCCTTGACGTAATCGCTGATCACATGCAGGGTCCGGCCATCGTCACTTGGCAGGCCGAACCCGCAGCGATTGGCCTGCAGATGCTCACCGAGCAAGCGCATGCTGGTATCGATGATCTGACGTGGATCGGAGATGTGCTGCAGCGCGTCTTCGAGCATCAACAGAAAACTATCGCGGCTCTCGCCGTTGCGTTGATGGGTGACATCGAAGCCGTGCACCAGAATCGCGTCGATGCGGCCATCGCTGTCGCGCATCGGCTGGTAGAGGAAGTCCACGAAGATTTCATCCAACGCAGCGGTCGGCGTGCGTTGCAGGTAGGCGGTCATCGATTCGCCAATGAACGGCTCGCCACTGCGCCGCACTTCGTCGAGTAGCCGCTGATAGCCTTGATCGACGATTTCCGGCATCGCCTCGACCAACGACCGTCCGATCAATGGCCGATCCCCAGCCAATGCATGAAAGCGCTGGTTCGCGCTTTCGACAATGTAGTCAGGCCCGCGCAGCACGGCCATGAAGGCCGGCGATTGCTCGAGCACCGAGGGGGCCGGCAGCAGCGCCGCATCGCTGCGGACAGCGCAGACCGTGGGGGCGAGCGCATTGGCAACGTAGAGCGTCCCCACCTGTTGTCCAGCGTGCAGGACCGGGCTGCAAGACCACGCCGCCAGGTTCAGCGCCGCCGCTGCATCGGCATGCATGTCGTCGGCGACGGGCACATCGACGCGCGTTGCCAGCGGTTGCCCGAAGGCCGCAGGGTGTCGCCGACCCAGCAATGCAATGCAGGCATCGTTATAGATGCAGCGCGCGTCGCTCCCCCAGACCAGCAGCATCGGCACCTGCGCGTTCAGACAGACAGACAGCGTTGTGTGCAGCGCCGGCGTATCGCGCAGTAACGGATCTGCGGCGCAGGTCGATGCCAGCAACAGCACCGCGGTTTCGCTCGCCTTCGGCAGCAGGCCCGCAAACGGCGACACGGTAATACCCATCCCAGCGATCCGTCCGTAAATGTTCTATGTCAGATTCTAGTGGCAACCACGTCCGTAACGAAGGCTGGCAGCCGGCACAACGTCGCCGTTGGCGACAGGGGGGGGCAGAAGTGGTGCCAAGTGCTGCATCACCGCCTGCATGGCGCTGGCGCAACCTACAGGCGCGTCCGGGAAACGTGCGCGGAAGGACGGATGTCGGCGGTTAACTGCTGGCGTCGCTCAGTTGCCGCGCCCTGGACAAGGCATTGACCAATTCGTCGGCGAGATAGGGCTTGGTCAGAATGATGCCGCGTTCGAAACCGCTCGGGATGCTGGCACTGGCAACGCCGGTGGCGAGCACGAACGGAATCCCCTGTCCGGCCAACCGTCGCGCAACCGGCTCACTGGTCTCGCCGTTGCCCAGGCGATAGTCCAGCACTGCAATGTCGGGCGCGTCGGTATCGATCAACTGCAGCGCCTCTTGAACCTCGCCAACCGGTCCCATCACCACCGCACCCGCCTGGACGAGCTGCAATTCAAGCAGCATGGCATTCATGTCATCGTTTTCGACCACGAGTACCCGAACTCCACGCAACACCGACATTGCTTACTCCTTCACTTAAGTCCGCCAGTATATCGAGCCAGCCGGGCTGCGGCGCTGCAGACCTCGCTTGCAGCTGAATTCCTCAGGCGCATCACACTACTGTTCGTTTCGTTCACAAGTCGCTATACTGCGCGGCCACGCCGAAGTGGCGGAATCGGTAGACGCAGCGGATTCAAAATCCGCCGCCCTTAAAAGCGTGTGGGTTCGAGTCCCACCTTCGGCACCAAGATCCAGCAGTACACGCAAAGCCCTTCTGGCGAAATCCAGAGGGGTTTTTGCTGTGTGCGATTCGAATCGCGGTGGGTTGCAGCGCCCAGGCGGTCGAGTGCCCACGCGGATGTGCAAACACCTGGGTCGCTGTGGTGCGGTTGCCAGCTAGGTTGGCTTCGCGATTGATGCGTGCCGTGCCTGAGTTCTTCGTACGCTCTGTTGCCGCCAAGCGAGGGATCCTGCGTCCATGCGCTGCGCCTGGATGCAGGCTGCATATCGGGATCGGCATTCAACGGCCGCGCAAGGCACGCAGTCCTCACGCCGGGTGCGTACCGTGGACGTCTCCTTTCAAGCAGGTGGCCTTCATGGACTTTGATTCTGCGCAACAGCTGCGCATTCTTCGCGACATCCACGACACCAAGCCAGTAAGCGACGAAGAGGGCAATTGGGCGGTGCGCGCCGGCTACGCCACGCAGGCCGAGGATGGTGATATCGACCTTACGCACGAAGGCCGCAAGGCGCTGGATGACGAGCAGGCCTGAAGCTGCGCGTTGCGCGTGATCTGCGATGCAGGTAATGCGAGCGAGTAGGGGGATGAGTTGCGCAGTGGAGACACATCACAACAGGGCTGCGTTGTACGCATGCATGCGATCAGGCAAACGACGGATGCTGCAATCCCTGTCGCAGTAAAAACATCAGGCAAAAAAAACCTCGGCAATGCCGAGGTTTTTAGATGATTGGCGTCCCCACGGGGATTCGAACCCCGGTGTCCACCGTGAAAGGGTGGTGTCCTAGGCCTCTAGACGATGGGGACGCGTATCAAACCTGGTTGTAGATTCCTGACGGCCTATGTCCGGAATTTGGTGGAGCCAGGCGGGATCGAACCGCCGACCTCCTGCATGCCATGCAGGCGCTCTCCCAGCTGAGCTATGGCCCCACGATGCTGCGAGCCGGCAATCATAGCGGTATCGGCAGTGCTTGGGAAGGGAGTCTGCGTAAAAAAAGATTCGCATGATGCGTTCGCTTGTAACGACAGGCGTGCAGCCGTGCGCGTTGCGCGAAGAAGCTACCCGCGATCGGGAGAGCGCCGCGTTGATCTGGAACGGTCATGGCGCAATCCGGGTCGGCGGCGCACAGGCGCTGCCAATGATGTGGTGGTGCCGATCCCGGCGCGTGGCGTGATCGAATGGAGAGCGCCATGCGATTGCTGCGCAGCCGCGACACGCCTGCCTTGCGGGCAGAAAGGGGGCATTTACACAATAGGCTCGCATCGCTGCGGCGCTCTGTGTGTTGTCCCGTTGTCCCGTTTTCGCTTGCCAAGTAGCGAGGTGCGAGTGAGTGAACAACGATTTTCAGGGATGCGCGCGACTGTGTTCTCAGCAACGGGATGCCGCAAAGATGGAGGGCAGCGCTTGAGCGTGGCACGACCCCGGTCGATGCAAAAAAACACAAAAAAAAGCCCCGGCAATGCCGAGGCTTTTAGATGATTGGCGTCCCCACGGGGATTCGAACCCCGGTGTCCACCGTGAAAGGGTGGTGTCCTAGGCCTCTAGACGATGGGGACGCATATCAAAACCTGAGTTGTCTTCCTGACGGCCTAAGCCAGGAGTGGTGGAGCCAGGCGGGATCGAACCGCCGACCTCCTGCATGCCATGCAGGCGCTCTCCCAGCTGAGCTATGGCCCCACGAAACTGAGAACGAAATGATAGCGGCCTGTTAATGTTCGTGCAAGTGCTTTTTCATTCCGAATGAGACGGCGCGTGCTGCGCCGTCAGTTCACTTCACGCCATGCAGATCGCGCAGCTGCGTCTGCCGCGCGCCGAAATATGCGGCCAGATCGGCAATGTCCTGGTCGCTGAGCGCGGTCGCCTGCGCCGTCATCAGCGGGTGCTGGCGATCGCCGCTGCGATAGGCCTGCAAGGCGTGCGCAAGATAGTCGCCGTACTGGCCGCCGAGCTTGGGATAGCTTGGATCGATCGGCGCATTGCCGTCTGCGCCGTGGCAATCCACGCAGCTTTGGCCAGTGGCCTTGCCTTTTGCGTGGGCCAGTTTGTCGCCGGCGTCGGCGCGCCCGGACGGCAAGCCCGCCGACGAGCCGGAACCGTGCTCGCCACTGGCGTGGCCGGCATCGCCGGCAGAGTGATCGGTGGATTCAACTTGTGATTGAGAACAGGCCGCCATCATCAGGGCAGCGACCAGGACGATGGCTAGACGCGGAGCGTACAGGGCGTTCGGCATGTGGGCGCTTACTTGAGAGTGGACAGAAAGGCGGCGATGTCAGCGATGTCCTGCTCGGAGAAACTCTGCGCCTGCGCCTGCATGGTCGGATGCTTGCGCTTGCCCTGACGGTATTCGGTCAGCGCCTGGGTCAGATATTGGCTGGACTGGCCGCCGATCTTGGGAACGCGATAACTGGGGTAGGCGTTCTTGTACCCGGTGACACCGTGGCAGCCCTGGCAGGTGTAGGCGAGCAGACGACCATTGGACGGATTGCCGGTCGGTGCCGCAGACGCGGGGGACGCAGGGACAGCTGCGGCAGGCGGCGTGGCAGGTGCTGCAGGTGTGACTGACGGTGTCGCTGATGCGCCCCCAAACGGCAGGAAGACGACCAGAGCGAGACAAGCGGCGAGCGGCTGCGGGCGCATGGTTTCGTATCCGGAAGACTGATTGAGCGTCCGCACGTGGGGGCGTGACGGAACCGGTCCGAGTATGCCTGCGATTTGGCTTGGCGCAAACCAGGTGAATACGCGAAGTTGAACAGACCATGACCTTTGGCGCATTGGCAGCGTATGTATCCTGGTGGTCTACTTGCCTACAACACCTCTTGACGCATCCACTAGGACACGACGATGTCGCCACATGCCTTTTTGCCCGGTCGCAGCGGAACCTGCGTTGCGGCGTTGCTGATCACCACGACGCTGCTGTTGGGCGGATGCAAGACGGGAGACGGCGAGGCCAAGGCCGCCGAAGAAAAGAAGGCGGTGGATGCGGTGCCGGTGGAAATTGCCAAGGCCGCTCGGCGTGCAGTGGCCGCCAGCTATACCGGCACGGCGGCCCTGGAGCCGCGCGCCGAGGCGCAAGTGGTGGCCAAGACCTCCGGTGTTGCGTTGTCGGTGATGGTGGAGGAAGGGCAGAAAGTCGCCGCGGGCCAGGCGCTGGTACGGCTGGACCCGGACCGCGCGCATCTGGCGGTGGCGCAGAGCGAGGCGCAGCTGCGCAAGTTGGAAAACAGCTATCGCCGTGCCACGCAGCTGGTCGGCCAGCAGCTGGTCAGTGCTGCCGATGTCGATCAGCTCAAGTTCGATGTCGAAAACAGCCGCGCGCAGCACCGGCTGGCATCGCTGGAATTGTCCTACACCACCGTGCAGGCACCGATTTCCGGGGTGATTGCGTCGCGCTCGATCAAGACCGGCAACTTCGTGCAGATCAATACGCCGATCTTCCGCATCGTCGACGACTCGCAACTGGAAGCCACGCTCAATGTGCCCGAGCGCGAACTGGCCACGCTCAAATCCGGGCAGCCGGTGACCTTGCTCGCCGACGCGTTGCCGGGTCAACAGTTCATCGGCAAGGTGGATCGCATCGCACCGGTAGTGGACTCAGGCAGCGGTACGTTCCGGGTGATCTGTGCATTTGGCCAAGGTGCCGAGGCGCTGCAGCCAGGGATGTTCGGGCGCATCCGCATCGATTACGACCAGCGCAAGGATGCGTTGGTAATTCCGCGCCTGGCACTGCTGGACGATGGCGACCCGGCGGTGTTCGTGGTGCGCAACGGCAGGGCCAGCCGAGTGCCGGTGAAACTGGGCTATGCCGAAGGCCCGTGGCTGGAAGTACGGCAGGGCCTGAAGGAAGGCGATCAGGTGGTGACTGCCGGCAAGGTGGCGCTGCGCGATGGCACGGCGGTGCAGATCATCGGCCAGCCCGAGCGCAAGCCGGTGGCTGCGGCGGCACCGGCAGTCAGCGATGAGAAGCGCTCATGAGCGAGCACGGCAACGCGCACGGCCCCGTGCACGACCCGCATGCGCCGTTGCCGGGCAGCGGTGGCGGCTTGGTGGTCTTCGCCACGCGGCGACGGGTGACCATTGCGATGATCACCGTGACCATGCTGCTGTTCGGGCTGATCGCGCTGCGCAGTCTCAAGGTCAATCTATTGCCGGATCTGAGCTACCCCACGCTCACCGTGCGCACCGAATACACCGGCGCGGCGCCAGCGGAAATCGAAACGCTGGTGACCGAGCCGGTGGAAGAAGCGGTCGGCGTGGTCAAGAACCTGCGCAAGCTCAAGTCGATCTCGCGCACCGGGCAAAGCGATGTGGTGCTGGAGTTTGCCTGGGGCACCAACATGGACCAGGCCGGCCTGGAAGTGCGCGACAAGATGGAAGCCTTGTCGCTGCCGCTGGAAACCAAGCCGCCGGTGTTGCTGCGCTTCAATCCATCGACCGAGCCGATCATGCGGCTGGCGTTGTCGCCCAGGCAGGCGCCGGCCTCCGACAGCGATGCGATCCGCCAGCTCACCGGCTTGCGTCGTTATGCCGAAGAGGATCTGAAGAAGAAGCTCGAGCCGGTGGCCGGCGTGGCTGCGGTCAAGGTCGGCGGCGGGCTGGAAGACGAGATCCAGGTCGATATCGATCAACAGAAGCTCGCCCAGCTCAATCTTCCGATCGATAACGTAATCACCCGACTCAAGGAAGAGAACGTCAACATCTCCGGCGGGCGGCTGGAAGAAGGTTCGCAGCGCTATCTGGTGCGCACGGTCAACCAGTTCGTGGATCTGGACGAGATCCGCAACATGCTGGTGACCACGCAGAGCAGCAGCGGCAGCGCGGCGCAGGCGGCGATGCAGCAGATGTATGCGATCGCCGCGTCCACCGGGTCGCAGGCGGCATTGGCGGCGGCGGCCGAAGTGCAGAGCACCTCGTCTGCGTCCAGCAGCAGTATTGCCGGCGGCATGCCGGTGCGGCTGAAAGACGTGGCGCAGGTGCGCCAGGGCTACAAGGAGCGCGAGGCGATCATCCGCCTGGGCGGCAAGGAAGCGGTGGAGCTGGCGATCTACAAGGAGGGCGATGCCAATACCGTGTCCACGGCGGCCGCGCTGCGCAAGCGGCTGGAGCAATTGAAGGCGACGGTGCCGGGCGATGTGGAAATCACCACCATCGAGGATCAGTCGCACTTCATCGAGCATGCGATCAGCGACGTCAAAAAGGATGCGGTGATCGGCGGCGTGCTGGCGATCCTGATCATCTTCCTGTTCCTGCGCGATGGCTGGAGCACCTTCGTGATCAGCCTGTCGTTGCCGGTGTCGATCATCACCACGTTCTTCTTCATGGGCCAGTTGGGGCTGAGCCTCAACGTGATGTCGCTGGGCGGGCTGGCGTTGGCGACCGGCCTGGTGGTGGACGATTCGATCGTGGTGCTGGAAAGCATCGCCAAGGCGCGCGAGCGCGGCTTGAGCGTGCTGGATGCGGCGATTGCAGGTACCCGCGAAGTGAGCATGGCGGTGATGGCCTCCACGCTGACCACGATTGCGGTGTTCCTGCCGCTGGTGTTTGTCGAGGGCATCGCCGGGCAGCTGTTCCGCGATCAGGCGATGACCGTGGCGATTGCGATTGCGATCTCGCTGGTGGTGTCGATGACGCTGATTCCGATGTTGAGTTCGCTCAAGGGCGCACCGCCGATGGCGTTCCCGGACGAGCCTGGTCATCCGCAGTGGCAGCCGCAGCAGCGCTGGCTCAAACCGGTTGCAGCTGGCCGGCGCGGTGCCGGTGCGAGCGTGCGCTATGCGTTCTTCGGCGCTGCGTGGGCGGTGGTCAAGCTGTGGCGCGGCATCGCGCGGCTGGTGTCGCCGGTGATGCGCAAGGCCAGCGATCTGGCGATGGCGCCGTATGGCCGCGCCGAGCGTGGCTATCTGGCGATGCTGCCGGCAGCGTTGCGTCGGCCCGGTTTGGTGCTGGGACTGGCGGCGGCCGCGTTTATCTGCACGGTGTTGCTGGTGCCGATGCTGGGGGCTGACCTGATTCCGCAGCTGGCGCAGGACCGTTTCGAAATGACGGTGAAGCTGCCATCCGGCACGCCGTTGGCGCAGACCGATGCACTGGTGCGCGAGCTGCAGCTTGCGCACGACAAGGACCCAGGCATTGCTTCGTTGTATGGCGTCAGCGGTAGCGGCACGCGGCTGGATGCCAATCCCACCGAGAGTGGCGAGAACATCGGCAAGCTCACCGTGGTGATGGCTGGCGGCGGCAGCCCGGAAGTGGAAGCGGCGGCGACGCAGCGGCTGCGCAGCAGCATGGTCGATCATCCGGGGGCGCAGGTGGATTTCGC
Source organism: Xanthomonas sp. 3058 (assembly GCF_014199765.1). NCBI lineage: Bacteria > Pseudomonadati > Pseudomonadota > Gammaproteobacteria > Lysobacterales > Lysobacteraceae > Xanthomonas > Xanthomonas sp. 3058. The sequence continues at coordinate 125,955 of NZ_JACHOF010000002.1, read as the reverse complement.
GCGGCCGGCGTTGTTCAGTTTTTCCACGCCGCTGGAAGTGGAGTTGCGTGGCCAGGATCTGGGCGAGCTGGAACGTGCCGGGCAGAAGTTGGCGGCGATGCTGCGCGCCAATGGCCACTACGCCGACGTCAAATCGACGGTGGAAGAAGGATTTCCGGAGATCCAGATCCGTTTCGATCAGGAGCGCGCCGGTGCGTTGGGGTTGACCACGCGCCAGATCGCCGATGTGATCGTCAAGAAGGTCCGCGGCGACGTGGCCACGCGCTACAGCTTCCGCGATCGCAAGATCGATGTGCTGGTGCGCGCGCAACACAGTGACCGCGCGAGTGTGGAGGCGATCCGGCAGCTGATCGTCAATCCGGGCAGCAGCCGACCGGTGCGCCTGGCCGCGGTGGCCGAGGTCGTGGCGACGACCGGGCCGAGCGAGATCCATCGCGCGGATCAGACCCGGGTGGCGATCGTGTCGGCCAGTCTGCATGGCATGGATCTGGGCGGTGCGGTGCGCGAGGTCGAGTCGATGGTGCGCAAGAATCCGCTGGCCGCCGGCGTAGGCATGCATATCGGCGGGCAGGGCGAAGAGCTGGCGCAGTCGGTGAAATCACTGTTGTTCGCCTTTGGTCTTGCGATTTTTCTGGTCTATCTGGTGATGGCCTCGCAGTTCGAATCGCTGCTGCATCCGTTCGTCATCCTGTTCACCATTCCGCTGGCAATGGTGGGTGCGGTGCTGGCCTTGCTGATGACCGGCAAGCCGGTGTCGGTGGTGGTGTTCATCGGGTTGATCCTGCTGGTGGGGCTGGTGACCAAGAACGCGATCATCCTGATCGACAAGGTCAACCAGCTGCGCGAGGAAGGCGTGCCCAAGCGCGAGGCCTTGATCGAAGGCGCACGTTCACGCTTGCGCCCGATCGTGATGACCACGTTGTGCACGCTGTTCGGCTTTCTGCCGCTGGCGGTGGCGATGGGCGAGGGCGCGGAGGTGCGCGCGCCGATGGCGATCACCGTGATCGGCGGGCTGCTGGTGTCCACGTTGCTGACCTTGCTGGTGATCCCGGTGGTGTACGACCTGCTGGATCGTCGCGCCGATGCGTATTACCTGGAGCGTGGCCGGCGCATGGCACGGCAGCAGGCGCAGGCTCGCGATAACACCGACGGACTGGAGGCGCTATGAGCGTTGCCGCCTTCAGTATCCGTCGCCCGGTCACCACCATCATGTGTTTCGTCTCGCTGGTGGTGGTGGGGCTGATCGCCGCGTTCCGGCTGCCGTTGGAGGCATTGCCGGATATTTCCGCACCGTTCCTGTTCGTGCAATTGCCGTACACCGGTTCGACCCCGGACGAGGTGGAGCGCAACCTGGTGCGGCCGGCCGAAGAAGCATTGGCGACGATGACCGGCATCAAACGCATGCGCTCGACCGCCACCGCCGACGGCGCCAATATCTTCATCGAGTTCTCCGACTGGGATCGCGACATCGCCATTGCTGCGTCGGACGCGCGCGAGCGGCTGGATGCCATCCGCGACGATTTTCCGGAAGATCTGCAGCGTTTCCACATTTACAAATGGTCCAGCAGCGACGATCCGGTGCTGAAGGTGCGCCTGGCCAGCCAGTCCGATCTGACCGGCGCATACGACATGCTCGACCGCGAGTTCAAGCGGCGCATCGAGCGTATTCCCGGCGTGGCGAAAGTCGAGATTGGCGGTGCGCCACCCAACGAAGTGGAGATCGCGATCGCGCCGGATCGACTCACCGCGCACGACCTCAGCCTCAACGACCTGAGCGAACGCCTGGGCAAGCTGAATTTTTCGGTCTCTGCCGGCCAGATCGACGACAACGGCCAGCGCATCCGCGTGCAGCCGATTGGCGAATTGCGCGATCTGCAGGAGCTGCGCGAGTTGGTGCTCAACGCCAAAGGGCTGCGGCTGGGGGATATCGCCGAGGTGCGGCTCAAGCCCGCGCGCATGAATTACGGTCGCCGCCTGGATGGGCGTCCGGCCATCGGGCTGGATATCTACAAGGAGCGCAGCGCCAACCTGGTGGATGTGTCCAAGGCAGCGTTGAAGGAAGTCGAGGACATCCGCGCCGAACCTGCGATGCGCGATGTGCAGATCAAGGTCATCGACAACCAGGGCAAGGCGGTGACCTCGTCGCTGGCGGAGCTGGCCGAAGCCGGTGCGGTGGGCCTGCTGCTGTCGATCACGGTGCTGTTCTTCTTCCTGCGGCATTGGCCATCGACGTTGATGGTGACGCTGGCGATTCCGATCTGCTTCGCGATCACGCTGGGCTTCATGTACTTCGTCGGCGTCACGCTCAACATCCTGACGATGATGGGCCTGCTGCTGGCGGTGGGCATGCTGGTCGACAACGCGGTGGTGGTGGTGGAAAGCATCTACCAGGAACGCGAGCGCATGCCCGGCCAACCGCAACTGGCGGCCTTGCTGGGCACGCGCAGCGTGGCGATCGCGCTCAGCGCCGGCACCTTGTGCCATTGCATCGTGTTCGTGCCGAACCTGTTCGGCGAGACCAACAACATCAGTATCTTCATGGCGCAGATCGCAATCACCATCTCGGTGTCGCTGCTGGCCTCGTGGCTGGTGGCGATCAGCCTGATTCCGATGTTGTCCGCGCGCATGAAGACACCGCCGATGGTGACTTCCGAACATGGCGTGATCGGGCGGCTGCAGCGCCGTTACGCCACGGTGTTGGCATGGACGCTGGCGCATCGCGGCTGGAGCGTGGCCGGCATCGTGTTGGTCATTGCGATCAGCCTGGTGCCGATGAAGTTGACCAAGGTGGACATGTTCGGCGGCGACGGCGGCAACGAGGCCTTCATCCAGTACCAGTGGAAAGGCTCGTACACGCATGAGCAGATGGGCGAGGAGGTCGGCCGGGTCGAACAGTACCTGCAAGCCAATCGCGACAAATACCACATCACCCAGATCTATTCGTGGTTCAGCGAAGTGGAAGGCGGCAGTAGCACCGTGACCTTCGACGCGAGCAAGGTCACCGACCTGCCGCCGTTGCTGGAGCAGATCCGCAAGGGGCTGCCGCGCTCGGCGCGCGTCGATTACAGCATCGGCAATCAGGGCAATGGCGGCAGCGGCAATCAAGGTGTACAGGTGCAATTGGTTGGCGATTCGACCAAGGCACTGCAGGCGTTGGCAGACGATGTGATCCCGCTGCTGGCGCAGCGCAAGGAATTGCGCGACGTGCATGTGGACACCGGCGATCGCACCAGCGAGTTGGCGATCCGGGTGGACCGCGAGCGCGCGGCAGCCTTCGGCTTCAGTGCCGAGCAGGTGGCCAGTTTCGTTGGCCTGGCATTGCGCGGCACGCCACTGCGCGAGTTCCGCCGTGGCGACAACGAAGTGCCGGTGTGGGTGCGGTTTGCCGGCGCCGAACAGAGCAAGCCCGAGGATCTGGCCAGTTTCACCGTCCGCGCCAAGGACGGCCGCAGCGTGCCGTTGCTCAGTCTGGTGGACGTGCAGATTCGCCCGGCCGCGACGCAGATAGGACGCACCAATCGCCAGACCACGCTGACCATCAAGGCCAACCTGGCCGACAAGGTGACCGTGCCCGAGGCACGTGCGGCAATGGAAAAACCACTCAAGGCGATGAATTTTCCGGCGGGTTACAGCTATACCTTCGACGGCGGTGATTATCAGGACGATGGCGAGGCGATGAAGCAGATGGTCTTCAACCTGGTGATCGCGCTGGTGATGATCTACGTGGTGATGGCCGCGGTGTTCGAGTCGTTGCTGTTTCCGGCGGCGATCATGAGCGGCGTGCTGTTTTCCATCTTCGGTGTGTTCTGGCTGTTCTGGATCAGCGGCACCTCGTTCGGCATCATGTCCTTCATCGGCATCCTGGTGCTGATGGGCGTGGTGGTGAACAACGGCATCGTGATGATCGAGCACATCAACAATCTGCGCCGCCGCGGCATGGGCCGCACGCAGGCGCTGGTGGAAGGCTCACGCGAGCGCTTGCGCCCGATCATGATGACGATGGGCACCGCCATCCTGGCGATGGTGCCGATCTCGCTGACCAGCACCACGATGTTCAGCGACGGCCCGCCGTACTTCCCGATGGCCCGCGCGATTGCGGGAGGGCTGGCGTTTTCAACCGTGGTGAGCCTGTTGTTCCTGCCGACGATCTACGCGATTCTCGATGATATGAGCAACGGCGCGGCAGCGCTGGTGCGACGTGCGCGTGGTGTGCCGAAGACGCCGCCAGCGAACGCTGTGTTGGAGTCTTGAGCAGTCAACAGCGCTGCGGTTTTCACGGCGTAAGGCATCTACCAATGTGCTGGAGCCTTGAATGACATAAGGCGCACAAAGCCCCTCTCCCGCCGCGGCGAAGAGGCACAGGCAGGAAGCACAGCATGCGCGCCATGGGCGCGCGTGCCGAAAGCGCGCGCTGGGGAGGCGCGGAGCTGGGGGAGGGCACGGGTCTCCGGGACTGCCAATCAAACGGCTGTCTGCCGCTGGCTTCGGTGCGGGCGACAGCGCGTCCGGGGACTGGCTCCTCGGCTCGGTCAGACATCCTGTCTGACTCGCCGCCGCGGCACATCCCTGTGCCGCTCTCCGCCAATCCCCGGCCACGCTGCCGCTTCGGCAAGTCGTTTCCGTGACTTTGAGCGACGAAAGACGGCAGCGCAGTCAGTGCTTGAATCTGGTACGTGCCAATCAACCGCCACGTTCGCTGCATGTCTTCTGGAACTGCGACTTCGTAGCTCTCAGGCAAACCGCCCTGACGCCAACTACGTGGAAGCGCACGGTTTTTTCCGCCGCTCTCAATCCGCCGCCTTCAAGAGGACGGCGAAGAGGCCTCTGCCTCATTAGGCGAGGCAAGGATCAACGCCTAGGTCGAGCATGCCTTGCGGTAATAATCGCTGCTCTCCGTTCCGCCAACACAGGAACTTTCGAAGAGTGGTCCGCAGGCGCCGGGGCAGGACCTTACACGACAATGATGTCGTGTAAGAGCCCCCCATGGATGGGTTCACGGCGTGTCCTGCCCCGGTGCCCGCGGACCGCTCCTGCGCACAGAATCAAGGCGCCAGCCAACCACGCTTTCCTCAACCCTCAACCAAAATCAAGGCGTCAGCAAACCGGGCTTTCCTCAATCAACATGAAAGCGCCAGCTGATCAGCCTTCCTCAGCCAACCAGCTTTCCCAAGCCACCCGGCTTTCCAAACACGCTGGATGCGGCCCGGAAATCAGCCCGCGCGCACCTGTCGGACAATCGCCGCGGCCTTGGCCGAGCTTTCCTTGACCTTGTCCCACTGGCCCTGGGCCAGCCAGTCCTTGGGCACCATCCACGAGCCGCCGATGCACAGCACGTTCGGCTGCGACAGGAACTCGGCCGCGTTGGCCTCGCTGATGCCGCCGGTGGGGCAGAGCTTGAGTTCGGACAGCGGACCGGCCAGGCCCTTGAGCATCTGCAGACCACCCACGGCAGTGGCCGGGAACAGCTTGCACACGCGGAAGCCCAGGCCCATCAGGGTCAGCAGTTCGGTCGGCGTGGCCGCGCCGGGTACGGCCGGGATCGGCGCATCGGCGAGCAGACGCGCCAACGGCGCCGGGGTGCCCGGGGTGACCAGGAAGTCCGCACCGGCATCCACCGACTGACGCAGCTGCAACTCGCTCAGCACGGTGCCGGCGCCGATCACGATGTTGGGCAGTTCGCGCTTGAGCATGGCCAGCGCTTCGATCGCGATCGGGGTGCGTAGGGTCAGCTCGATCGCGGGCAGGCCGCCTTCGAGCAGCGCATCGGCCACGCGGCGCGCCTGGTCCAGCGTGTCCACGGTGACCACCGGCAGGATGCCGGCGTCGCGCAGCAGCTGTTCGGCGGTGTTCTGGGTCTGGGCAATCGTCATTGCAACTCCGTTAGACGGCGACCGCCGGGCGGTCGCACAGAGGGAAGGGGATCAGGCGTCTTTTGACTCGTGCGGTGCCGCTGCGGCCGCTGCATCGGCGCCGAGCTCGTACTCGGCGTCGTAGCTCCACAATGCGCCGTCCGGATGGGTCGGGCCGCAGGAAATCGAGATCGCGCCCTGGTCGGCGGGGCCGACCACCTGGCGGTTGATGGCGAACAGGTTGCGCCCCAGGTCGTTGCCGGCCACCGCAGTGTTCGGCGCGACCTCGCGCGATGCCCATTCTTCGGCCGAGACCAGCACTTCCAACGTGCCGGCCTCGCCGTCCAGACGCACGATATCGCCTTCGCGCACGCGCCCGATCGGACCGCCACGTGCGGCTTCCGGCGTCATGTGGATGGCGGCCGGGAACTTGCCCGAGGCACCGGACAAACGGCCGTCGGTGACCAGCGCCACGCGCCGGCCCTGGTTCTGCAACAGGCCCAGCAGCGGCGCCATCGAATGCAGCTCCGGCATGCCGTTCGCGCGTGGGCCCTGGTAGCGCAGCACCACCACGAAATCGTGCGGCAGCACGCCGGCGGCATGCAGTTTATTGAGCACCTGCGGGGTATCGATCACCACCGCAGGCGCTTCGATCTTGCGGTGCTGCGGCTTGACCGCCGACAGCTTGATGAGCGAGCGGCCAAGGTTGCCGCGCAGCAAGCGCAGGCCGCCTTGCGATTCGAACGCATCACCGACCGGGCGTGCCACGCTGTCGTCGGCGGTGGTCGCGGTGCCGGGCACATAGACGACCTTGCCGTCCTGCAAACGCGGTTCATTGACATAGGCACGCATGCCGCCTTCGACCACGGTGGGCAGGTCGTCGTGCATGTAGCCGGCGTCCATCAACTCGCGGAACACGAACGCGGTGCCGCCAGCAGCCTGGAAGCGATTCACGTCGGCTTCGCCGTTGGGATAGATACGGGTCAGCAACGGTACGGTCTGCGAAATCAGATCCATGTCGTCCCAGGTCAGCACGATGCCGGCCGCACGTGCAACAGCGATCCAGTGGATGGTGTGGTTGGTCGAGCCGCCGGTGGCCATCAGTGCCACCACGGCGTTGACGATGGCGCGCTCATCGATCAGGCGACCGAACGGGCGGAAGTCCTGGCCCAATGCGGAGATCGCCAGCGCACGTTCGGTGCCGGAGCGGGTCAAGGCATCGCGCAGCGGCAGTTCCGGGTTGACGAACGAGGCGCCGGGCAGCTGCACGCCCATCGCTTCGAGCAACACCTGGTTGGAGTTGGCAGTGCCGTAGAAGGTGCAGGTGCCGGGCGAGTGATACGAGGACGACTCGGCCTCCAGCAACTCGGCGCGGGTGGCTTCGCCGGCGGCGTAGCGCTCGCGCACTTCGGCTTTCTGCTTGTTCGGGATGCCTGGCGTCATCGGGCCAGCAGGCATGAACAACGCCGGCAAATGCCCGAATGCCAGCGCGCCGATCAGCAGGCCCGGCACGATCTTGTCGCACACGCCCAGGTAGACCACGCTGTCGAACATGTCGTGGCTGAGACCGATCGCCGTGGCCTGGGCGATGTTGTCGCGCGAGAACAACGACAGCTCCATGCCCGCGCGGCCCTGGGTCACGCCATCGCACATGGCCGGCACGCCGCCGGCGACCTGCGCGGTGGCGCCGAGCGTGCGCGCTGTGTCGCGGATCAGCTGCGGGTAATGCTCGAACGGCTGGTGCGCCGACAGCATGTCGTTGTAGGCGGTGATGATGCCGAGGTTGGGCGTGGCCGCACCGCGCAGACGCGACTTGTCGGTCGGCTCGGACGCGGCGAAACCATGTGCAAGGTTGCCGCAGCTCAATCGGCTACGGAACGGACCCTCGCGCAGGGCGGCATCGAGACCGGCCAGATAAGCCGTGCGCGACGGCGCGCTGCGCTTGCGGATACGGTCGGTGACAGCTTGGATGTTCGGATGCAGGCTCATTGGCTACCGGCTATGAGAAACAGGGGGAAGAAAGGACGCATGCTGTGCTGTTTAAATCCCCGCACATGGATGTGCGGGCTCTTGCGAGGGACTCGCATTAAATCGGCTCTTGCGAGGGACTCGCATCAACGACTCGCATTCAAGCGCACCAATGCACCCGCAACTGCGGGCCGGGCTGTTGCAGCGCCACCCGGATCGGGTACTCGCTGATGTCCTCACCTGCCAATGCTGCCTGCAACACGTCCAGCTTCTGCTTGCCGCGCAGCAACAGCAGGCGGGTCGGGATCGGCGCGAGTCCGGCGGGCGTCAGGGTGATGCGCAATGGCCATTGATTCGACCCCGGGCAACCGGTCGCATCCAGCGATGCATAGGGTTGCGGGTTGGCGAGCGCCTTGGACAGATCGGTGGAACCGGGGAACAGCGAAGCAGTATGTCCGTCGCCACCCATGCCCAGCACTGCCAGGCAGGCCGGTTCGGCGTGGGTGGCCTGCAGATTGGCGGTGTGCACGCATTCGGGCAATTGCTTGCCCGGGCGCACCAGCGGGATGAAGGTCGCGGCCGGCGCGTGCGCAAGAAAACTCTGGTTCACCAGCCAGGCATTGCTGTCTTTATCCTGCGGCGAAAGCCAGCGCTCGTCGACCAGGCCCACTTCCACCCGCGACCAGTCCAGCGGACGGTGGGCGAGGGATTCGTAGACCGGCGCCGGCGTGGTGCCACCGGACAGCAGCATGCGCGCCTGACCGCGACGTGAGATCTCCTGCTCCAGCAGATCGACCATCTCGCCGGCCACCGCCTCGGTCCACTCGGCCGGATCTTCATAACGCACCAGCGTGATACGTGGGTTGTCCTGCAAGGTCATCGCTGTTCTCCCGGGTGCTGGCGTTGCGCATCCACTGCATAGGCGGCGGCGCCGAGCAGGCCGGCATGCGGATGCATGACCGCCAGCGATGGCACCCGCGACATGATCGCGGAGAAGCGGCCCTTGTGTTCGAAGCGCTGGCGAAATCCCGAGTGCTGCAGCGAATCCAGCACCTTCGGCACCAGCCCGCCGGTCAGGAACACGCCATCCCAGGCGCCCTGCATCAACACCATGTCGCCGGCGATCGCGCCGAAAATGGCGCAGAACAGGTCGATGGTGCGCGACGAACGCGGATCGCCTGCCGCCGCACGCGCGGTGATGTCCTTGGGCTGCAGCGGACCGGGGTCGACGCCGGCGATCTCGCTGAGCGCGCGATGGATATTGACCAGGCCGGGACCGCAGATCAGCCGCTCGTTGGAGACCCGGCCGAACTGTTCGGAGAGGATTTCCAGGATGCGGATTTCTTCCGGGGTGCCGGGCGGAAAGCTGACATGGCCGCCTTCGGTTTCCAGCGGGAAGCAGCGGCCGTTGCGTACGATCAGGCCGCCCACGCCCAGGCCGGTGCCCGGGCCGATCACGCCGTAGTTGCGCGGTTGATCGATCGGTGCCGGCCGCCAGCTGCTGCCGCCGACCTGCACCACGTCCTGCGGACGCAGCAGGCTGATCGCCATCGCTTGCGCGGCGAAATCGTTGATCAGATGCAGCGTGCTGAAGCCCAGCATGGCAGCGGTGCGCGAGCGCGAGATCACCCACGGATGATTGGTGATGCGCGCTTCGTCGCCATCCACGCGGCCGGCCACCGCAAACACGCCCTGGGTGGCCTGTACGCCGATCTGGTCGAGGTAATAGCGCGCTGCTTCGCCGAGCGAGCCGAAGTCCACCACCGCAAATTCGCGCGAGGTGTCATCCAGCAGCGGCACCGAGGCGTCGATGTCGGCCAGCGCAAAGCGCGCATTGGTGCCGCCGATATCGGCGACCAGCACCGGCTTGGAAGGAGCGGTCATGCGGTGTTTCCCTGTGCGTCGGTGGCCGGGGGAAGGAAGGGCGCCGCACTCTCGGGCCCCCAACTGCCGGCCGTATAGGGCTGCAGCGGCAACTGCGCGTCTTTCCAGGCATCGCTGACGCTGTCGATCCACGACCAGGCGGCCTTGACCTCGTCGTCGCGCACGAACAGCGCCGGGTTGCCGTTGAAGGCATCCACGAACAGGCGCTCATAGGCGATGCGGCGGTGCAGGCCGGTGGGGACCGACAATTCCAGTTCCAGCGGCTGCAGTTCGATCGCGCCCCATTCCGGGCCGGCCAGACTGCTCATCAGGCCGAGCTCGATGTTTTCCTGCGGCTGCAACTGGAACGTCAGGCGGTTGGGCACCGCGTTCTGGCGGTCCGGGCGCTCGAACAACCAATGCGTCACCGGCTTGAGCGTCACCACGATGCGGGTGGAGCGCTCGGCCAGGCGCTTGCCGGTGCACAGGTGGAACGGCACCCCGGCCCAGCGCCAGTTGTCGATATGCGCGGTCACCGCGACGAAGGTTTCCACGTCGCTGCCTTCCGGCGGGTGGTAGGCCTGCGCCGGCTGGCCGTTGATGCTGCCGGCGGTGTAGCGGCCGCGCACGCTGTCATGGGCGGCGTGTTCGGCTGTCATCGGGCGCAGGGCGCGCAGCACCTTGACCTTCTCATCGCGGATGCGGTCGGCTTCCAGCGAGGCCGGCGGCTCCATCGCCACCAGGCACAGCAACTGCAGGATATGGCTCTGCACCATGTCGCGCAGCGCGCCGGAGCGGGCGTAGTAGGCATCGCGGCCGTCCACGCCTTCGCTTTCGGCGACCAGGATCTGCACCGACTCGATGTAGGTACGGTTCCACACCGCTTCCAGCAGCGTGTTGCCGAAGCGCAGCGCGATCAGGTTCTGCACCGCCGCCTTGCCCAGGTAATGATCGAGGCGAAACACGCGGTCTTCGTCGATCAGCGCGCCGATCGACTGCAGGATCTCGCGGGCGCTGTCCGAGTCGTGGCCGATCGGCTTTTCCAGCATCAGCCGGTGCGGTGCGGCCAACGCGCCGCCCAGGGCCAGGCCCTGGCAGGTGCTGATGTACAGCCCCGGTGGAATCGCCAGATAGCTCACGATCTGGCGGCTGGCCAGCTCGCGCACCGCGTTGGCGACCGAGTCGGCATCGCGCAGGTCCACCGAGCGGTAGTCGACCCGCTGCAGCAGCGATTCGATTTGTTCAGGCTTGGCGATCGGCAGGGCTTCGGTCAGGCGCGGACGCAGCACCTCGCGAAAGCCGTCGGTGTCGTGCGGCGACAAGGCCAGCGCACGGATACGGAAGTTCTCCGGCAGCAGCCCGTCCACGAACAGCCGCAGCAGGGAAGGAAAGAGATAGCGCTGGGCGAGATCGCCGGTGGCGCCGAACAGGATCAGGGTGTCGTGCATGGACCGAGTTTCAGATTCTGGGGACATCGTTATCAGCGGCTTGGCGAAAGGGCGCCGGACAACCGGCGGTCGGTACGTCTGTTCCTGAGCGACACCTGCGTGCGCGCAGCGGAGGATGGGCGCGCGCGCCCAATCCCCGATTGTTGCAGCAACTGGCCGCAAGCGGTTAATGCCACGGCGGTGCGTCTGCCTGCGCGTGGCAGAATGCCTGGCTTGGCAAGGCAGGACGCGGCGCCTGGAACGGCGGCGTGGGTCGGTGGCGGCATGGTCCCTCCCGAGATCGATGTTGCCATGTGAAAACGATTACATGTCAGAATAAACCAACGCATTCGTTTGCAGGAGATTTCCTTGCAGGCACATGTGGCGTCACCGCCGTCGGGAGGGCCGAGGGCAGGGCGCACAACTTATGTTGAGGCCGAAAGATGGCGAAAGTGCAGTTGGAAGGTGTCCGCAAGGTCTACGAGAACGGCCAGGTCGCGGTGCAGGGGGCGAGCTTCGAAGTCGCCGACGGCGAGTTGATGGTGCTGGTCGGGCCATCCGGCTGCGGCAAGTCCACCCTGTTGCGCATGATCGCCGGACTCGAGGACATCAGCGCCGGCACGCTGAAGATCGGCGAGCGCGTGGTCAACGACGTGGCCCCGAAGGACCGCGACATCGCCATGGTCTTCCAGAGCTATGCGCTGTACCCGCACATGACCGTGGCCGAGAACCTGGCGTTCGGGCTCAAGCTGCGCGGCCATCCCAAGCACGTCATCGCCGAGCGGGTCAACAATGCCGCCGAGCTGCTGGGCCTGACCCCGATGCTCGACAAGCTGCCCAAGGCAATGTCCGGCGGCCAGCGTCAGCGTGTGGCCTTGGGCCGGGCGATGGTGCGCGAGTCGTCGGTGTTCCTGCTCGACGAGCCGCTGTCCAACCTGGACGCCAAGCTGCGCCACAGCGTGCGCACCGAGATCGCGCAGCTGCACCGCAAACTCGGCACCACGATGATCTACGTCACCCACGATCAGGTCGAGGCGATGACCCTCGGCCAGCGCATCGTGGTGCTCAAGGATGGCGTGATCCAGCAGATCGACAGCCCGATGGCGCTGTACGACCGCCCGGCCAACCTGTTCGTGGCCGGTTTCCTCGGCAGCCCGGCGATGAACGTGCTGCAGGGGCGGCTGGACGAGCAGGACGGGCTGCATCTGGTCATGGCCGATGGCTGGCGCGTGCCGCTGGGCACGGCGCGGGTCGATCGCAGCTGGTTCGGTCGTGAGGTGATCGTCGGCGTGCGCCCGGAGCATCTGCAGCCGTCGAGCGATGCGGCGCTGGGCTTCGAGGCACGTGTCGATGTGATCGAGCCGGTCGGCAACGAAATCTTCCTCAACCTCGACCGGGGCGGCCAGCCGCTGGTGATCCGGGTCGCGCCGCAGACATTGCCGGCGGTTGGCCAGCCGCTGCGCCTGGCGCTGCGCAGCGAGGCGCTGCATTTCTTCGACCCAGCCACCGGCGAGCGGCTGGAGCCGGTCTAGCGCTCCAGCCCGGGCACCATCGTGAGCAGGCGTGCGGTATGCGCGCCTGCCTGCAATGCCATGCCGGCGTCCAGCGTCAATTCCAGGGGCAGCACGGCCAATGCGAGGGTGCCTGCGACACTGACGACCGTGCCGACAGCTGCGCCGTCCAGCGAGACCGTGTCGCCTGCCTCGACGGCAGTGTCGATCTCCAGCAGCTGCATCGCGCGCTTGGCCTTGCCCAGGAAGTGCGTGCGCGCAACGATTTCCTGGCCCGGGTAGCAGCCTTTTTTCACGCTGAATGCGTGCAGGCGGTCCAATGCCAACTGTTGCGGTGTCCATTGCTCGCGTTGCGTAGCGGGCAGGCGCGCCAAGCCCAGTTGCAGATCTGCGCGGCGCCAGTCGGCATCGACGCTCGGCGACTGGACTGGGTCGGTCACTGCATCCGCAGCGCGCAGCACCAGCGTGCGCGGCAGGGCCGTGCTGCCCATATCCAGCTCGATACACTGCGTTCCGATATCGGCCTGCGCACCGTGTGCACGCCCAGGCGCCACGAATCCGCCATGCGCCGATCGCGTTGCCACGCCGATCTTGAGCTTGCGTCGAAACACGAAACGGCCGAGTTGCGCGGCGATCTCGGCCGCATTGCCGTCGGGCAACAGCATCAGCAGGTGTGTGTCGTCCTCACGCAGGAGTGCGAAGATGGCGATCACGCGCCCTTTCGCCGTCAACCACGCATTCCACTGCCACTGCCCGATCGCCAGCGCCTGTACGTCGTTGGCAAATTGCGCATGCGCGAACGCCACCGCATCCGTCCCGATCAAGTGGACGTATTGCATGTCGTGCAGGGAGCCAAAACCCTGGGGAATAAGATTCAGGTTGTCAGCCATGGAAGGGGAGGACTAAAATCGCAACGTTGTGAGACCACTATGATAGGCCATCCAACCCCCACCCCAGCGCAGGATTCCGAGACGCAGCCTTCCCCTCAGGAGCACATTCCCGAGAAGAAGCCACTGCCGAAGGAGATTGGTGGACGCGACGGCCCCGAGCCAACGCGCTACGGCGACTGGGAAAAAAATGGACGCTGCATCGATTTTTGAGCAGCTTTTAGCCACAGCGGCCTAGTGCCGCCCAGCCGAGAAAACGAGCCCAGCGAATGGCGATCCGCGAACGTCCCACTTCTCCACATCTGCAGGTCTACCGCTGGCAGATCCAGATGGCGACCTCGATCCTGCATCGAGCCACCGGCGTCATCCTTTCCGGAGGCGCGCTGGTCATCGCCGTCTCGCTGCTGTTGCTGATGCTAGGTGAGGACCACTGGAATTGCCTCATCCAACATCTGGGCGCCTGGTATGGCCAGGTGTTCCTGTTCGCTTGGTCATGGGCTTTTACCTACCACCTGTCCAACGGCATCCGCCACATCGTCCAGGACTTCGGCCGCGGCTTCAGCATTCCGGCCTTTATCCGCAGCAGCTGGACATCGGTGATCGCCAGCCTGGTGCTGACCGCTGCGATCTGGGCGTATGTCCTGACTGGAGCTTCCGCATGAGCCGCTATCGCACCCCGTTGAAGAATGTGCGTGGTCTGGGCGCGGCCAAGACCGGTACCGAACATTTCGTGATGCAGCGCCTGACCGCGACTGCGCTGGTCGTGCTGGCGATCTGGTTCGTGGCGTTCGTGCTGAGCCTGCTCGGTTCCGACTACACGACTGCAGTGGCCGCGGTCTCCAAGCCATGGAACGCCGTGTTGCTGGTCGGGTTCCTGGTGGCGATGTTCTGGCATGCGCAGCTTGGCCTGCAGGTCGTGCTCGAGGACTACATCCACAACTCGTTGCTGGCGCTGGCGTTGCAGACGACGGTGAAGTTCATCGCCGTGCTTGGCGCGATCGTCAGCATTTTCGCAGTGGCGCGCATCGCGCTGGGCGGTGCCTGAGTCATCGGGCACACAGAACAGGAATCCAGATTAGATGTCCGCTTACAAGATCACTGAACACAAGTACGACATGGTCGTGGTGGGTGCCGGCGGCGCCGGCCTGCGTGCCACGTTCGGCTTGGCCCAGAAAGGCCTGCAGACGGTCTGCCTGACCAAGGTCTTCCCGACCCGGTCGCACACCGTCGCGGCGCAGGGCGGTATTTCCGCCGCGCTCGGCAACATGGGCGAAGACGATTGGCGTTATCACTTCTACGACACCATCAAGGGCTCCGATTGGCTGGGCGACCAGGACGCGATCGAGTACATGTGCCGTGAGGCGATCCCGGCCATCATCGAGCTCGAGCACTACGGCGTGCCGTTCTCGCGCACCGAAGAGGGCAAGATCTATCAGCGCCCGTTCGGTGGCATGACCACCAAGTACGGCGAAGGCCCGTCGGCGCAGCGCACCTGCGCGGCAGCCGACCGTACCGGCCACGCCATGCTGCATACGCTGTATCAGCAGTCGCTGGCGCATAACGCGCGTTTCATGATCGAGTACTTCGCGCTCGACCTGATCTTCGACGAAGAAGGTGTCTGCCGTGGCGTACTGGCGCTGGACATGGCCGATGGCACCTTGCATCTGTTCCGCGCCCACGGCGTGGTGCTGGCCACCGGCGGCTACGGCCGTGCCTACTTCAGCGCCACCTCCGCGCACACCTGTACCGGTGACGGCGGCGGCCTGGTGATGCGTGCCGGCCTGCCGGTGCAGGACATGGAGTTCGTGCAGTTCCATCCCACCGGCATCTACGGTGCGGGCTGCCTGATCACCGAAGGCGTGCGCGGCGAAGGCGGCATCCTGCGCAACAGCAACGGCGAGCGCTTCATGGAGCGCTACGCACCGCATTACAAGGATCTGGCCTCGCGCGATGTGGTGTCGCGCTCGATGACCGTGGAAATCCGCGAAGGCCGCGGCGTCGGCGAGCACAAGGATCACATCCTGCTCGACCTGACCCACCTCGGCCCGGAAGTCATCAACGAGAAGCTCCCCGGCATCGCCGAAAGCGCGCACATCTTTGCCGGTGTGGACGTGACCAAGCAGCCGATCCCGGTGCTGCCCACCGTGCACTACAACATGGGCGGCATTCCGACCAACTTCTACGGCGAAGTCGTGCGCAAGCAGGGCGACGACCCGGACGCGGTGGTGCCTGGCCTGTACGCGATCGGCGAAGCCGCCTGCGTGTCGGTGCACGGTGCCAACCGCCTGGGTTCCAACTCGCTGCTGGATCTGGTGGTGTTCGGCCGTGCGGTGGCAAACCGCTGCGCCGAGACGGTCAAGCCCAACCAGCCGCACAAGACGTTGCCGTCGGATGCCTGCGACAAGGCGCTGGGCCTGCTGGACAAGTTGCGCTACGCCAACGGCTCTACGCCGACCTCGGTGATCCGCGACAACATGCAGCGCACCATGCAGTCGGACGCAGCTGTGTTCCGTACCAGCAAGACGCTGAAGGAAGGCGTGGACAAGATGGCCGAGATCTTCGCCACCTTCGAAGACGTCAAGGTGTCCGACCGCTCGCTGGTGTGGAACTCGGATCTGATCGAGACCTACGAGTTGAACAACCTGCTGCTCAATGCAGTAGCGACGATCAACTCGGCCGAGCAGCGCAAGGAAAGCCGAGGCGCGCATTCGCACGAAGATTTCCCCGACCGCGACGACGTCAACTGGCAGAAGCACACGCTGGTCACCGTCGACGACAAGGGCAAGTGCGAGTTCGAATACCGTCCGGTGCACATGTACACGCTGAGCAAGGACGTGGACGTGGTCCCGCCGAAGCCGCGCGTTTACTAATCGATGCGCATGGATCGATCCGCTTCCGCGTTGCCGTTGCTGCCCGGCCTGTCCGGGTACAGC
Organism: Xanthomonas sp. 3058; assembly: GCF_014199765.1. NCBI lineage: Bacteria > Pseudomonadati > Pseudomonadota > Gammaproteobacteria > Lysobacterales > Lysobacteraceae > Xanthomonas > Xanthomonas sp. 3058. The sequence continues at coordinate 109,517 of NZ_JACHOF010000002.1, read as the reverse complement.
AATCATGCACCGTTACAGCCGGGTCGCTTCGTGACGCAGGGGCAACGCCGGCACGCCGCTGGCCGTTGCGCCACCGCTTCGGTGGTGGCATCCGTCATCTTTACCTTCATGCGCACGGTGCGGTTGTCGTTCGCACCGCGCATCGCCTGAGCCAACGAGAGCAGCTATGGCAGAGTTCACCCTCCCCAAGAATTCAAAGATCGGCAAGGGCAAGCATTACCCTGCACAGGGCGCCAAGAACACGCGCACCTTCAAGGTCTACCGCTGGGATCCGGATGGCGAGGCCAACCCGCGTACCGACAGCTATGAGATCGATCTCGACAAGTGCGGCCCGATGGTGTTGGACGCGCTGATCAAGATCAAGAACGAGATCGACCCGACGCTGGCGTTCCGTCGTTCGTGCCGCGAGGGCATCTGCGGTTCGTGCGCGATGAACATCGACGGTACCAACACGCTGGCCTGCACCAAGGCGATTGCTGCCTGCGGCAAGGCCGAGGTGCCGATCTATCCGCTGCCGCATATGGATGTGATCAAGGATCTGGTCCCCGATCTGACCCACTTCTATGCGCAGTACGCGTCGATCAAGCCGTGGATCCGCACCCAGACCCCGCCGCCGCCGGATCGCGAACGCCTGCAGTCGCCGGAAGACCGCAAGAAGCTGGACGGCCTGTACGAGTGCATCCTGTGCGCCTGCTGCTCGACCAGCTGCCCGAGCTACTGGTGGAATGGCGAGCGTTATCTGGGCCCGGCGATCCTGCTGCAGGCCTATCGCTGGATCATCGATTCGCGCGACGAGGACACCGGTGCGCGCCTGGACGACCTGGAAGATCCGTTCAAGCTGTATCGCTGCCACACGATTATGAACTGCGCGCGGACCTGCCCGAAGGGCTTGAATCCGGCGCTGGCGATTGCCGAAATCAAGAAGTTGATGATGGCGCGTCGCGCCTGATCGCAAGCAATGCGGCTCCGCCCTGGTGTGGAGATGGTTTACAGCGGCACCGGCCCTTGGTCTGGTGCCGCTGTCGTTTGTGGAGACTGAGATGGATGAAGAAACCCTGCTGAAAAAACTGCGCTGGCGTTGCCGGCGTGGCATGCGCGAGCTCGATCAGTTGTTCGGTCGCTATCTGGACCAACGCTGGGCGCAGGCTTCCCAGGCAGAGCGCGCGGTTTTCCTACAGCTGCTGGATTGCGAAGACGATAAGTTATGGCGCTGGTTCATGGGATACGAGGCTTGCCCCGATGCCGACAACGCCGCACTCATCGCCGATATTCGCGCCATGCCGGCTTGAATGGCGGCCCTCGCGCGGGCTTGTTTGCGCACTGAGCCTGCTGAGCGCGCTCGCACTGTGGGCGGTGTGGCGTAGCGGAGTACCGCTATGGCTGGAAGCGCTGTTGTCTGTTTACGCGCTGCTGGCAGGTGGTCACGCGCTGCGCCAATTGTTGCGTTCGCCAGTGCGCCAGGTGGTCGTGCCCTGGAGCCCAACGCCCGCCAGCGTTGACGGTGAGCAGGTGCAGCGGCTGCAGGTCGCATGGCGCGGGCCGATCGCGGTGGTGTCGTGGACGCGACTGGATACACGCCGGCAGCGCCTGCATTTCTGGCCGGATACCTTGCCCGCAGCGCAACGACGTGAACTGCGTCTGGCCGCTCGGGCGCACGCCATTTCGTCCCGGCCGCCGCAAGTGGCACCATAGCGTCCCTTTCCTGGTTGAACCGCATGTTCAAACCTATCCCGGTTGCCATCGGCTTGCGCTACCTGCGTGCCAAGCGGCGCAATGGCTTCATCTCGTTCATCTCGATGGCATCGATCCTGGGCATCGCCCTGGGCGTGACCGTGCTGATCACCACGCTGGCGGTGATGAGTGGTTTCCAGAAGGAGATCCGCGACCGTCTATTGCAGATGGCCGCGCATGCCACGGTGAGTGCGGAGGGTGCGCCGATGCGTGACTGGCAGCACGCGGTCGAGGTCGCCATGTCCGATCCGCGCATCGCCGGCGCCGCGCCGTACATCGAAACCGAGTCGCTGCTGCAGGGTCCGCGCAAGCAGCCGGCGATCGTGCGCGGCATCGTGCCGGCCGAAGAAAACAAGGTGTCGGTACTGGCCAAGAAGATGCAGCAGGGGTCGATCGACAGTCTGACGCCAGGCTCCTACAACATCGTCATCGGCAAGGAGCTGGCGATCTGGCTGGGCGTGGATGTTGGCGACAACATCGTGGTGTTGCTCAGCGACACCCAGGCCACACCGCTGGGCGCGATGCCGCGGCTCAAACGCTTCACCGTCAGCGGAATCTTCGAGGCGGGCTACAACGAGATCGATCGCGGTCTGGCGGTGGTCAATATGCAGGACCTGGCGCGTGTGCTGCGCATGGACGGCGTCACCGGCGTGCGGTTGCGATTGCATGACATGGACCAGGCCTGGCCGGTCGCGCGGGATCTGGCGGTGAAGTTGCACGGCCCGTACCGGGTCAGCGACTGGACTCAGGAAAACGCCAATCTCTACCACTCGTTGAAGATGGAAAAGACCGTGATGGGCATCCTGCTGTCGCTGATCGTGGCGATGGGTGCGTTCAACCTGGTGTCTTCGCAGGTGATGCTGGTGACCGACAAACAGGCCGATATCGCCATCCTGCGCACCCTCGGCCTGTCGCCTGCGGGCGTGATGCAGGTGTTCATGGTGCAGGGCTCGCTGATCGGCTTCATGGGCACGATCATGGGCGTGATCGGTGGCATCGTGCTGACGCTCAATCTGGAGCGCATCCTTGGGCTGATCGAGACGATCTTCAGCGTCAAGCTGCTGCCCGAGGACGTGTACTACATCACCGGGTTGCCGACCGATATGCAGACCCAGGACGTGGTGGTGATCACCGTTGTCGCGTTGGTGATGAGTTTCCTGGCGACCTTGTATCCGGCATGGCGCGCGTCGCGTACGCAGCCGGCGGAGGCGCTGCGTTATGAATGAGAACCGGGAATCGGCCGTGCAAACGCCAAACCAAGCAGAGGCGGTGATCCGCGCCGAGGGTCTGGCCAAGACCTATGCCGAAGGCAAGATGCGTACGCCGGTGTTCGATGGGTTGGACTTGTCGGTGGCGACCGGGGAGACGGTCGCCATCGTCGGCGCTTCCGGCGCGGGCAAGAGCACGCTGCTGCACCTGCTCGGTGGGCTGGATGTTCCGACCTCGGGCGAGGTGTATGTCGCCGGTCGGCGCATGTCGGCATTGTCCGATGCCGAGCGCGGCAAGCTGCGCAATCAGGCGCTGGGGTTCGTGTACCAGTTCCATCATCTGCTGCCGGAATTCACCGCGCTGGAAAACGTGATGATGCCGGTGCTGTTGTCCGGCAAAGACGTGGCGGTCGCCCGGGCGCAGGCGTTGCAGTTGCTGGAGTCGGTCGGGCTCGGGCATCGCATCGAGCACAAGCCCAGCGAGTTGTCCGGCGGCGAGCGTCAGCGTGCGGCCGTGGCGCGTGCGCTGGTGAACAAGCCGGGCTGCGTGCTGGGCGATGAGCCGACCGGCAACCTCGACGACAAGACCGCCGAAACCGTGTTCGAGCTGATGCTGGAACTCAATCGTGCGCAGCGCACCAGCCTGGTCCTGGTGACGCACGATCGCAGTCTGGCGCGGCGTCTGGACCGCGTGCTGGAGCTGCATCAGGGCAAGCTGCGCGAGTTGGCGCCGTCTGCGGTGTAAACCGTGTCGAGCCGTCGGAATCGCTGACGGCTCGGCAGTGTTGAACGCTGGATGTCAGATTGAAGATCCTGACGTCGGTTGCCGATGCATTCGCGTGATGGATTGGCCGGATGTAGCAACAAACATGCTCACTCAGCATGCAGTGCCTGCGAGCACCGTCATGTCGATGCCTGCGTTGACGGGAACGGTCGCCGTCACGTGTGACGACGACCTGATGCATCAGGGAATGATGCGCTGCGCACGCAGCCGCGTGAACAGTTCCAGGAACGATGCGCGGCTGTCGTAGAAGTCCACAAAGCCCAGTTCGCGGCTCTTGGTCATATCGTTGACGCACTCGATCTCTCGCCCCAGGTCGGCATCGGTGTGCCACCAGGATGCCAGCCGGCTGACGTCGGCTTCCACCAGGCCATGTTGCTTGGCGATCTCGCTCCACACCGCCGGCGCGGTCTCGCTCAGGCGCGCTTCCAGCGGCATCGGCGTCTCCGGGCAGGGCGCAGCGTCAAGCTCGAAGAACTCGGCAATCTGGCCCCACATCCAGCGCCAGCGGAACACATCGCCGTTGACGGTGTTGAAGGCCTGATTGCGCGCGGCCGGGCTCAGGCCGGCCCAGGCCAACTGCTTGCCGAGCAGGCCGGCATCGGTCAGATCGGTGAGGCTGTTCCACTGCGCCTGCGATCCGGGAAACACGAACGGCTGGCCGGTGTGCTTGCACAGCGACGCATACACCGCCAGCGTCACGCCCATGTTCATCGCGTTGCTGCCGTTGGCGATGCCGATCATGGTGTGCGAGCGATGCACGCTCCAGCCAAAGCCGTGCTGCTCGGCGTGTGCGAACAACAGGTCCTCCAGCGTGTAGTAGAAATTTTCGCCGGGCTGGCGCGGCTCGCTTTCGCGGAACGGCGTTTCGGCCTTGCCGCTGCCGTAGTTCTCGAACGCGCCCAGGTAGTGTTTGGTGCCGGTGACCAGCGCCATGTGCTGCAGCGGTGCATCGCTCAGCGCTTCGCACAGATGCCGCATCATCGCGCCGTTGGCTTCGACGTTTTCGCGCTCGGTGTCGCGCCGTGTCCAGGTGCAGAAGAACACGTGGGTGATCGGCAGGCCATGCAAGGCCTTGCTGGTGCTTTCGGCATCGAGTAGATCGGCCGCAACCGGAATCACGCCGTCCTGGGCCAGCGGACGGCGCGCCAGGCCGTAGACGGTCCAGCCATCGGCCACCAGGACGTTGGCGAGGTTGTAACCGGAAATGCCGGTCACGCCGACAATCAATGCAGTGCCTTTACGCATGGGGGGAACTCCTCAAAAACAGTGGCGAACATAGCGCGGCAGCCATGAAATGGAGGCGAATGCATGGCGCTCTGGTGCGTGCGTCGCTCGCACACACTGTGCTGTCCAGCGTGTTGCAGGCCTGCACCAGCGCCTTGGCAGCGAGGAAAGCGTGGTGAAGGCAAGCTGGCCTGTGCTGCAAGCCAACCGGGTCCAGGCGCGCGCCGAAGACCGAATACAGCACAGCAGATGCAGCCTTCTTCCTACTGGCCAATGCGCCAATCACTGCTGTGGTCGACACCGGCGCTGATCTAGCGTGAGTCGGTGGCTGGACCAGGGGCAGGAGCAATCGACAGCATGGATGCATCAACACAGGCAGAGCCCTTGCAGCAGCTTGTCTCTGCCGTGGCGGTCGCTGCGGCATTGCTGCTGGGGGTGGTGGCCTGCGCGTGGTCGCCCGCGCAGCTGTCGCGGGCGGCCTATGCCGCATGCCTGTGTCTGGGCGCGCTGAGCTTCGGTGTGAGCATGTGGCGGCGTCCGCGACGGATCATGCTGGTCCTGGCGATATCAACTGCTGTCTTCGGCTTCGGTCTGATGGGCTGGCAGGTCGTCAGCGCCTTGCAGGAACAGTTGCGCCCCGGCGACGAAGCGCGTGAACTAGCCGTGCGTGGGCAGATTGTCGGGCTTCCGGTCGTCGAGCAACGACGCACCCGCTTTCAACTCCGCATGGATGACGATCCGTCTCAGCCTGCAGCACTGCGCGGCAAGCTGTTGCAGTTGGCCTGGTACGACGACTTCGGCGCCGAGCGTATCGGCCCGCGTGCTGCGTTGCACGCGGGTGCGCGTTGGCAATTCCGACTCAAGTTGCGTGCGCCGCGCGGCTTGCGCAACCCCGGTGGCTTCGATGCCGAGCGCCAGGCGCTGGCGCAGCGCATTGCTGCCACCGGGTATGTGCGGGCGCCGGCGGCTGCCCGGCAGATCGCTCCACCGCGCGGCGTGGATGCCTGGCGCGAACGCATGTCGCAGCGGATTACCGAGTGCGTGCCCGGGCTGTCTTCGCCTTATCTGCGCGCACTTGCGCTGGGCGACACGCGCGGGCTGGACGATGCAGCCTGGGCCACGCTGCGCGCGACCGGGTTGAGCCATCTGATTGCGATCTCCGGGTTCCATGTCGGACTGGTCGCCGCATTCGTCGCTGCGCTGGTTGCGGGATGCTGGCGATTATTGCCCGGCCTTGGCACGCTGGTTCCGCGTCTCCATGCGGCCGCGATCGCGGCATTGGTGGGTGCGGCAGGCTATGCCGTGTTGGCGGGGTTGGCGCTGCCTACCGTGCGCACCGTGTTGATGATTGCCGTGGTCGCATTGGCGCGCGTGGCGCGACGACGCGCCAGCACGGCGCACATCCTCGCGCTGGCCTTGTTGGCGGTCCTGCTGTGGGACCCGCTGAGCGTTCTGGTGGCCGGCTTTTGGCTCAGCTTCGCCGGGGTGGCGTGGCTGGTGTGGTGCCTGCCATCGGATGATCGCACCGTCGTGCGGGGGTTTTTGTCCGCCCAGACCGTCGCCACCGTCGGCCTGCTGCCGTTGACCGTCAGCCTGTTCGGGCAGGCGTCGATGGTGGGGCCATTGGCCAATCTGTTCGCCATTCCCTGGTGGACCTTCGTGGTGGTGCCGCTCGCCTTGCTGGGGACTGCGCTTGAAGCGCTGTCTCCGGGCGTGGGGGTCTGGGCATGGCGATTGGCCGGCTGGTGCTTCGAGTCGACCTGGCTGGGCCTGGTCTGGCTCGGGGAGACGTCGGTGGCGTTGTGGTGGGTGCCCGAGTCCGATGCGATCGCATTGATTTGCGCCTTGCTCGGCGCGTTCTGGATGTTGCTGCCGCGCGGGACGCCCGGCAAATCCCTGGCATTGCTGCTGTGGCTGCCACTGCTCTGGCCCGACCGCGAACTGCCTGCGGCCGGCGAAGCGGATGTGCAGGTACTGGACGTGGGGCAGGGCCTGGCGGTGCTGGTGCGCACGCAACGGCATGCGTTGCTGTTCGATACCGGCCCGGCAGTGCGCGACGGGTTCGATGCCGGCGAGCGGGTAGTGCTGCCGGCATTGCGCGCGCTCGGCTTGCGCCGCCTGGATGCGATCGTGCTCAGTCACGCCGATGCCGATCATGCCGGTGGCTATGCAGCGGTGCGTGCCGGGCTGCCTGTGGCGATGACGTCCGCGCCGCCCGGTGCGCCATTGGACGTCACAACGCGCTGCGGCGCCGGTCAACACTGGGAATGGGACGGCGTGCGCTTTCGCTTCCTGCATCCAAGCGCCGGCTTTCCGTATTTGCGCAATGAATCCAGTTGCGTGCTGCGGGTCGAGACGCGGCATGGAAGCGCGCTGTTGCCGGGCGACATCGGGCAGATCGTCGAGCGACGTTTGCTGCGTGAATATGCACCGGAACTGCGCGCCGATCTGGTGGTCGTTCCGCACCATGGCAGTGCAGACGGCTCGCATGCCGGCTTCATCGCCGCCACCGGCGCGCGTCTGGCGCTGGTGTCCTCTGGGTACGGCAACCGCTTCGGCCACCCGCGCGCCGAGGTGGTGCAACGCTGGCAAGCGGGCGGGGCAGAGCTGCTCGACACCGCGCAAGCCGGGGCGATCCGGGTCTGGCTGGGCGCTGACGGGCTGCAGGTACGCGAACGCCGGCGCTGGCAGCGGCGGCTATGGGATGCTGCGGAACGGCGGCGGTCGGCTGCTATCCTATCGCCCAGCGAATAGGCGGCCGCGTTGCCGGAGGAATCGAATCGTGTTGGAGCTGGTCAGGGCAGGCGGTTGGCCGATGGTGCCGTTGCTGTTGCTGGGCGTGATCGCGTTGGCGATCGTGCTGGAGCGTCTGTGGAGCCTGCGCCGCAACGAGGTGACTCCGCCAGGTCTAGGCGAAGAGGTCCGCAACTGGGCCGCGCGTGGCAAGCTGGATCCCGGCCATATCGAGTCGCTGCGTCGCAATTCGCCGCTGGGCGCCTTGCTCGCCGCCGCGCTGGACGTGCGTGGCCGCCCGCGTGAATTGATCCGTGAACGCATCGAAGATACCGGTCGCCATGTGGTCCACCGCATGGAGCACTACCTGAACGCGTTAGGTACGATCGCTTCCGCCGGCCCGTTGCTGGGCCTGCTGGGGACCGTGGTCGGCATGATCCAGATGTTCATGGGCATCCTCGATCACGGTGTGGGCGATGTGAACCAGCTGGCTGGCGGCATCGGCAAGGCGCTGGTATGCACGGCCACCGGTATGATCATCGCGGTGCCTGCGCTGATGGCGCATCGCTTCTTCAAGGGACGCATTGCCGGCTACATCATCGAGATGGAGCAGGAAGCCACGCTGTTGCTGGATACGATGGATGGACGCGCGGTGCCGGCCACTGCAGCACCGATTGCGGCAGGTGCCAAGCCTGTCATGGCCAAGGGCTGACGGATGCGTATCGGCAGCGACCGACGCCAGGACGAGCCGCATATCGATCTGGTGCCATTGATTGACGTGATCCTTGTCCTCATCATCTTTTTCGTGGTGACCACGACCTTCGACGCACGTTCCACACTGCAACTGCAGTTGCCGACCGCAAGCGACCAACCCAGCAGCGCGCCGCCGCGTTCGCTGAGCGTGCTGGTCAATGCCGATGGGCGTTATTTCATCAACGACCAGGAGGTGTTGCGTGCGGATGTGGATTCGCTCAAGCAGACCATCGCCCAGCTCGCCGGCGACGACCGCGAGCAGACCGTGCTGATGCGCGCCGATGCACGCACGCCGTATCAGGCCGTGGTGACCGCGCAAGACGCCCTGGGGCAACTCGGCTTCCGGCGTATCGCGATCGCCACTGCGCCGCAAGCCGGTAGCACCGGCGCTGCCGGCAAGACACGCAATAACGGAACCCAACAGTGACAATCTCCAACGACCGCCCGGCGCCAGTGTCGTCCTGGCGCACGTACCGTCGCCTGCTGGCCTTCGCCAAGCCGTACCGGCTGCTGCTGATCGCCGCGCTGATTGCCGCGCTGGTCGAAGCGGCGGGTACCACCGGCTTCCTGGCGTTGATGAAGCCGATCACCGACGAGACCTTCATCTACAAGAACGCTGAGGTCAGTCGCTGGCTGCCGGTGCAGATCATCCTGTTGTTCGTGGTGCGCGGGATTGCCGGTTACATCACCGATATGGCGATGGGCAAATCCGCGCGCAGCATCGCGCGCGATCTGCGCGTCAAAGTGATGTCCAAGTATCTGCGCCTGCCGGGGTCGCGCTTCGATTCCGAGCCGGTGCCGTCGATGCTGATTCGCCTGGGCTCGGACTCCGATCAAGTCGCACAGGCGGCGGTGGATGCGGTCAAGGTGATGATCCAGCAGTCGCTGCAGGTGATCGGCGCACTGGCGTTGATGCTGTGGCATAGCTGGCAGGTCACGCTGACCATTCTGGTGCTCGCGCCGGTGCTGGCATGGGTGATGGACAAGGTGGCGCGGCGCTATCGCCGCATCAGCCACAGCATCCAGGAGAGCGGCGCGCATCTGTTGCAGGCGGCCGACCAGACCTTGTCCAGTCATCAAGAGGTCAAGATCTACGGCGCCCAACAGACCGAGATGGAGCGCTATGGCGCATTGGCCGACCGCAATCTTCGTCTGGCGATGAAGGTCGAATCCACGCGTGGCATTTCCACTGCCACGGTACAGATGATCGGTGCGATCGGGTTGTCCGCGCTGCTGTTCGTGGCCGGCGCGCAGGCATTGGCCGGGCGGCTGACCGCAGGCGACTTCGTGGTGCTGATGACCTCGATGCTGACCATCATTCCCGGCCTCAAGCAGCTCACCAATGTGCAGAACATGGTGCAGCGCGGCCTGGCGTCGGCCGAGCGCCTGTTCTCGGTGCTCGACAGCCCCGACGAGCCGGATCAAGGGGCCGTGCCGCTGACGCGTGCCAAGGGCTTGATCGAATTCCGCGAGGTCACCGCGCGTTATCCGGGACAGGTGAATCCGGCGCTGGCCGATGTCAGCTTCGTCGCACAGCCGGGGACGGTCACTGCGATTGTCGGGCGTTCCGGTAGCGGCAAGTCCAGCCTGATCAAACTGATTCCGCGTTTTTACGAAGCCGAGGCCGGGCAGATCCTGCTCGACGGGCATCCGGTACAGGCATACGCGCTGGCCGATCTGCGTCGGCAGATCGCGCTGGTTGGCCAGCAGGTGATGCTGTTCGACGGCAGCATTGCCGACAACGTGGCCTATGGCGAGATGCGTAGCGCCGACGCCGGCCAGCTGGAGCGCGCGATCCAGGGCGCCAATGCGATGGAATTCGTCGCTCAGTTGCCCGAAGGCTTGCAGTCGCACGTGGGCACCAAGGGCGGGCGACTGTCAGGCGGGCAGCGTCAGCGTCTGGCGATCGCGCGTGCGATGCTCAAGGACGCGCCGATCCTGATCCTGGACGAAGCCACCGCAGCGTTGGACAACGAATCCGAGCGCCTGGTGCAGGACGCGCTGCACAAGCTGATGCCGGACCGCACCACGCTGGTGATCGCGCACCGCCTGTCCACCATCGAACATGCCGACCAGGTACTGGTGATGGATCAGGGCCGCATCGTCGAGCGTGGTACGCACAGTGAATTGCTGGCGCAGGGCGGGCTGTATTCGCACCTGCACGGCATGCAGTTCCGCGAACGGCAGGCATGAGCAAGCGCGGCGCCCGCACGCCGGGCTATTGGTACGACAATGCGCCGATTCCGCTATCGGCGCGCATGCTTGCGCCGGTCTATGGGGCTGCCATCGCGCTGCGACGCGCTCTGTATCGCCGCGGCTGGCGCAAGCGCCACGGCGTGCCGGTGCCGGTGCTCGTGGTCGGCAACGTCACCGCTGGCGGCACCGGCAAGACGCCGCTGACGATTGCCTTGGTCGCCAAGTTGCAAGCCGCGGGCTGGACGCCCGGCGTCGCCAGCCGTGGCTATGGACGCGACGACGCCGGCACCGCGCGGTGGGTCGACGCAGACACGCCGGTGGCGCTCGGCGGCGACGAACCGGTACTGATCGCCTGGAAGACCGGCGCACGCGTGCGCGTGGATGGCGATCGTGTGGCTGCAGCGCGGGCCCTGGTCGAGGCGGGCTGCGACATCGTCGTCTGCGATGACGGCCTGCAGCACTATCGGCTTGCCCGCGATGTGGAGATCGAAGTGGTCGACGGCCAGCGCCGCTACGGCAATGGACGCCTGTTGCCTGCCGGGCCGCTGCGCGAACCGGCCGCACGTGCAAGCGATTGCGATTTCCGCGTGGTCAATCTCGGGCAGGCCAGTGCAACGGCGGCGACACCCGCGCCCGACGACGCCGGATTCGGTGAATGGCAGATGCGTCTGAGCATCGACAGCGTGCAGCCGATGGATGGCAAGCGCGCCCAGCCGCTGAGCATGCTTGCCGGGCAGCGCGTGCATGCGGTGGCTGGCATCGCGCACCCGGAACGCTTCTTCGCCATGCTGCGTGCGCGCGGCATCGGCGTGGTGCCGCATGCCTTTCCCGATCACCACGTCTATCGCGCCGCCGATTTCAGTTTCGGTAGTCGCCTTCCGGTGTTGATGACCGAAAAAGACGCAGTGAAATGCCGGCCCTTTGCCGACGAGTGGTTGTACAGCGTGCCGCTCAAGGCGGAGTTGCCGGCGGCGTTCTGGGTGAGTCTGCTGGATCGCCTGGACAAGTTGGCGAGTCGGCAGGGTGTGTGAGTGCGGTTTTTCTGGCAATGGCGATCTGCTGCTTGGCTGCAGGGTCCTTGCCCGCCCACCGTCGTGGGATACGCCGCAAGTACGTCCCTGTACGCTCTTACGCGGCATCCATGCCGCGTAAGGTCCCGCGACGGTGGGCGGGCAAGGACCCGTCGAGATGGCCGGTATGCATGGTTGCAGCAGTGCGTACAGCGGCCTCCGAGTGCTGATGTAGCGCATCGCTGCTCCAACTGAATGCCGCTACTTCGCTCAATCACATAGATACATCATGCGATTCGGTTATCTCGTTTCTCCAATTTTCCTGCATCCCTGAGCGTGCACGCATGACCACCACACCTCCTGCCGATTTCGTCGTCGCCATTCCCGCGCGCTACGCCTCCACGCGTCTGCCGGGCAAGCCGTTGCAACTGATCGGCGAGCGCCCGATGATCCAGCATGTGGCCGAGCGGGCGTTGCTGGCCGGTGCGCGCGAGGTGTGGGTTGCCACTGACGACGCACGCATTGCCGAGGTGATCGACGGCCTGTCCGGCGTGCATGTGGCGATGACCGGCGCAACGCATGAATCCGGCACCGATCGCCTTGCCGAATGCGCACGGATCGCCGGCTGGGAGGCTGACACCTGCGTGGTGAATCTGCAGGGCGATGAGCCATTCGCGCCTGCAGCCGGCATTCGCGCCGTCGCGGATCTGCTGTTGCAGTCCGGCGCCGAGATGGCCACGCTTGCCGCGCAGGTGGACAGCGCGCACGAGCTGTTCGATCCCAACGTGGTCAAGCTGGTGCGCACCACCGACGGCGATGCGTTGTATTTCAGTCGTGCGCCGATTCCCTGGCACCGCGACCGCTTCGCCAGCCAGCGCGACAGCTTGCCCGAGGATGGTCAATGGTTGCGCCACATCGGCATCTACGCCTATCGCGCAGGGTTTCTGCAGCGCTTTGCCGCGATGCCGCCCGGCATGCTGGAGCGCATCGAATCGCTGGAACAATTGCGCGTGATGGAAGCTGGCTATCGCATCGCGGTGGCGTTGACCCCGGAGCAGTTTCCGCCGGGAATCGATACGCCCGACGACCTGGCGCGCGCGCAAACCCGCGTGGCCGCTGCATGAAGGTCTTGATCGTGTGTCTGGGCAATATCTGCCGTTCGCCGATGGGCGAGGGTGCGTTGCGCGCCCGGCTCGAACAAGCGCGGCTGTCGCGGCGGATCGAGGTCGACTCGGCCGGCACCGGCGACTGGCATGCCGGCGAGCCCCCGGATCCGCGCGCAGTGCGTTGCGCACGTGGGCATGGCGTGGACATCTCCGGCTTGCGCGCGCGTCAGCTGCGCGCGGAAGATTTCGAGCATTTCGATTGGCTGCTATGCGCCGACGCCAGCAATCTGCGCGACCTGCAGCGGCTTGCCCCGGAGGCGTCACGCGACAAGGTCGCGTTGTGGCTGCCCTGGGCAGGCGTGGACGAACGCGACGAGATCCCCGACCCGTACACCGGCGGCGCCGATGACTTCGAGCATGCCTGGCAGCTGGTCGATACGGCTGCGCGTCAGACCGTTACCAGACTCACCTACGGCTGATCGGGCTTGGGCATAATGACCGTATGACTGCCCAGCTCACCCAGGAACTGCCGGAATTTCCCACCTGGCTCAACGCCAGGCCATCCACCCTGCAGGAGCATCGTGGGCGTGCGCTGGTGCTGGCCTTCGTCAATGCCAGTTCGGTGTGGTGCGCCGAGCGCCTGGCCGAGCTGGCGCAGTGGCAGGCGCGCAGCCCCGGGCGGCTGCAGGTGATCGTGGTGCAGGTGCCGCGTTTCGACAGCGAACGCCTGCCGCAACGCTCGCTCAAGCAATTGCGCGGACACGGGGTGAGTGCGCCGATCCTGCTCGACAACGACTGGGAAACCTGGCGGCGCTTCGGCATCGAATCCTGGCCCACGCTGGTGCTCATCGACGCCTACGGCCGCGAGCGCCAGCGCCTGGTGGGCGTCACCAGTGATCTGGACCGAGCGCTGGTCGCCTTGTGCGAAGGCCAGCAGCCACCGTCCGATGCGGATCTGCAGGGCGTGCCCGAGCGTGAACCCGAGCCGCGCCTGGCGTTGCGGTTCCCGACCGGGCTGGCTGCCACCGAAGATCGCCTTTACGTCGCAGATACCGGCCATCACCGCGTGCTCGAGTGCACGCATGGCGGCCGGGTGCTGCGCCAGTTCGGTCACGGTACCGCCGATCTCATCGATGGCGGAATCGGCGAAGCGGCATTTCGACGCCCGCAGGGCCTGGCGATCGAACGTAACCAGCTTTACGTCGCCGACACCGGCAATCACGCCTTGCGGCGCATCAATCTGGGCAGTGGGCAGGTGGATACGCTCTGCGGCACCGGTCGCTCAGGCGAGCCGATCGAGGGGCCACTGGCGTTTGCCGGCGCCTCAGCGCTGAACTGTCCGCACGGCCTGGCAGTTGCCGACAACCAGGTGCTGATCGCCATGGCCGGCGATAACCGCATCTGGAGTTACCACCTGGGCAGCGCTGCGTTGACCGCGCGCGCCGGGACTGGCGCGCTTGAAATCCGCGACGGGAGCGGCCATCTCGCCGCATTCGCGCAACCGGCCGGTCTGGCGGCGGTGCAGCAGGTGGCCTATGTCTGCGACGGGCTGAGTTCCTCGATCCGCACCATGCAATTGCGCGGCGACCTGGTGCAGACCCTGGTGGGCGGGCAGGGCATGTGGCAGTTCGGCGACCAGGACGGTCCACGCGGTACCGCGCGTCTGCAGTTTCCGCAAGCCATCGCATTGGCGGCCGATTCGCCGCTGCTGTGGATCGCCGACACCGGCAACGGCCGCTTGCGTTGCCTGCGGCTGGGCGGCGGCGAACTGACCACGCTGGAGCTGCCGCGTCGCCTGCATGGCCCGGCCGGGCTGGCGGTCGCCGCCGGCGCAGTCTGGATCGCCGAAACCGACGCCCATGCCGTGTTGCGGTACGACCTCGCAAGCGGCGTGCTCAGTGATGTTGCGATAGACGAATGAACGCAAGGCCCCAAGCCGACTTCGATGGCAAGGCGTTTGCGGCGCACCTGAGCACCGCACCCGGCGTCTACCGCATGTATGCGGGCGACGACACGTTGCTGTACGTCGGCAAGGCCGGTGCGTTGCGCAAGCGCGTGGGCAGCTATTTCAACGGCACGCCGAAGAACGCACGATTGACCTCGATGCTGTCGCAAGTCGCGCGCATGGACGTCACCGTGACCCGCAGCGAGGCCGAGGCGCTGCTGCTGGAAAACCAGCTGATCAAGTCGCTGTCGCCGCGCTACAACGTCTCGCTGCGCGACGACAAGAGTTACCCTTATGTGTTAATGACGCGCGAAGACTGGCCGCGCATCGCGCTGCACCGTGGCCCGCGCGCGGTGCAGGGGCGCTATTTCGGCCCGTACACCGGCGTGACCGGCGTGCGCGAAACCTTGAGCCTGATGCACAAGCTGTTCAAGCTGCGCAGCTGCGAAGACAGCGTGTTCCGCAATCGCTCGCGGCCGTGTCTGCAATACCAGATCGGCCGCTGCAGCGCGCCGTGCGTGAACTTGGTCGCAGCGCCCGACTACGCAGAATCGGTACGCCGCGCCACGATGTTTCTCGAAGGCAAGAGCGACCAGCTTGGCGAAGAGATCATGCAGTCGATGCAGCAGGCCAGCGAAGCGCTGGAGTTCGAGCGCGCCGCACGTCTGCGCGATCTGCTGTCCTCGCTGCGCAGCATGCAGAACCGCCAATATGTGGATGGTCGTGCGGCCGATCTGGATGTGCTCGCATGCGCCACGCAATCCAGCCATGCCTGCGTCTTGCTGCTGAGTTTTCGCGACGGCCGCAATCTGGGCACGCGCTCGTTTTTTCCAAAGACCAATGGCGAAGACAGTGCCGACGAAATCCTGGCGGCGTTCGTCTCGCAGTACTACGCCGAACATTCGCCGCCGCGCGAGATCCTGCTCGATCGCGAAATTCCCGATTCCGAATTGATCGAAGCCGCACTCAGCAGCGCCGCCGAGCACAAGGTAGCGTTGAAGTGGAATGTGCGCGGCGAGCGTGCCGGCTATCTGCTGCTGGCCACGCGCAACGCACAGCTGACCCTGGTCACCGAACTCACCAGCCAGAGCGCGCAACACGCACGCAGTGAAGCGCTGCGCGAGATGCTGGGGCTGGCCGAGCAGGTCAAGCGGGTGGAGTGTTTCGATATCAGTCACACCATGGGCGAGGCGACGGTGGCCTCGTGCGTGGTGTTCGATGCCAGCGGGCCGGTGCGCGGTCAGTATCGGCGCTTCAATATTTCCGGGATCACGCCGGGTGACGACTACGCCGCAATGCGCCAGGCCATCGAACGGCGCTTTCGGCGTGCGGTGGAAGAGAACGGTGTGCTGCCGGATGTGTTGCTGATCGACGGCGGCGCCGGCCAGCTGGCGCAGGCAAAGGGCGCGCTGGCCGATCTGGGCATCGAGAACGTGCTGCTGGTCGGCGTGGCCAAGGGCGAGGAGCGCAGGGCGGGGCACGAGGCGCTGATCCTGGCCGACGGCCGCGAACTGCGCCCGGGCGCGGCATCGCCGGCGCTGCAGTTCATTCAGCAGGTACGCGACGAAGCCCACCGCTTCGCCATTACCGGCCACCGTGGTCGCCGCCAGAAGGCGCGCATGACCAGCAAGCTGGAGGATATCCCCGGCATCGGCCCGCGCCGTCGCGCAAGCCTGCTCAAGCATTTCGGCGGGCTGGTCGGTCTCAAGGCCGCCGGCGAAGCCGAGATCGCGCGGGTGGAGGGGGTCAATGCCGCACTTGCCGCGCGAATCTACGCTAACCTGCACGGGCTGGCGCTTCCCGATGCGGCAGGCGAGTCGAGTCCGTAATGAAGTTGACCATCCCCACGTGGCTGACACTGCTGAGGATCTTGATGATCCCGGTGTTGGTCGTGGTGTTCTACCTGCCGTACACGTGGACCAATTTCGCGTCTGCCGGCGTGTTCGGGCTGGCTGCCATCACCGACTGGCTGGATGGCTGGGTCGCACGGCGGTATCACCAGTATTCCGCCTTCGGCGCGTTTCTGGACCCGGTGGCCGACAAGCTGATGGTCGCCGTGGCGTTGTTCCTGATCGTGCAGGGCCACCCGACACCGTGGATGGCATTCTGGGCGGCGGTGATCGTGGGCCGCGAAATCGCCGTCTCTGCGCTGCGCGAGTGGATGGCCGAGATCGGCCAGCGTGCCAAGGTGCGCGTGGCGGCGATCGGCAAGATCAAGACCACCGCGCAGATGGTCGCGCTGTTGTGCCTGCTGTATTCGGTCACGCCGGGGCAGATGCCCACGCACGAAATCTGGTTCGGCAATCTGATTTTTCGCGCCGGTTACTGGACGCTGGCGATCGCCGCGCTGCTGACATTGTGGTCTGGTTTTCAGTACCTGCAGGCCGCATGGCCGAGCCTGCGCGCCGATGAAAAAGCAGCAATCAGCAATAAGCCGAAAAAAATCGAAAGCAACAGTTGACAGCTATCCTGTTCGCTGTAGAATTTCGCCTCCCAAGCGGGAATAGCTCAGTTGGTAGAGCGCAACCTTGCCAAGGTTGAGGTCGCGAGTTCGAGTCTCGTTTCCCGCTCCAGATAGAGACAAGACCCCACCTCCGGGGTCTCGTTGTTTTCAAGGCAGGACGCCTTGGGGTTGACGTTTCGGCCTGGTGGTAGAGTGGTTATGCAGCGGACTGCAAATCCGCGTACGCCGGTTCAATTCCGGCCCAGGCCTCCATACCACATGCGCGGTTTCCTGCATCCAGCGAGATGAATGGGGCTAGCGCATTGAATTGACACGCTGTAGAATATTGCTCCACGCGGGAATAGCTCAGTTGGTAGAGCGCAACCTTGCCAAGGTTGAGGTCGCGAGTTCGAGTCTCGTTTCCCGCTCCAAATCAGAATGACTGAATCTCAGGGTTCAGTGGATCACTTAAAAGGGCCTTTCGGCCCTTTTTTGTTATGCCATGTTTGTGCATGCACTTTATTTTCCGCGGCCGTGCCTCGACGTTATGCGGCCGGATTCACCAGATTCGATAGGTGATCACTGTCTGCGGATCTACAAAACCGAAACCGGTATCGCACAGATGACCGCTTGGTAGATCCTGGCATAGCTGCTCGCTGAGCTGAAAACGGACCCGCCCCGCAACGCGATCCAGTGCCACCAAGTGGGCACAGGAAAAATCGAAGTAGCGGCCTACTGCAGAAAAACTCGCCTTGAACAGACTCTCCTTGGCAGAGAAGACGATGGTCAGCAACACTTCCAGCGGCACGTTGGTGGACGCGCAGATCGACTGCAGCAACGCCAGCTCCGAGCTGTCTACGACAGTGCTCAACAACGCCTCGCGTGCGTCAGCACCGACCACGTGCTCCAGATCGATGCCGATACCGCGCCATCTGCCAAGTGGTGCAACCGCCGCCGCAGCCAGGCGATTGGTGTGCGAGATGCTGCCGATCACCTGCGCCGGCCATAGCGGTTCACGCGAGCTGCCGGTGGCGATGTCGGGACACGTGCCGGCGGCGATCAATCCCTGATGCTGCAAGGCCTGTCGCGCAGCCAGCCGGCCGAAGAAATACTCGGCCTGGCGTTTGCGAACGCTACGCGCAATCGTGTCAGGGCATGCGATGTTGCAGATACCAAATGCTTCGAGCGAAAACTGCTCGAGTTCGAATGCCAGCATCTGCACGATCAATCTGCCGCCGTCCAGGCAGGGCAGGGCATATTGCCAACGCGCGCGTAATGCCTCGATCGAAGCGATGCCTTGATCGCCGGCCGGAGGCAGGCCCCTGGTCAACATGGCGAACTGCAGGCTGTCATCGGGCTGGTCGCCTCGCGTGGACATCCTCGACGTCTCCAACTTAGTCCGACCTAGCTGTCCTAGCGACATGTGCCAACGTCTTCGTGCCAACCAATGGAGATGGATGAAGCGTGTGCCCGGGGCGGGAATCGAACCCGCATAGCCTTGCAGCTGAGGGATTTTAAGTCCCTTGCGTCTACCAGTTTCGCCACCCGGGCATAGCGATAGCGTGCCTGATTGCGCGCCGATTGTGAATCTCCATGCGGGGGGGCGTTGCTGCACTGACGGCTGGATTGCCGCCTGCGCTATGCTGCCGCCGCACAGCTGCGCGGTAACCGACCGCGCGCGACCGAAGGAACCGCATGTCCAGCACCACGCTTCTCGCCCCGCTTCAGTCACGCATCGCCGTCATCGGGCTGGGCTATGTCGGTCTGCCGCTGGCTGTTGCATTCGGTGAGCGGCGCGACACGCTGGGCTTCGATATCGATGTGCAGCGGGTCGGACAGTTGCGCGAGGGCCACGATGCCACGCTGGAGCTGGACGACACCGAGTTGGCCGTTGCAACACAGTTGCGCTACAGCGCAAACGCTGCCGATCTGGCGACATGCAGCATCTTCATCGTCACCGTGCCGACGCCGATCGACAGCTTCGAGCAACCGGATCTGCAGCCGCTGCGTAGCGCGACGACATTGATCGCTGCAGCCCTGAAGCCGGGCGACTTGGTGATCTACGAATCCACCGTCTATCCGGGCACCACCGAAGAAGTCTGCGTGCCCTTGCTCGAAGCCGCATCGGGGCTACGTTTTAACGACGATTTTTTCTGCGGCTACAGCCCCGAACGCGTCAATCCGGGCGACCGCCAGCGGCGTTTGCGCGATATCCGCAAGATCACCTCCGGCTCCACCATAGAAGCTGCCGACGCGATCGACGCGCTGTACACCAGCATCATCACCGCAGGTACCTGGCGCGCGCCGTCGATGCGCGTGGCCGAGGCTGCCAAGGTGGTCGAAAACATCCAGCGCGACGTCAACATCGCACTGGTCAACGAGCTGGCATTGATCTTCGACAAGCTCGGCATTGACACGCTGGATGTGCTGGAAGCGGCCGGAACCAAGTGGAATTTCCTGCCATTCCGGCCCGGGCTGGTCGGCGGCCACTGCATCGGCGTGGATCCGTATTACCTGATGCACAAGTCCGAGAGCGTGGGCTATCACCCGGACCTGATCCACACCGCGCGGCAGGTCAATAATCGCGTGGGTCGGCACGTGGCCGAGCGTGTCTGCGGCATGCTCGCCACGCGCGGCGTGGTGCTCGCGCAGGCGAGGGTGCTGGTGCTGGGCGCAACCTTCAAAGAGAACTGCCCGGATCTACGCAATAGCCGTGCACTGGAACTGGTGCAGTTGCTGCAAGCTGCGGGCGTGCAGGTCGATACCTGTGACCCGTGGGCCGACCCGGCAGAAGCCCTGCAGCATGCCGGCGTGCAGCTGTGCGAGGTTGTGGACGAAGGTGCCTACGACGCGGTCGTGCTGGCGGTGGCGCATGCGCAGTACCGCGACTACGACGCCCAGCGCATCGCCGCGTTGGGCAAACCGGGCGCGGTGATTTACGACGTCAAATCGGTCTGGCCGCGCGAAGCGGTCAACGATCGTCTGTAACGCACCCGTCTTGCTGCTGCAGCCAGTGCACCGCGCCATGTGCGGCACGTAATCCGCTGGCGAAGCAGGCGGTCAGCAGATAGCCGCCGGTCGGTGCCTCCCAATCGAGCATTTCTCCGGCGCAAAACACGCCAGGTTGTGCGATCGCCATCAGCCCATCGTCCAGCGCTTCCAGCCGCACGCCGCCGGCCGAACTGATCGCCTCGGCAAGCGGGCGCGGCCTGAGCAAGCGCAACGGTAACTGCTTGAGCGTGCGTGCCACCTGCACAGGATCGTCGCCGGCCTGTTTGCCCAGGTGTTCGTACAGCAGTGCGGCCTTGACGCCGTCGATGCCGACCTGTCGGCGTAAATGCTCGCTAAAACTCCGTCCCTTGCGCGGCTTGTCCAGTTCGGCGCTCACGCGCTCAAGGGAACGTCCCGGCACCAGATCCAGGCCAAGTTCGGCCACGCCTTGCGCATCGATCTGCTCTCGCAAGTCTGCAGCCACCGCATAAATCAGGCTGCCTTCGATTCCGGTGGCGGTGGCCACGCATTCGCCCTGCAGTTCGTGTTGCACGCCATGGCGATCTTGCCAATGCGCCACCACCGGCTTGAGCGGCGCACCGGCATGCCGCTGCACAAAATGCGCGCTCCAGTCGATGTCGAAACCGCAGTTGGCCGGCACCAAGGGCGCAACCGCGATGCCGCGTTGCTGCAGTGGCGCTTGCCACAGACCATCCGAGCCAAGCTGCGGCCAACTGCCGCCACCGAGCGCCAACACCACCGCGCCTGCAACGCGCTGGATGTCACCGGTTGGTGTGTCGAAGCGCAACGTACCGTCATCGCTCAACCCAAGCCAGCGATGCTGCACATGAAACACCACACCCTGTTCCTTGAGTCGTCGCACCCAGCCACGCAACAACGGCGCCGCCTTGCGATCCATCGGGAACACCCGTCCGGAGCTGCCGACATAGGTGTCCACCCCTAGATCACGCGCCCAGGCGCGCAGCGCTTGCGCATCGAACTGCTGCAACCAGGATGCGACAGCATCGGTACGTTCACGATAACGCTGCGCAAAGAGCGGCATTGGATCGGAATGGGTGAGGTTCAAGCCGCCCTTGCCGGCGATCAGGAACTTGCGACCGACCGATCCCTTGGCTTCGTACAGATCCACCGCAAGACCTGCCGCACATGCCACCTCGGCCGC
Source organism: Xanthomonas sp. 3058 (assembly GCF_014199765.1). Classification (NCBI taxonomy): domain Bacteria; kingdom Pseudomonadati; phylum Pseudomonadota; class Gammaproteobacteria; order Lysobacterales; family Lysobacteraceae; genus Xanthomonas; species Xanthomonas sp. 3058. The sequence continues at coordinate 88,210 of NZ_JACHOF010000002.1, read as the reverse complement.
CATCAAACCAGCCGGCCCGCCGCCGATCACCGCCAGCCGTCGCTTGCTCACGTCCGTCATTGCAACGGCACTCAGCGCGGCTGCACGCCAAGCAATTCCACATCGAACACCAGCGACGCGCCGGGCGGAATCACCCCGCCTGCACCGTTATCGCCGTAGCCGTACTCCGGCGGAATCATCAGGGTGCGCTTGCCGCCCACGCGCATGCCGGCCACGCCATCGTCCCAACCGCGGATCACCTGGTGGCCGCCCAGCACGAACTGGAACGGCTCGGCGCGATCGACCGAGCTATCGAACTTCTTGCCATGCTTGTCGGCGGCTTTTTCGTCGTACAGCCAGCCGGTGTAGTGCACGGTGACCATCGCGCCGGGTGTGGCTTCTGCGCCGGAGCCGACATTGCGGTCGATCCGCTCGAACGTGGCGATGGTGCCCCCGGACGGCGGCAGGGCAGGCGCACAGCTTGCGAGCAGCAGCGCGGCACAAAGCGTCAACAGAAGGCGCATGGGATGGTCCGTCAAAGGAAGTGCGCCATTATCGCACCTGGCTCCCGGTATCATCGCGCCCATGGCCAAGCTGCTGCTCAATCTGCGCAATGTTCCCGATGACGAAGCCGACGAGGTGCGGGCGCTGATGCGCGAGCATCTCGTGCAGATCTACGAAACCCGGCCCGGCAATTGGGGCATCTCCGCTGGTGGCATCTGGCTCAGCGACGATGCCGACTACCCGCGCGCCAAGGCGGTGATGGATGCGTACCAGGCCCGGCGCGGCACGGTCGCACGTGCACAGCGCCAGGCAGCGCTCGCGTCCGGCACTGCCGAAACCTTCGGTGCGCTGCTGCGCAGGCGTCCGCTGTTCGTGATCGCCACGCTGATCGGGATGCTGGTGGTCGCGTCGCTGGTATTGCTGCCGTTTCTGCTGTTGCGCGGCTGATCGCACCTGCGGCGGCATCGGCTTAAAATAGCCGCATGATCACCAATACCGCTGCCTACCAGTTCGTCACCATCCAGAACCCACAGCAACTTGCCGACGCCGTGCTTGCGCATGCCGAGCAGCAGGCATTGAAGGGCTCGGTGCTGGTGGCCGAAGAGGGCATCAACCTGTTTCTGGCAGGCGATGCCGGGCAGATCGGCGCGTTCTACGCTTGGTTGCAGGCAGACCAACGCTTTGCGCAGATGCGCATCAAGTACAGCCTGAGCGCGTTGCAGCCGTTCGCGCGGCTCAAGGTGAAGGTCAAGCCGGAGATCATCAGCTTCCGCCGGGACGATGCGTCTCCGCTGCAGGGCCGTGCGCCGACGGTGACGCCCGCCGTGCTGCGCGAGTGGATGCGCAACGGGCGGGACGATCGCGGCCGCCCGCTGGTACTGCTGGACACGCGCAACGCGCAGGAAGTGGCATACGGTACGTTCCAGGGCGCGTTGACGCTGCCGATCGACAAGTTCACCGACCTGCCACACGCGCTGCAGACACACCGCGCCGGGTTGGCCGATGCCACTGTGGTCAGCTTTTGCACCGGCGGCATCCGCTGCGAAAAGGCCGCGTTGTGGATGCAGGCCGATGGCATGGACAACGTGCTGCAACTGGAAGGCGGCATCCTGGGCTACTTCGAAGAAGTCGGTGGCGAAGGCTATGAGGGCCGCTGCTTTGTCTTCGACGAACGTGTCGCAGTCGATTCCGAACTGCGTCCGCTGGTCGATGCCGAGCGCAGTACCGAGACGGGAAAAATCTGACCAAGCGCGAGTGAATTGCCCGATATTCGCGCACTTACCTGGCTTGCATCATCTGATGACGCCGCGATGGTGCTTCCAATGCCTGCCATGATAGACAGCGGTAGAACGCTATGGGCTCTGACTCAAAGGTAATACGTCGCATCGAGCTTGCCCTGAATTATTCACGCAGCTAGGCTGCATCAGCCAGCCGCACAGCGAGGACAACAAGGATGACCATCAGAGTTTTTCTGATTGACGATCATGCACTCGTGCGCACAGGCATGAAGATGATCCTGTCCAAGGAAGTGGACGTCGATGTGGTTGGCGAGGCGGAGAGTGGCGAGGCGGCATTGCCGCAGATTCGCCAGCTCAAGCCCGACATCGTGCTATGCGATCTGCATCTGCCTGGCGTTAGCGGGCTGGAAATCACCGAGCGCATCGTCAAAGGCGATTACGGCACACGCGTCATCATCGTATCCGTGCTCGAAGACGGCCCATTGCCCAAGCGTCTGCTAGAAGCGGGTGCCTCGGGCTATGTCGGCAAAGGCGGCGATGCGAACGAACTGCTGCGTGCGGTGCGCGAGGTCGCGCTGGGTCGGCGTTATCTGGGCAACACCATTGCGCAGAACCTGGCCCTGTCAAACCTGGAGGGCGGCGGTTCGCCCTTCGATGCCTTGTCGCCCCGCGAGCTGGAAGTCGCTTTGCTGCTGACTCAGGGCCTGCGCCAGGAGGATATCGCCAAGCGCTTGAGCCTCAGCGCCAAGACCGTCAATACGCACAAGGCGCGCCTGTTCGAGAAGGTCGGCATCCAGGACAACATCGCATTGGCGCGCCTGGCCAATCAGTACGGCCTGACCGATCCGTCCAGAACCTTGTAACGCGCAGCCTTGAATGCGGCACAGCCGTCGTGCTGCGCAGTCGCATCGACGGCGCTCCGCGAGCACGCGGTTGCTTGCCGGAGCGTAGCGCTCGCCAGCCCGGCGGGGCGTCAGCCGGATTCCACGAAGGCATACACCCGCGAAAAGTCACCTTTCGCGGCGTCCTTGCGATGTGCCATGAAGATGTAATCGCCGTGGTCGGAAAAGCTGAAACCGGCCTGGCCGCCTGACGCCAGCTTGATCAGGATGAACCAGTCGTCAGGCGTCGCGATGTCCGACCAGCCCTGTCTGCTCGCATGCTCGGCTGCCAGCTGCTGAATGGCGGACAGGCCCCGTATGCCGCAAATGCCGAACATCTGGTGCTGCGGGCCGTCGCCGACCTGGAACCGTTCCGCAATCGCCAGCGCGAAATCGGAGAGATCGTCCAGTTCCGCATCCGCGTCGATAGTCGGACGGTTGCTGCCGGAGAGATCGAACGGGGCGCTGAGCGATCGCTCCAGGCGCAATCCCTGTGCCGATTGGCTGATCTCGTATTCCGAGGCGAACACCATCACCGCCCGACCGTCACGCTTGAAGGTCATGCGTCCTTGCGCATCGGTGTCCACCGACAGCCCATCGACGCTGACTCCATTCGCGACGAAGCGGTCCTGGTCACGATTCCATTCGGCCATGCGCAACGCGGACTCGGTGGTGTCGATTGCATCATCGGGCAGGGCATGGGCCACCAGTGCGGTGCCGGGCGGGGTGAACAGCACGCGCCAATCGGAATAGTCAGATCCCGTGAAAAAGGCGAGCAGTCCCGCTTGCGGCAGGATCTCGGCACGCTCCGGCAGCTCGGCGAGTTCGATCTGGGCGAGAAAGTTCAGATGGAAGCCGCTGGCATCGCGTGGCCAGTCCATTCCCTCGGGTAGATCGGGACCGCCGCCAATACGGCTCAAGCCGATCGCGTTCTTGTCCGCCACATCGATTTCGGTGAGGGAGACAGTGGGCACTACGATTTGACGCAAGAGCTCGCGCTTGTCGTCCAGGCCGAGCATGGCCACGGCCTTCTCGAAGCGCGTCTCGATGTCGGCCACGGGCGCGCGGGCTCGGGCATCGCCGGTGGCTTTTGCCAGGGCGTTTTCCCGCTCCAGCTGCACGACTGCGGCCGCATCCAGAGCTTTCTTCACCTGCGACAACACGGCGTCCTTTTGTTCGTCGCCCGCCATTCGCGCCCCGCTGGCCGCAGCGCCATCCAGCTTCACCTGGATGGAGCCGAGCAGCCGCTCGAAGTCTGCCTCGATTGCCGCAAGGTCGGCATCGCTGGTCATCGCCGTGGCGTGATACCAGGTGCCGCCATCGGCGGCGACCAGCAAAGCCCGCAGCCGGTACCAATCCCGCGCATGCGTCGTTTCCCAGTCCTCGAGGCGACCCTTGAGCTTGACCATCTCACCGTGCATTCCGGCGAAAGCAACGGCTTTGCGTTCGACGAGCGGGTCGTCGTCGCGTACTACATTCGTCAGCCAGTCCTGCGGCGACACGTCCTGCTCCACATCCGCCGTCCACACGCTCATCTGAGGGGAGAACGTGGTCTGCGGCTGGCATTTGAGACTGATCGAACCGGCGAACACGCGCGCGTTTTCGAACATCGGATTGGCTTGGATGGAAAACTCCTGCGTTTCGACCAGTCGCATCGGCATTCTCCTGTGATGACGCCCGCTGCCACAGAGGGTGGCTCGGCGCGCAGAGCCAGATGATAGCGGTGTCCAGCAGCGGCGGACACTCTGTCCTGGCGGTTGCCCAGGATGACCGATGCCGTGCGCACGGGTGATTTTGCCGCCATGGTTGTTGCGCGGTCGGCGAGATATTGCGCGCGTCTTCACGCTGGTCGCAGCGGCGGCTGCGGTCCATTGCAGGCGGTCCACATGCGCGTCTCGACGCATCGTCAATGAACGTTGACCGGAGAGCGAGCTTTCAGACGGTTCGAGGAGACCTCGTTGCGGGCAGGCGGCACCCAAAAAAACAGCGGCCCGAAGGCCGCTGTGTCTGATGCGCATCTTGCCCGAGCACTCGGGCGAGATGCTTCATGCCCAACCGATCAGTGATCGCTACGCGGCTTGCCTGCTTCGTCCTTCGATGCGTCCACTTCAGCATCACCCGGTTGCGGAGTCGTCGGCTTGATCGGCTCGGAGACAGCGACCGCCGGCTTGGGCTGTTCGGCCTGTGCCTGCGTATTGACCGGCGTTGCGGTCGCGCTTCCGGTCGGCACCACCGCAGTGGGCGTGGAGATCGGCGCTTGCGCCTGCGCTGGCGACAAGGCATCGAGCAGCGTCGTCTGCACCGGGGCATACGGCGTGCGTACCGGTGCTGCGGGGGCGGCCTCGGTGGTCGGCAGGCTCTGCGGCGACGTCGCCGTGGAGCTCACCGCACCCTCGGAATCGGCATCGCCGGACGTCGCTGCATGCGGCGCGGTGACGGTCGCCACGGCGGCATGCACCGCCGGGGCGTTTGCCGATTGCGTCGGGGGCGGCGTCTGGACGTCGGACGGCCTGGCTGTCGCCGTGTCGGCTTGCACAGGCTGCGTCTGTCCATGGGACGTTGCCGCAGGCGCTGCCTGCTGGGGGCCGGTCGAGATCGGTGCCTCAGGTGCGGGCGCAGCCACCGGTGCAGCCTGGGGCTGTGCGACAGGCTCGGAGACTGAGGATGCCGGGTCGGCACACTCGGCTACGGACCTCGGTGCCGCCATCGGAGCAGCAGCAGGAGCCGCCACCGGCGCGACCGGTGCCGTTGCTGCAGCGCGTTGTGTCGGCTCGGCTGCAGCGGCCACCGGCGCAGTCGCAACATGCTGTTCCGACGACGGCGAGGTGTTGGACACCGGCGCAGTGGTCGCTGTCGCGTCATCGGCCGCCCGAACTTCCTGACGTTCCTTGGGGATCGGACGCGGCTTCACTGCGACCGGAGCACTGTTGTCGGCCTTCGGGGGCGCCGAGGTCACAGGCGTGGTGGCGTCATCGTCGAAGTCGAACTCCGGCTGTCCGGCGCGCGGCGCAGCAGCGGACGACGACTGCGTCGCGGCCTCGTCGTTGTCGCCGTCCAGATCGCCCTCGCCATCGCCGTCCAGATCGTCCGTCTCCAGACCATCGGCACCGGTGCCGCCTTCGCCATTGGCACCTGCGCCACGACGACGACGACGACCGCCACGACGACCGCGACGACGACGGCTTCCGCCTTCGCCATTGGCCGAATCATCGCCCGGGGCATCCGGCGTCTGGCCATCCGCGATTGCGTCGCTGCCGCGATCGGCATGCGACTCGCTCACGATGCCATCGACCGGGTGTGCCGGCGTTGCTTCGCTTGCGGCTGCCTGCGCTGCGACAGGCGCAGGAGTGGAGGCCACTGCCAACACTGCACTCTCGGTTGCGGCAGTGGCGGTCAGCGTCTGTGCGGAGGCGGTGCCTTCGTCCTGACGCGCAGGACGCGGCTGACGCTCGGGCGTCGCACCATCCTGCTGCTGTGCGGGTGCACGCGGCGGACGCGGGGTCTGGTTCTGCGGCTTTTGCTTCTGCTGCTGGGGTTGCTTCGGCGCCTGCGGGTCATTGCGCGGCGGCTTGGGCACCTGCACCTGCTGTGCCTGAGCGCCGTTCTGCGCGTTCTGGCCGTTGCTCGGCTGGCGACGCTCGTCACGACGTTCCTTGTTGGCGCCATTGCCGTTGCCATTGCCGCCATTGCCACGCTGCTGATTGCCAGCGTTGCCACCGTTGCGGGCATCGCGGCCGTCACGACGTTGGCCGCCGCGATCGCTACGCTCGTTACGGTTGCTGCGGCCGGCATCGTTCTGACGCGGGCGCGGGGTCGATTCCGGCGCTGGAGCGACCGGCTCGACGCCACCGAAGATCCGCTTCAGCCAACCGACCACGCCGGTGACCGGCGCCGGAATCGGCAACGCGACGACCGGCGTCGGTGCGGGTGCCGCAGCGACCGGGGCAGGGGCTTCCTCACGCACCGGCGCCGGCTGGCTCGGCTTGATCGAGGTCACTGCCGGAGCGGCGGGGATATTCAACTGCGCCTTGGTCAGCGCATGCACCGGCAGCTTGCGCGGGGTGCCGCGCTGGTAGCTCGGCTTGCCGCTGTCTTCGCCCAGCTCGTTCTCGCGCAGGCGGGTGACTTCGTAATGCGGCGTACGCAGCTGCTCGTCGGCGACGATGATGATCGGCGAATCGTGGCGCTGCTCGATCTCGCGCAGCGCGCTGCGCTTTTCGTTGAGCAGGTAATTGGCGATCTCTACCGGGGCCTGGACCAGCACCTGTCCGGTGTTTTCCTTCATGGCATGTTCTTCGGCCACGCGGATGATCGACAACGACAGCGATTCCACGCTGCGCATGCGGCCGTGGCCATCGCACAGCGGGCAGACGATCTGGCTGGACTCGCCCAGGCTCGGACGCAGGCGCTGGCGGCTCATTTCCATCAGGCCAAAGCGCGAGATGCGGCCTAGCTGCACGCGCGCGCGGTCGTACTTGAGCGCGTTCTGCAGCTTGTTTTCGACTTCGCGCTGATGCTTGGTCGAGGCCATGTCGATGAAGTCGATCACCACCAGGCCGCCGAGATCGCGCAGGCGCAACTGGCGCGCCACTTCTTCGGCCGCTTCCAGATTGGTCTGGAAGGCGGTCTCTTCGATATCGCTGCCCTTGGTGGCGCGCGAGGAGTTCACGTCGACGGCAGTCAGCGCTTCGGTCTGGTCGACCACGATCGAGCCGCCCGACGGCAACCGCACATTGCGCTCGTAGGCGCCTTCGATCTGCGATTCGATCTGGAAGCGGTTGAACAGCGGAATGTCGTCGGTGTAGTGCTTGAGCTTGCGCAGGCTCTGCGGCATCACCTGCTGCATGAACTCCTGGGCGTCGGCGTACAGCTCCGGCGTATCGACCAGGATTTCGCCGATGTCGGCGCGCAGGTAGTCGCGCAGGGCGCGGATGATCAGGCGCGATTCCTGGTAGATCAGGAAGGCGGCCGGCTTGCTCAGTGCGGCCTCGGCGATCGCCTTCCAGGTCTGCAGCAGGTAATCCAGATCCCACTGCAGTTCTTCGGCGTCACGACCGACACCGGCGGTGCGGATGATCACGCCCATGTCGTCGGGAATGTCGAGCTTGTCCAGCGCGTCCTTCAGCGCGGCACGGTCTTCGCCTTCGATCCGGCGCGAGACACCACCGGCGCTCGGCGAATTAGGCATCAGCACCATGTAGCGGCCGGCCAGCGAGATGAACGTGGTCAGGGCAGCGCCCTTGTTGCCGCGCTCTTCTTTGTCCACCTGGACCACGATTTCCTGGCCCTCACGCAACAGCTCGCGGATGGTCGACTTGTTGTGGTCGACGCCGGCCTGGAAATAGTCGCGGGAGATTTCCTTCAGCGGCAGGAAGCCATGGCGCTCGGCACCATAGTCCACAAACGCCGCTTCCAGCGAGGGCTCGAGACGGGTGATACGGCCCTTGTAGATGTTGGACTTCTTTTGTTCCTTGGACGGCTGTTCGATGTCGATGTCGTACAGGGTCTGGCCGTCCACAATCGCTACGCGCAGCTCTTCGGCCTGCGTTGCGTTGATCAGCATTCGCTTCATTGTTGCGTTCCTCACGCGCTCTACCGCGCGGAACGCCGTGACGTTTCGCCTCTGGAACAGCTTGTCGGCCCTTCGCGCAACGCGCGGACAGGCCTGACCAGGGTTTCCAGCGCTGCAACACCACGGCAGGCCGCGGGAGCGCTTGTCTTTAAGTTTTATAGGTGTTTCAGGGCCGGCAGCCGCGTCCGGACGGACCGGGGCAGCGCACGGGACATGTTCAGCGCAACGGTCTAAAGACCGCCGGCGATGGCCGGGTAGGCCGGTGAGCCGCTAACATGGCCGCCCCGGGGGCGGTGGTCGCGCACTGTGCCGGACTCATCGGAAGGCAGGCTTCTGGCCAATCAACTTCCAACGAAATCAAACCCTTATCTCGCTCGCCGAGTGTAACAGAATAAAGAGCCGGATGACCGACCCCCAGCCCCCCAAGCCGCCCACCGACCGTGTGGGCGTGCGTATTCTCAAAGTTCCGGAAGACCGTGCTGGGCAGCGGCTGGACAATTTCCTGCTCGGCCAGCTCAAGGGCGCGCCCCGCAGCCTGATCTACAAGCTGGTGCGCAGCGGCCAGGTGCGGGTGAACGGCGGCCGCGCCAAGGCCGAGCGCAAGCTCGAAGGTGGCGAGGAAGTGCGGATCCCGCCGGTGCGCGTTGCCGAAGAAGGCGACAAGGCGGCGCCACCGTCGTCGTTCCTGGCCAGGCTGGAAGCGGCGATCGTGTTCGAGGACGCGCGCCTGCTGGCGCTCAACAAACCCTCCGGTGTCGCCAGTCACGGCGGCAGCGGGATCAGCTTCGGCGCCATCGAGACCTTGCGGTCGCTGCGTCCCAATCAATCGTTGGAACTGGTGCACCGGCTCGACCGCGACACCTCGGGCCTGTTGATCGTGGCCAAAAAGCGCTCGGCGCTGACCGAGATGCAGGCCTTGATGCGGGAGGACGACCGGGTCGAAGGGCGTGGCATCACCAAGCGTTACCTGACCTTGCTGGTCGGACGGATGCCGGACGGAGTGATGACGGTCGATGCGCCGCTGCACATCGGGCTGCGCCAAGGCGGCGAGCGGCATGTGCAGGTGAATGCGATCGGCAAACCGTCGCTCAGCCACTTCAAGCTGCTGGAGCGACGCGGCGGGCACTCGTATTGCGAAGTCCGCATCGAAACCGGCCGCACGCATCAGATCCGCGTGCATGCCCAGCACCTGGGGCACCCGGTGGCGGGCGACGACAAGTACGGCGAGGCGGAGGTCAACAAGCGTTTGCGCGACCAACTTGGCTTGAAGCGGCTGTTCCTGCACGCAGCGTCGCTGGAGTTCGCATTGGATGCCGGCAAGACACCTTATGTACTGAGTGCACCGCTGGCGCCGGAACTGGCCGACGCGCTGGACCGTCTGGGGCGCTGAAGCAGCCTTGGTGGCGGCTCCAGCGCCAGCGGCTCAGCCTGCGTGCCGGGTGTCATGGTGGCCGTCGTGATGTTGCTGTGGAGCGCGCGGCCGGGCGGGATGCGGTTCCATCGACCGGGCTGGGGCGGCGCGTGGCGGTGTGAAGGAAGCCATCCGCTGCATGTGCTGTTGCGGTTCGGCCTTCACTGCAACGCGTTGCTCTGGCCGTGGGGGCGCCAACTGTTGCGGGCGTTGAATGCGAGCGGGGCGCGCAAAGGCTGCCTGCGACAGTGCCGGCGTGCGTTGCTGGTCGCGCACGGGTGGCTTCCAGAGCGGCAGCTGCGCTGATGCCCGGGGCTGGTTATCGCGCACGTCCCGCATTGCGGCCGCATCATGCGTCGGCATCGCTGCGCGTTGCTGCTCGACGGCTGCCGGACGGTAGGGAACGGTCCGCGATAACGGCCCGGTTGCGCGGGCGGCTGGACGCGCCGCCTGCGCTTGCATCTGTGGCACATAGCGCGAAGCCGGCGATGCCGATGGCATGGTCGCCGGCACTGCACCCGGCGCGCGCAGTGCCACCGGACGACCGGGCTGCAGCATCTGCGCATTGAAGCGCGGCGTGGACAGATGCGCGTAATCCGGTGCGCGGCGGAAGCCAGCGGGCGAGGGCGTTGCTGCGTTGGGGCCGGGCATGCTGCGGGGGGATTGCGCGCGTGCCGTAGACGTCATTGCCTGAACGGCTTGCGCTGCAGCGCCGTGCTGCGGTGCCAACCCGGCAGCGGGCGCGGATACCGGAGCCGTAGTGAACCAGCGCCGCTGGTCCTGGCGCACGTAGGAGCGAGCGTCGATCGAGGTGGTGCGGTTGTTGATGATGGTGGTGCGCGGCGCATAGACATGATTCTGATAGACCACGTAATGCGGTGCGGCAGGCGGGGCATTCCAGTCCACGCCCCAGGTGTTCCAGCCCCAGCGATGCCAGGCCGGCGCTGGCGCAGCCCAACCGAACCAGCCGTGGTGATGCTCCAGCGCACTGCCGACCAACACGCCCACGCCGAACGACACCACGCCGGTGGTCACCAGGTCTTCCTGGCGGTACCAGCGCACCGGGCGATAACCGTAATCGCGGTAGACATCGACCGGCGTGCCGTAGACCACGCCGGGGTCGTAACGCGGCACATAGACCACGTCCGGCTGGGCCGGCTCGATCGTGATCACCTGTGGGGGAGGCGGAATACGGTCCTCGTCCAGGATCGGTGTCACCACGACATGGCGCGCGACCTGGACCTGTTGTTGCGGCGTGCTGCGCAGATGGCCGCTGGCCTGGGCGCGTTGGCGCATGACCTGCACCGCATTGAGCACGTCGTTGGGGTCGTGGGCGTAGGCATCGCCGAGCGCACGCGTCCAGTCGAGGTTGCCGGCCAGTTGATCCACCACATCCGGAAACGCGGTCAATGCCTTGACGCTGGGGTCCCACGGCTGCGGCACGGTGGCCTGCGCGCGGTCGGCGGCAGTCAGATTGCGATTGCTGCGCAGCCAGTCCTGGGCGGTGAGCACCTGATCCGGATAAACCGACGCAGCCAGGGTCTGCGCCAGGAGCTTGTCCGGGAACAGTGCGATCGGTGCGACCAGCTGATACAACTGGTCCGCTGTGGGCGGGGTATAAGCCGGCGCGGGCGGTGGCGTCACGGCGGTAGAGGGCTCGGCTGCGGTTGGCGCAGTCGGCGGCGCTGCGTCGCGCTGGCATCCGCCCAGGACCAACATGCTGCTGGACGCGATGGCCAGCGCCAAGGCAAGGCGCTCCTGTGACCATGTGTGGCGTTGCATACGGCACCTCGCTGTGTGCACGTGGATGACGCGCGTACCATGCGCCGCCTTGAATGTCTGGGAGCTTGCTACAAGGCGCCTGACCATGGCCGAGCACGGCTGCGTTCAGGCATCGTGCAAATAGCGCAGCCTAGGGCGTTGCGAAGCGGAACAACACCAGGCTGATCGCAAGGGTTCCCATTCCGGCCACCAGGCCGTAGACCGTCTCGTGGCCCTGCGCATAGCGCTTGGCGGCTGGCAACAATTCATCCAGCGCCAGAAACACCATCACCCCGGAAATCAGCCCGAAGACTGCACCGAATACCGCTTCTGACAGCACGTTGGACAAGGCCAGATAGCCGATGCCGGCACCGATGGGTTCGGCCAATCCGCTCAGCAGGCTGGCGCCGAAGGCATAGAACTTGTTGCGCGTGGCGAAGTACACCGGCACCGCGATCGCAATGCCTTCGGGGATGTTGTGGATGGCGATGGCAAACGCCAGCGGCATGCCCACTACCGGGCTTTCTAGCGTCGCAAAAAAGGTCGCCAGGCCTTCGGGGAAATTGTGGGCGGTGATGGCGATGGCCGTCATCAAACCAACCCGGCGGATGTAGGCGCGGTTGTCGTCGCGGAACAGTGGATCGTCGCTGGACAGGCTCTGGTGTGGATTGGGGACCAAGCGATCGATCACCATGATCAACAACATGCCGGCCAAAAAACTCAGCGTGCCGAGAGTAAAGCCGAGTTTGTCGTTGTAGGCGTTGGAAAATGCGGAGATCGACTTGTTGAGAATCTCCGACAGCGACACGTACACCATCGCACCGCCAGCGAATGCCAACCCGAACGCCAGCAGGCGCGGATTGGGCTTTTTGGAGAACACGACCATCAGGCTGCCGAGTCCGGTCGCAAGACCTGCCGCCAGCGTGACCGCAAAGGCGGTCCAGACATTATGGGATGACACTTCGAGCATGTGACGCAACGACCTTGTGGAATAAGGAACGATCCGGCGAGGCGCGTGGCGACGGCAACGACGCACACCCGGCCCGGCCACCGGCAGATGCAGGATGGCCATGCCTGGATGACGGACGCGTGGTGTCTGACGCGGCCTGCGTGCCAATCTACGCAGCGAATAGACGCGTGCGCTTGATGTGCTCAGTGCGCGATTGCCTGCATCGCAAGAACACATCGGCGCACGCCTGGACCTGGATTCGTGCCGCTACGCACGCCGCATCAACTGCCGCGACGTGCGCGCTCTTCGATGGCAAAACATTCGTCCGGGCGCGGCACCGGTGGCTTGAAGGCGACCGGCACCTGGATGGTTTGCGGCACCGGCTGGCCGTTGCGCGTGGCGGCCCGGAATTTCCATTCGCGCACGCGCGTCTGAGCGGCTTCGTCCAGCACCGGCTGGCCGCTGCTCTGGGTCACCGACACATCGGTGGGCGTGCCTTCGGTGCCGATCACCACCCTGAGGACCGTGGTGCCGCCGATACCGGCGCAGGCCAGTTGCGGCGAATAGTCCGGCGGTGGCGTTTTCACTGCCGCCAGCTCGGTCGGCGCAGCGGCCGGGGCGGTGGCCTGCTGCGGCGACTTGCCACAGCCGCCGAGGCCGGCAGCGACAAACAAACCGGCGAGGGCGGCGCGATACCTGGTCATGCCGTGACTCCTTGATCGTAGAGTTGCGCCGTCTTGGCCGCGCAGATGAAGTCGTTCTCGCTGAGCCCACCGACGTCGTGGGTGGAATAGCGGACCACCACGCGATCGTAGTGCACCCCCAGATCGGGGTGATGGTCTTCGCGGTGGGCAATCCAGGCCAGCGCATTGACGAAGGCGAGGGTGCGGTAGTAGTCGGCGAAACGGAACGTACGGGTAATGGCCGTGCCGGCTTCGCTCAGCTCCCAGCCGGGCACCTGCGGCAACAGTTCGGCCAGGCGCGCTTCGCCCAGCCTGTGGTCGCTGCCCTTGCGCGGAAGGCAATGGGCCTGCTCCAGGGGAATCAGATCGGTCATGTCGGTCTCGCAGGGGTGGCGGACGGTGCGCCGTCAGGATCACGGTGTTCCATGAGCGGGGGCGCAATGAGCGCTAGAATAACCCGCATGATCCAGATATCCGACAAAGCCCAGACCTATTTCCGCAAGCTCATCGAACGGGAGGGCGTGCCCGGCATGGGCGTGCGCCTGAGCGCGGTGGACGCGGGCACCCCGCGCGCCGATGCGCGGCTCGAGTTCGCCGAGCCGGCGGATTTGAGTGGCGACGAATGGGCGATCGACTGCGACGGCTTCACCCTGTATATCGTCGCCGCCAGCGTGCCGTGGGTGGATGGCGCCGAGATCGATTACGTCACCCAATCCACCGGCAACCAGCAGCTGACCATCAAGGCGCCCAAGATCAAGGGCGAAGCCCCGGCCGATTCGGCTTCGATGGTCGAACGCGTGCGCTGGGTGGTGGAGAACGAGATCAACCCGCAGCTGGCCTCGCATGGCGGTCGGGTGGCGGTCCAGGAGGTCTCCGCTGACGGTGTGGTGTTGCTGCGTTTTGGTGGCGGTTGCCATGGTTGCGGCATGGCCGATGTCACCTTGAAGCAGGGCATCGAAAAAACCCTGATGGGACGTGTGCCGGGCGTGATTGCAGTCCGTGACGCCACCGACCACGCCACCGGCGACGCGCCGTACATCCCGCGCGACAGCGCCGCCTGATTCCGCGTCACCCGTGATCACTGCCGCCGATCTGCTGCAGGCGCTGCTGGCGCGTATGCCGGGCAGACGCATTCTGGATCGGCGCACCGGCTTGCCTTATGGCTGGGCAAGCTGGATGAGCCGCCGCAACGTTGCGACGGCGCCGTTCGACGATGCTGCGGTGACCGGCGTCCTGCTGGCGCGGCCGCTGCCTCCACGCAGTGCCGGCGTCGCTGCAATCCTCTCGCCATTTCAGGCATTTCGCAGCTTGTGGTGGCAGCACTGGGAGCCGCGACCGCGCGATCAGCGTCCGCAGCATTGGCTGGCGCTGCTCGGTAGCCTGTTGATCCATCTTGGTTTTATTGCACTGCTGATCTGGGTGGTCAGCGTGCGCTGGGCGCCGGACGAATCGACGCAAGCCGACGAAGCACGCGTGCGCATGACCTTTATCGGCGACGGCACGGCGGAGCAGGGCGGTGGCGAGGGTCAACCTGCAGCGCAGGCGGCTGCTGGTGATGCATCGGCGGCGGCGCAATCCAGTGCGTCTGCTGCAACCGCCAACCCGACCGCGCAGGCAACGCCGACGTCGACGCCGACGGCATCCCAGCGGACCGACAGTCCCGGTGTTGCCCAGCCGCAGGAGATCGCAGCTGCACAGGAGCCATCGGTTGCAAGCGAACCAGTGACGCCGGACGTACCGCAAGTCAGGGTCCAGGTGCGGCCGGTGACGATCGAATCGCCATTGCAGGTCACCGAAACGCCGGTGGCCACGAACGATTTCGTCGTGCCGCCGCCCCCCACAATGACCCTGACGCCACGAACGAGCACGCCGGCAGCGCCGCAGGTCGAAGTCCGGCAACGCGACATCGACCCGGTGACAGAACGGCCACAGCTACGCGAATTGCAGCGTCCCGCCACAACCGTCGCCGTCCGATCCGCCGATGCCCCCGCCGTGCGCGAGCGTGAAATCGTCGTGCCGGAGCGACCGCAGATTGCCGCGCCGGCAGTGCGCAGTCGAGCGATCAGCCCAACCGTTCGCATGCCGGATGTCGCAATTCGAACTGCCGAATTGCCGAACGTGCCGGATGCTGCACCAACGCCCGCGCCGGTTGCATCGCAGCCCGAGCCGAAACCGTCACCGGCACCGGTAGCTGTACCGGCGACGCCATCGCCGACCGTTGCCGCTGCAGCGCAGAGCACGCCAGCTGCCGCGCAACCGGCGCCGCAGGCCAATCCGACGCGATCCCAGCCCGCGGCCAACGCGGCAGCGACGACAACGTCATCGCCCAGACCAGCAAGCGGCGGCAACGCCGGCCCGAAGCCCGCCGACCGCAGCGGCGGCTGGGATGTCGCCGCCAACGCTGACGACTGGAGCAAATCGGACCGCAACCGCAGCGGCGAAACCACCGGTGCGAACGGCCAGCGCAATGGCATGTTCAAGACTGACGGCAGCGTCCGCGTCGCCGGAGCCGGTGCGGACGGTCACGGTGCAGACAATCGCGGACCGCCAGGCAGCGAGACCGACACCTGGACCCGCGACCAGATCGCTAAAGGCGGCACCTGGCTCAAGCGTCCGCCAGAGGGCTACACGCCAACGTCGTTAGACAAGTACTGGATGCCGAACCAGTCGCTACTGCAGGAATGGGTCAGCAGAGGCTTGAAGAAGATCGAGATTCCGATTCCTGGAACCAACACCAAGATCAGCTGCGTGGTTTCGCTGCTGCAATTAGGTGGCGGATGCGGCCTGAGCGACCCGAATCTCAACGATCAGCCCGCAACGGCAAGACCGCCGCCGGACGTACCGTTCAAGCGGGAGTTGCAGGAAGACAATGGGGCTGTAGCTAACCCTTGAACCATGTTGCGCGGCGTATTTTTCGCAACGTATTGAATGCATAGTCTTTCGTGGATCTTCGACAGCTGCGGTCGAAGCAGGACTCCTGGCGCGCGGCAACCGGGATGGCCATCGGGGCCTGACCGGTATGCGCGAACGGGCGAGAATTTTGCCGCAACGCTATCGGCGAGATCCAGGCCGGCGAGGAGCGCTGCGGTACGGCTGCGCCTGCCACGTTGGCGCGTGGTGACAGGTATTGGAGTTCAGGGTGGGTCTTGGCTCTAACCGCTCAACGAGCAAATTCGTGGAGATCAGCGAGAGCCTGACGCCTTGCTTTCGCAGGTTATCCGCGTGCCGAGAGCACCGCATGCGACAGGATTTCCAGGCCCTCGTGCAGCAACGCATCCGGCGTGGTCAAGGGGGCCATGACTTTCAGCACCTCGCCGCGCGCCCCTGCCGTTTCGATCACCAGTCCGTTGCGGAATGCGTCCGCGCTTGCGCAGGCAGCACGTTCGCGCGTGCGCAGGTCGAGCCCCATGAACATGCCGCGTCCCTTGACCCGGGCTTCCGGCACGTGCTCCGCCATGCGTGTCAGCGCCTGGGCCACGATCTGGCCACGCCTGTCGATGTGCGTGCAGAGCGCATCGTCTGTCCAGAATTTGCGCAGCGCCACCGTCGCGGTGAGCATGGCATGGTTGTTGCCACGGAAGGTGCCGGTGTGCTCTCCGGGACGCCAGCTGTCGTGCTCGGGAGCGACCAACAACAGGGAAAACGGCAAGCCGAAGCCCGACAATGATTTGGACAATGTAATGAGGTCGGGGACCAGTTCCTGGCCGTCAAAACTGAAGAAATTTCCGCAGCGCCCGCATCCGGCCTGGATATCATCGACGATCGTCAACGCGCCATGACGGCGAGCGGCCGCGAACACCCGCTGCAACCAGGGTGTGGACGCGACGTTGAGTCCGCCTTCGCCCTGAACCAGTTCCAGCACGATCGCCGCAGGTGGGTCGATCCCGCTGGAAGGATCGTCGAGCAGCGCCTCGAGCAAGGCGGCGCTGTCGACTCCGGTGCCGAGATAGCCATCGTACGGTAGCCGGGTGACGCCGCCATGCGGCAGGTCCATGCGGTGGTGGCGGCTACCGGTGACGGCCAGCGCTCCCATCGACAGGCCGTGGTAGGCATTGCTGAAGGCGATGACGTTGTGACGTCCGGTGCGCTTGCGCGCCAGTTTGAGTGCAGCCTCGATCGCATTGGCGCCGGTCGGGCCGGTGAACTGCAGCCGGTGCGAGAGCCCGCGCGGCTGCAGGATATGCGCGACGAAGGCGTCGATGAAGTCGTGCTTGGTCTGCGAATGCAGGTCCAGCGACATCGCCAGGCCGCCATCGCGCAGGTGCGCCACCAGTGCCTCGGTCATGTCCGGATCGTTGTGACCGTAATTGAGTGCGCCGCAGCCGGCGAGAAAGTCGATGTAGCGGCGTCCCTGCGCGTCGAACAGCTCACTGCCAGCAGCGCGGACGAACAGCGCGTCGAACGCGCGGCAATAGCTGCGTACGTTGGATTCATGCTGCTGAAACAGTTGGCGAGGGTCGTTCATATCTGTCTCGATTCGTCACGGCAGCATCCCGCCCCAGCCAGGCCAGATGCGTCGATCCCGCTTCCGTGCTGCCTGCCCGATGCTGGCGGCGAGCGACGTTGTGGGCCACGTCGCATCCGCCAGCGGGCGACGGTTGCCGTACGCCGCGCCAGGCGCTGCTGCCAAGCGGTGGATGCGCGCTTTTTTACAGCGATGCTTGGCCGGCAACTTGACTGGCCGTGACGCGCGTTTGTCTGCGGCGTCGCCGGTGGGCCTGCCGCGATGCATGGGCATGTGCGACGTATTGTGGTCATCTGCGCGCGTTAGGCTCGTACGATGCAGACCCTGACCTGCCTGGACGATATGCAAGCCTTGGCGCGTAGTCGGGTGCCGCGCATGTTCTACGACTATGCGACCGCCGGTAGCTGGTCGCAATCGACGGTGCAGGCCAATCGCCGCGATTTCGATGCGCTTGCGCTGCGCCAGCGCATCGGTTGCGATGTTTCGCTGCGTAGCACGGCCACGCTCATGCTCGGGCATCCGGTGACGATGCCGGTGGCGCTGGCGCCGACCGGACTGGCTGGCCTGATCCGCGCCGATGGCGAGATGCTCGGTGCGCGCGCGGCCGAGGCGTTCGGCGTGCCGTTCGTCCTGTCGATGATGAGCATCTGCTCGCTGGAGCAGGTCTGCGCGAGCGTGCGCCAGCCTTGCTGGTTTCAGCTTTATCCGCTGCGTGATCGAGGCATCGTGGCGGCGTTGATCGAGCGTGCGAGCGTTGCCGGTTGCAGCGCGTTGGTGGTGACGATGGATGTGCCGTTCCTGGGCCAGCGCCATGCCGATCTTCGCAACGGACTGAGCGTGCCGCCCCGCTTGCGGCCCGCTGTGCTGCTGGATTTCCTGAGCCATCCGCGCTGGGCACTGGGAATGTTGCGCACGCCCCGCCGTTGCTTCGGCAATCTGCTCGAGTACGCGCCTGATCGAGGCGATCTGCAGACGCTTGCGGAGTGGACTGCTCGCCAGTTCGACGCCAGCCTGGGATGGGACGACCTGGCCTGGATCAGAAGCCGCTGGGGTGGGACGCTGGTGGTGAAGGGCGTGCTCGATGCGGAAGATGCGCGGCAGGCATTGGCGGCCGGCGCCGACGCATTGGTGGTCAGCAATCACGGAGGGCGACAACTCGATGGGGCCGTGTCGAGCCTTCGCGCGCTGCCTGCGATCGCCGAGCTCGCCGCCGGCCGCGCCGAGGTGCACATGGACAGCGGCATCCGCTGTGGCCAGGACGTGCTCAAGGCGCTGGCGCTCGGGGCGTGCGGTACCTATATCGGCCGTGCGTGGCTGTATGGGCTCGGCGCACTCGGCGAGCAGGGCGTGACGCGGGTGTTGACGTTGATCCAGCGCGAACTGGAATTGACGATGGCCTTGTGCGGGCGGACCCGGATCGCGGAGATCGATCGCTCGATCGTGCTGGATTGATCGCATCCGGCTGCGCGCTGGCAGCTGGGGGGCAGGAACCGCGTCTTCCTCACCGCAATGGAGATCGCGTGGCGGGTCTGCTTGTTGCGCCTGCCCTGCTCAAATGCGCAGCGCAGCGGTCCATTACGCAAGGCTGGGCGCCATCTGGTGCAGGCCATTGCCCGCATGCAGTCGATGGCGCACGAATCGCGCGAACCGCGCGATGCCTTCGGCGATCCGGTCGGTTGCCACGTTGCTATAGGCAAGGCGTACCTGTTGGCGGCAACTGCCATCGATCGCGAAGAAGCACAGCGGCATCACCAGCACGCCGCACTCGCGCGCGCAACACGCGGCTTCTTCGGCGGCGAACACGAACGGCAGCGTAACGACCAGGAAGAAGCCGCCTGCCGGAACGTTCCAATGGATCTGCGGGCTCATCTCGCCCAGTTCGTGCGCCAGGCATTCCAGCATGCGGTCGCGATTGCGCCGGTACAGGGCACGCGGCGCCTCGATCAGGCTCGCCAGGCTGCCACCGTGTTCGATCAGCACGCCGCCGACGATGGCTTGGGTGACCTGGCTGGTGTTGAGCGTTCCGAAACTCTTGCGCCGTATCAGCGCCTGGTGCAGGGCGCCTGCCGCTGCCGCACTGCCGAATAGTGTCGGTGGCAGCAGCAGGAAGCCCACGCGCAGGCCTGGGCACAGCGTCTTGGAGTAGGTGCCCAGATAGATGACGCACCCATGGCTGTCCAATGCGCGCATCGTGGGTACGCGCTCTGCTTCGAACGCAAACAGCCCGTATGGATTGTCTTCCAGGATGAGGATGCCGTGCGCGGCGCACACGGCCATGATCGCCTCGCGCTGATCGTAGGGCAGCACCGTTCCGGTGGGGTTGTCGAAATCCGGCACCAGATAGAGCAGGCGCGCACGCTGCCCGGCGGCGTTCAGCGCGTCCAGCGTCTCGGCCAGTGCCTCGGCGTCGGCGCGGCCGTCGCGATTGAACGCGGTGATGGCAATGCCGTGGCTGTCGGCGACTCCGGTGATGCCGATATAGGCAGGATTGCGGACCAGCACGACATCGTTCGGCTGTCGGCAAAGTTCGGTGACGCACAAGTGCAGCGCTTCCTGGCAACCGGCGGTGATCAGCATACGATCGGTGCTGGCCGGTACGCCTTCGTCCACCGCCAGCTGCGCCACGACCAGGTCGTCAACGATGCCCTGGGTGGTTCCGTACTGTGCGATCAGTTCGAGCGCACCTGCCTGGCTGATGTGGTGACGCTGCGCCAAGTGCGCGGCGAAGCGCGGGACGGTGCGCATCCAGGCCTGTAGATCGAAGCAGCTGTCGGTCGGACGTCCTGAAACGAACGAGATGGCGTTGGAGTGTCGTGAAGAAACTTCGTTGAGAAAGTTCATCACGTCCAGACGATCGCCGCCGGCTGCTGGGGAGGCGTTTGTGTTGGGCATCGGCTGGCTCCTGAGCTGCGAGATGTTCGGTCAATAGGCGCCGCTGCGCTCCAATTGCGCGAATAGCTCGTTGACCGAGGCATCCTGGAAGCCGACTTCGCCGCTGCGCTCGATGAACTCGAAGCTCAGGCCAGTGACCTCGTCGCGCTTGGAGAAGGTCTGCCGCAGCCCCTGACCTTCGATCACGTTGGTGTCGAAGGCCAGGCCGCGCTCGCGCAGGTGCTTGGCGGTGGCATGAGCATCGTCGACGCGCAGTGCGATATGGGCGACGCCCACGCCGTGATTCTCGATCAGTCGCGACACCTGCGATTGCGGTTCGGTGCCTTGGCACAGCACGAACATGAGGTCGCCATGCTGCATCTCAGCCGAAAGCATGCCGGTTGTCTTGCCACTGATGTGGCGTCGCCCTGTCAATACAAAGCCGAGTTGGTCGCGGAACAGTGTAATGGCCGCTTCAAGATCGTTTACGGCGAGCGCGATGTGATCGATCTTGTGATAGCGCGGTGCATTATCGAGTTGTTGGACAATTTCAGTCATCGAACGCTCCGTATGACATCGGGGAATCTACTGGGTTGCCGACGAAAATCGTATCTTGGCAGGCGGGTGTGCGCAGACTTGCAAGACGGGTCAGTCTGTATCGCTGCAGATATTGGGGTGTTTCAGGCGCATGCAGCGCTTGGAGTTGGGGGTTGAAAGTAGTCGGCAAATAAGAAAGCGCTGTGACAATGCATAAGTCGATTTAGTTAACCCGAGTTCATGCCGGGAAATTGGAGGTATAAACATTTCTTTTTATGAAAATAATTTAGTTATACATTTCTTCAAGGAAGTTTATTCCCCGTGAAAATATTGCATAAATACTTTTATGAGCCCGGTTTAAGATTTTAAGTTAAATAAAATTCAATGATGTATGGTTCCATATCTACGGTTTTGTTTTTTGATGTTGTCACGAAAAGTACGCAATGCCTGCCTAGCATCCCGTGCCCACAACTTGATTCCTGAGGGGCCGGATGGGATGAATAAGTCATGCCGAGCACAAATGGAACTTTCACGTTGCGCACCGGATGTGCGGCCTGCGTCATCGTTGGAGATACTTAATTCGTTTTCTACCTCGCAAGTTCACCCAGGCGAGCGCGTGCTTCGCTGGCTTGAGTGGATGTCACGCTCGGTCGGTGCGGTCGTTGACGACACGCCCGGTCGACACACGTTTTCCTTCATTCCTTCTCAACCGGCGTTCCAGGGGTCTGTTACCCAATTACGCCTGGGCGATCTACATGTTTCCAAGGTGTCGGCCAGCGGGCATCAGCTCGAGTTGACGCTCGGCGGCGACGCCGAGCGTCATTCCCACGTGCTGATTGCGCTACAATTCAAGGGTATGAGCACGTTCGTGCACGATGACGTGCCGTTGGAGTTGCGGGCCGGCGAGATGGCGGTGCTGTCGATCCAGCGGGCGTTGAGTATCGTCAGTGAATCCAATGTCGAACAACATTTCATCTGGTTCGAGAAGCCGCGGCATGCGATCAGGATGATGGATGGCGTCGTCTCGCATCGGCGTTGCAGGCCGGCGCCGATGCAGCGCCTGGCATGCAGTTTCGTCGAACGCTTGTTCAATGAGCCAGATCTCTGCAATCCGGAGAGCGGGCAATTTTTTGCGCAGGCGATGATTAAACTGCTGGAGCTGGCGTTCAAGGAAGCCGCCGTGGCGAAGCCTCAGGTGGAACCCAACCGGCCCTCGCGCGAGATGGTGTTGCAGTTCGTCGAACGCAATCTGCGCGACCCGAAGTTGTCCCCGGACACCATCTCGCGCGCGCTCGGATGGAGTAAGCGCACGGTTTATCGCGCATTCAAGGGAGGTAACGGCGAGAGTCTGAACGGTTATCTGTGGCGGCGACGAATAGAGCAATGTGCGCAGGAGCTGCGCGGTTCCAGTAACTTGAGTATTACCGGGATCGCCTATTCTTTCGGTTTCAGCAGTTGCCCGCATTTCAGTCGTCTATTCAAGCAGCAAATGGGTGCGTCGCCGCTGCGGTATCGCCGTGGCGATTATTGATCGGCGTACGCATCACGGTCGATAGCGAAGAAGAGCAGGTAAAAAAACCTAGCGAGCGCCTGTCAGTGAGTGCAGTGGTTTTGTCGGCCGTATCTTGGTGGATGCCGTCAGAAGTCCAGATCAAACACTGAGTGGGTCGAATGCGCGGTGCCCTCACCGCTGGCGGGACACGCCGCAAGTACGTCCATGTAGGCTCGGTGGCGGCATCCATGCCGCCACCCGGTCCCGCAAGCGGCGAGGACACCGCACCAGAGACTCCGCTGGTTGCTTGGTTTAAACCCATGCATGCCGACCATCTCGACTGGTCCTTGCCCGTCCAGCGTCGCGGGACCTTACGCGGCATGGATGCCGCGTAAGCGCTTACAAGGACGTAGCTTGCAGCGTGTCCCGCGACGCTGGGCGGGAACGGGCCCTGCAGCCAGGCCGCAGATCAGCCGGCCTGCAGTAGGCTGACGCGAAGTCGTTTTGTTAGCCGCTCTAAAGCTGCTCGGGCCAGCATGCGCGATATAGCGGGCGAGATCGCCCGATGCGCACTCTGTTCGCGAGCAGCGACCGTTGCGTGGCCGCCACATTCCGCATGTGTGCATTGATCGGACCGGCATTGCACGGGTTCGCCGTCGCGGCATGCCAGGTGCATCCTGCGCAGCGTTGATGGAAGGCGCGCGGGGCAGGCGTTGCCGTCGAGCTGGGCTGCGCTCGACGGCGGACACGGGTGTATGCGGATCGAACCGACTCATGTGGAGTAGTCCTCGCGGTCGCCGGTCGTGATCATGTCGTCGCTGTGCATCTCACTAGCGTCCAGCAGGACCGCGAGCGCGGCCACGCTGGAATGGGCGAACAGTTGCGAAACGGCGATGCGTCGCTGCAGCTGCGACTCGATGCGTGCGATCAGTTGCACCGCCAGCAGTGAATGACCGCCGACCTCGAAGAAGTCGTCATGGCGGCCTATCGTCTCCAGGCCGAGCAGCTCGCACCATAGGCGCGCCAGGGCCTGCTCGCTCGCGCCTTGCGCCGCTTCGCCGCTGCGCGCCTGGCCGGTGTCGCTCGGCAATGCGTTGCGGTCGAGCTTGCCGTTGACCGTGAGCGGCAGCCGTGGCAGCGGGATGTAGGCGGCCGGTTGCATATAGTCGGGCAATCGGTCGATCAGCCAGGGGCGCAGGCGCTGGCACAGCGCGGTTTGTTCGGCTGCGGCGTCGGCGACGATGTACGCCAGCAGACGCGGTTGATTGGCAAGGTCGAGCTGGACATGCACCACCGCCTGTGCCACCTGCGGGTGGCTGCCGAGCACGGCCTCGATCTCGCCCGGTTCGATGCGGAAGCCACGCAGCTTCAGTTGCGCGTCGGCGCGCCCGAGGAAATCCAGGCTGCCGTCTTCCCGCCAGCGGGCCAGGTCGCCGGTACGATACATGCGCGTGCCAGGCACAACGGCGAGCGGATCCGGCACGAACCGTTCGGCGGTCGCGCCGGGGCGCCCGACGTAGCCCTGGGCCAGGCCGGCACCGGCCAGATGCAGCTCGCCGGGAATGCCGATGGGCACCGGCTTGCCGCGGGCGTCGAGCAGACGCACCTGCATGTGGCGGATCGGCTGCCCGATCGGAACACGCCGATCCGGCGGCGGCGACTGGCGCAGGGCGAGGGTGGTGGCGAACTGGGTGGTCTCGGTTGGTCCGTAGGTCTGCAGCACTTGCTCCGGCGCCTCGGCAGAACCCAGTAGCAGGGACAGCGCATGTGGATCGGCAACATCGCCGCCGGTGATCAGATAACGCAATCTGGGCAGGGAGGTTGCCAGCTGCGGTGCGTACGCCCGCAACACACCGGCCACCAGGATCAGGACGCTGATCGCTTGTGTGCGGACGAAGCCCGCCAATGCGTTGGGATCGAGCACCACCGCCTGCGGCACCACCACCACGCAGGCACCGCACAGCAGCGGCGCCCAGACTTCCAGGGTGGTGGAGTCGAATGCCGGGTTGGAGGCGAAGGCGAAGCGGTCCTGCGCTTTCCAGTCGGCGTAGTCCGGCGCGGCAACCAGATTGAGAATGCCGCGATGGGTGATGACCACGCCCTTGGGCACACCGCTGGAGCCGGAGGTGTACATGACGTAGGCAGGCGCGTTGCCCGGCACCGCCGCAGCAGAGAACCGCTCCGCTGTGGCGGTCGGCGCATCCACGTCGACCGCCAGGCAGTGCAGTGCGCCGGCCCAGGCCGGACGTGCCTGTGGTGGATGCAGCAGCGCGGCTGCGCGGCAATCCTCCAGCAATTGCGCCAGGCGCAGGGCGGGCTGTTGCGGGTCCAGCGGCAGGTAGGCGGCGCCCAGCTTGAGGATGGCCAACTGCGCGATCACCAGGGCCGCACTGCGCGGCAGTACCGTCGCCACCGTGGCGCCGGCGCCGATGCCGGCAGCACGTAGCTGCTGCGCCAAGGCGTCCGAGCGCGCATCCAGATCGGCGTAGTCCAGCTGCAGCGTCCCGTCGCAGACGGCCGGCGTAGTGGGCGTGCGTTGCACCTGTTGCGCAAAGGCGGCATGCACGCTGGCCGGCAGCGGCTGCACCGCTTCGCAGTGGCTATCGTGCGCCAGCCGCTGCTGCGCCGGGGTATGCAGCGGCAGGTCGTCGGCCACCTGGGCCTCGCCGGCATCGGCGAGGGCGCTTAGCAGCGCCTGGTAATAGGCCAGATGCCGCTGCAGTGTGGCGCGTTCGAACAACGCCGTTGCATAGACCAGCGAACCGACGATGCCGTCGCGGCCGACGCGCATTTCCAGCGCCAGATCGGCCAGCGCGACCGGGTTGCCGCCTTGCAGCGGCTGCAACTGCAGGCCGGGCATGTCCAGTGCGCCCGACGGCGTGGTGTCGGACGAAAATAGCGCCTGGCACAACGGGGCGTGCGCGAGCGTGCGGGTGGGCTGGACCGCTTCGATGACGCGGTCGAACGGCAGCTCCTGGTGCGCCTGCGCGCCGAGCACCGCGTTGCGGACGCGTTCCAGCAATTGCGCGACGCTGGGACGCCCGGACAGGTCGATACGCAGCGCAACGGTATTGACGAAGAAACCGATCAAGGGTTCGAGCTCGCTGCGATCGCGGCCGGCAAGCGGGGTACCGATCACGACCTCTTCCTGGCCGCTGTAGCGGTGCAGCAGCAGCGCCCAGGCGGCGAGCAGGGTCATGAATGGCGTGACCCGATGGCGCACGCTCAGGGCATGCAAGCCCGAACTCACCGTGGCAGGAAGCGAGAAAGCGATGCTGTCGCCGTGGAAGTCCTGCCGTGCCGGACGCGTGTGGTCGGTCGGCAGTGCCAGCAACCGCGGTGCGTCGCGCAGGCGCTCGCGCCAGTAATCGAGCTGACGCTGCAGAACCTCGCCCTCCAGCCAGCGGCGCTGCCACACCGCGACATCGGCGTACTGCAGCGGCAAGGGCGGCAGCGGATCGCGCGCGTGCTGGGCATAGGCGGTGTACAGCGCACCCAGTTCGCCGATCAGCACGCCCATCGACCAGCCATCGCAGACCAGGTGATGCAGGGTGATCAACAGCACGTGCTGCTGCGGCGCCAGACGCAGCAGATGGCCGCGCACCAGCGGGGCGGCCGGATCGAAGGCGGTCTGGCGTTCGTCTGCGCACAGTTGCTGCACCCGCGAGGCTGAGTCCTCCAGCGCGGACAGGTCGCTCTGGCGCAAGACAAATCCGGTGTCGGCCGGCAGCACCTCTTGCCGCGGCTCGCCAGCGCTGGCGACGATGCGTGTGCGCAGCGTTTCGTGGCGCGCGACGATGCGGTCCAGGGCCTTGCGCAGCGCCGGCAGGTCCAGCGCACCGTCCATGCGCATGCCGGTGCAGACCAGATAGGCGAGGTCGGTCTCGGGGTCCAGCTGCGACAGGAACCACAGCCGCTGCTGGGCGAAGGACAACGGCAGCAGCGTGTCCCGTGGGACGGGCAGGATCGGCGGCAGGGTGTCCGCTGCGGCGGCCGCGACGCAGCCGGCGAAGTCGGCCAGACGCGGATGGGCGAAGATGTCGGCCAGGCCGACATCGACGCCGAAATGGCTGCGCAGCCGCGAGGCCAGGCGGACCGCGAGCAGGGAGTGCCCGCCGAGCGCGAAGAAGCTGTCCTCGCGGCCGACGCGTTCGCAGCCGAGCAGTTCGGCCCACAGCATGGCCAGCGCCTGCTCGAAGGGCCCGCGCGGCGGCACATGGCCTTGGGCCTGGATCTGCATGCCGGTGTCCGCCGCCGGCAGCGCATGGCGATCCAGCTTGCGGTTTGGCGTCAGCGGCAGTGCGTCCAGGCGGACATAGGCATTGGGCAGCATGTAGTCGGGCAGGCGCTGTGCGAGGTGTGCATGCAGGCTGTCCGGATCGAGTGCGTCGGCAACCACGTAGGCCACCACACGCGTCGCCGCTGTGGCGTCCTGGCGCGCGCAGACTGCCGCCTCGCGCACGCCCGGATAGTCCAGCAGCACGTTTTCGATTTCGCCCAGTTCGACCCGGAACCCGCGCAGCTTGAGTTGCTGGTCGTTGCGGCCGAGAAACTCCAGGCTGCCGTCCGCGTTCCAGCGCGCCAGGTCGCCGGTGCGATACATGCGCTGGCCAGGGCCAAGCGCGAACGGGTCGGGCAGGAACCGTTCCGCGCTCAGTGCCGGCTGCGCGTGGTAGCCGCGACCGACCTGGGCGCCCGCGACATACAGCTCGCCGGCCACGCCGATCGGCAGCGGACGGCGGCGCGCATCGAGCACGTACAGGCGCGCGTGGCGCAGCGGCGTGCCGATGCCGATGCGGGCGGTGCTGGCGTCGGCGGCGCACAGGCGTGCGGCGGTGCAGGAGATCGCGGTCTCGGTGGGGCCATAGGTGTTGACCAGGACGATCGCCTGCAGGCCCAGGTCGTACCACTGCTGCAGGTGGAATGGCGACAGCACGTCGCCGGTGATGTTGATCAGGCGCACCTGCTGGAGCTGCTGGCGGGCCTGCTCGGGCGCCTGCGTCCATGCGCTCACCAGCGCATGCCAATGCGCGCTGGTCAGATGCAGCACGCTGGCGGGCGTTGGGGTGGCAGCCGCGTCCAGCGGCAGCGGCGCCAGCCGCAGGCAGGCGCCGGCGATCAGCGCCGGCAGCAGTTCTTCCAGCGACAGATCGAAGTTGATCGAATTCTGCTGCAGCACGCAGTCCTCGCCGCTCAGGCCGAACAGTTCGGCGGCGGCGACACAGTAGGCGGCCAAGGCACCGTGCTCGATCATCGCGCCCTTGGGACGTCCGCTGGAGCCGGAGGTATAGATCAGATAGGCCAATTGCTCGGCGCGGGTAGCGGGCAGGGCGGTCGGCGCGGCGATGGCCGCGTCGTTGCCGTCGTCGTAGCACAGCAGCGGGACGTCGGCCTGCGGGGGCAGCGTGTGTGCGCACGCGGAGGTTGTCACCAGCAACTGTGGCCGGCAGTCGCGCAGGATGTCGGCACGGCGTTGCTCGGGATACTCGGGGTCCAGCGGCACGTAGGCCGCGCCGGCCTGCAACACGCCCAGCAGCGTTGCCACCAGATCGATGCCGCGCGGCATGCACACCGCCACCCGCGCTTCCGGCCCGATGCCCAACGCACGCAGGCGGCAGGCCAGATGCTCGGCGCGTTGCGCGAGTTCTTCATAGCTGAGGGTGGTACCGTCGGCATCGATCAGCGCCGGTGCCTGCGGAGTGCGCGCCGCCTGCATGGCGAACAAGTGCGATACGCCAGCGTCGGGTGCGTCGGCGGGCGCCGGGTTGAATCCGGCGACGATGCCGGTACGCATGCTCTCCGGCAGGATGTCGAGGTCGTGCAATGCGGTGCCTGGCGCATCGGCCAGCGCTCGCGCGAGTTGCTGCAAGGCTTCGAGCATGAGATGCCCGACCGACTCCGGTGCGACCGCTGGGCCGGTCTGGACATCCAGCCAGAAACCGCGGTCGTCATCGTTCACCGACAACGACAGCGGATAGTTGGTCCGTTCGCTGGCGCCAAGCGATTGCATGCCACCCCAGTCCGGCGCCTTGTCCAGCACCTGGCTACCGCCGACGTGGCGGTAGTTGAGCAGGGCGGTGAACAACGGTGCCGGTGCGGCGACGCCGCTGCAGCGCTGGGCCAGGCTCAACGGCGCGTGTTCGTGCTGCATGAGCATCGCCAACAGGGCCTGCACCGTGCCTGCGGCATCGGCCACGCTGGTGGCGTCGATGCGCAGGCGCAGCGGCAAGGTATTGAGGAACATGCCCAGCACGCGGTGGATGCCGCTGCCGCCCTGCATGCGGCCGAACAGCGTCGTGCCGAACACCACGTCGTCGCGTCCGCTGGTCGTGGCCACCACCAGCGCGTAAGCCAGATGGAACAGGCTGGCCATGCCTACGTCCAGCACCCGCGCCTGCGCGCGCAGCGCCTGGGTCAGCGCGTCGGGGACCGGCAGGCGCGCTTCGCGCACATTGCTGCCGTCGCCGTGCACATCGAGCATGCCGTACGGCGCGGTGGTCTGCGCGACGTCGCCCAGCAGTTCGCCGAAGAACGCTTCCTGCGCCTGTGCCGAACCGCCCAGCCGCGCACGGGCGACGAACTCGCGGAACGGCAGCGGTGCCGGCAGGGACTGCTCCTGGCCGGCCAGGAACGCGCCGACTTCCTCGATGGCCAGATCCATCGAGGTGTGGTCCATCACCAGGTGGTGGTAGAGGAGGCCGAGCAGCCAGCGCTGGTGAATGGTGTCGTGGAGCAGATGTGCATGCAGCAGTGGTGCCTGCTGCGGGTCGATCCGCGCCTGCGGCGATGTGAGGCAGCGCTGCAGTTGCGCCAACGCGTCGCTGCCGTCGAGGACATGGGAATGCAGCCGCAGCGGAGCGTGTCGCCAGACCACCTGCACCGCTTCGCGGACCCCATGCCAGACGAAGGCGGTGCGCAGGATGTCGTGGCGGGCGATCACGCTGTTCAGTGCGGCCAGGAACCGATCCAGCTCGGCACGCGTGGCGAATGCATGCAGGCCGGGCATGACGTAAGGGTCGCTGTCGGTGTGTTGCAGATGGTGGAACAGCAGGCCTTCCTGCAGCGCGGCGAGTGGATAGATGTCCTGCACGTTGGCGGCGCCGCCTGCAACGGTCGCCACCACCGCATCGATCTCGGTCTGGGTCAGGACCACCAGCGGCAGGTCGTCGGGCACGATCCGCGTGCAATCGCGCGCGATCCGGTTGGCCGGCACCGGCACGACCGCCGCCGGACGCAGCGCATCGGCCAGCGTGGCCAGCACCGGTGTCTTGAACAGGTCGCCGACGTCCAACTGCCAGCCCGACTGCTGCAGGCGTTCGATCAACAGGATCGCCAGTAGCGAGTCCCCGCCGAGGGCGAAAAAGCTGTCTTGGCGGCCGACCCGGTCGATCTCGAGCAGCTCGCTCCACAGCGCGGCCAGCAGGGTTTCCCGCTCGCCTTCGGGGGCCGCATAGGCCTGCGCGGCGCGCGCGTCCGCGCCCGGCGCCGGCAGGGCGCGGCGATCGAGCTTGCCGTTGGCGGTCAGCGGCAGCGCTTCGAGTCGCACATAGGCGGTCGGCAGCATCACCTCGGGCAGGCGTATGGCCAAGGTGTCGCGCAGCGCCAGCGGGTCGGCCTGGTCGGGCCGTTCGGTGAGCAGATAGGCGACCAGGCGCGGCTGGCCGGGAGTGTCTTCGCGCAGCAGCACGGCGGCGTCGTGCACGCCGGGGCAGGCACGCAGCGCGGCGGCGATTTCGCCGAGTTCGATACGGAAGCCGCGCAGCTTGACCTGGTCGTCGTTGCGGCCGAGGAAGTCCAGCGTGCCGTTGGTACGCCAGCAGGCCACATCGCCGCTGCGGTACATGCGCTGGCCGGGCTGTTCTGCGAACGGATCGGGGACGAAGCGTTCGGCGGTCAGGTCGGGGCGGCCGAGGTAGCCGCGGGCGAGCTGCGGGCCGGCGATATGCAGGTGGCCGGCGACGCCGATCGGTGCCAGCTGACCGTGCGGATCCAGGACATAGAGCCGTAGATGATCGATCGGTCGGCCAATCGGCACGCGGCCGCTCGGGGCCAGGGCATCGTCGGCGGTGGTGGCGTGCACCGCGCAGCCGACCACGGTCTCGGTGGGGCCGTATTCGTTGATGATCCGCGTGTGTGGGGCCAGGGTCTGCCAGCGTGCGAGTGTTGCTGCGGGCAAGGCTTCGCCGCCGATCACCATCACTGCCGGGCTGAGCGGTCCTTCATGCTCAACCAGCTGCTGACCGAGCACTTCCAAATGTGCCGGGGTGAGTTTGACCAAGGCCAGCGGGGTCGGATCGCACAGGCGCTGGCGCAAAGCCTCGAGCGTGTCGTGCTCTGGCAGCAGTTCGACCCGGGCACCACACAGCAGCGGCGCGAGCAGACTGGTCAGCGTTGCATCGAACGCCAGCGAGGAAGACACCACCGCGCTCGGTAATGGACGATAGGTGGCGATGGCCCATTGCAGGTAATGCGTGGCACCGGCGTGAGTGAGCAACGTGCCCTTGGGCTGGCCGGTGGAGCCGGAGGTGTAGATCACATAGGCCAGGTTGTCCGGGCACAGGCCGGGCACGCTCGGTGCGCCGGGATCTTCAGTGTGTGCGTCCGTATCCAAGGTCAGCACGCTGATGCTTTGCATGGCACTGCCGATGGAGTGGAGCCGCTCGCGCAGTTCGCCACAGGTCAGCACTGCGCGCGGGCGGCTGTCGGTGAGCAGGAAGGCCAGGCGTTCGTCGGGCAGGTCCGGGTCCAGCGGCAGGTAGGCGGCGCCGGCCTTGAGCGTGGCCAGCAGCGCAACGACCTGTTCGATGCCGCGCGGCAGGTACAGGGCAACCCGGCTCTCCGGTCCAACGCCCAGTTTGTGCAGGCGATGGGCCAACCGGTTGGCGCGCGCCTCGAGCGCGGCGTAGCTGAGTTCGACGGTGTCGGCGCGCACTGCGATGGCATCGGGCGTGCGGCGCACCTGGTCTTCGAACAGGTGGTGGACGCACCGGGCCTGCGCCAGCGGAACGGTCTCGGTGACGGTGAAGCGCTGCAGCTGTGCGCGTTCGTCGGCGGGTAGCAGATCCAGGGCGCGCAAGCTCGTGTCCGGCGCCTGCTCCAATGCCTGCACCAATCCCTGCACGGCCTGCAGCATCAACGCGATGACGCGCGCTGCGCCGATGCGTTGGTCCACCTGTGCTTCCAGCGAGAAGCCTGCGTTCGCGGCGATGTCGTCGACCGAGAGCGTCAGTGGGTAACTGGTGCGATCCTCCGACTCCAGCATTTGCGTACCGAGCCAGGCCTGCGACGTCTCGGCCGGTGTCTGCACCGCGCTGCCGCCGGCATGGCGGTAGTTGAGCAATGCGATGAACAGCGGTGCGGGCGCGGCGATGCCACTGCAGCGCTGTGCCAGGGCCAGCGGGGCATGTTCGTGATGGATCAATTGGGCGAGCCGCTGCTGGGTGTCGCGTACGCACTGAGCGACGCCGCGACCGTCGCGTCGCAGGCGGATGGGCAGGGTGTTGATGAACATGCCCAGCACCCGGTGTGCACCGCTGCCGGCGTGCATGCGTCCGAACAGGGTCGTGCCGAACACCACATCGTCCCGGCCGCTGCTTTGGGCCAACAGCAGGGCGTAGGCCAGATGGAACAGGCTGGCGGGGCTGACGTCGAGACGGCGCGCTTGCAGGCGCAAGGCGGTGCAGAGCGGTTGTGGCAAGGACTGCCGGATCTGTTCGATATCCGCGCCACTGCCGCGCACTTCCCACAAGCCGAACGGCGCGGTGGGGGTGTCCAGATCACCCAACTGCTGGGTGAAGAAGGCGCGGTGCTCGTCGTCGCTCACGCCCAGGCGTGCCTGGGCGACCAGATTGCGGAATGGCAGAGGCTCGGGCAACTGCTGCTGTCGTTCGTCCAGATGCGCATGTACTTCTTCGATCAACAATTCCAGGGTGGTGTGATCGATCATCAGGTGATGGGTCTGCAGGCCCAGCAGCCAGCGTGACTGCTGCGGATCTTCGGCGAGATGACCACGGAGCAGCGGTGCCTGGCCGACATTGATGCGGATGCTGCGTGGATCCATGTGCCGCTTCAGTGCTGCCAGTACATCGGGGGCATCGATGCTGTGTTCGTGCCGCGGCAGCGAGGCATGGCGCCAGACGATCTGCACCGGCATGGGCAGGCCTTGCCAGGCGAAGCTGGTGCGCAGGATGTCGTGGCGGGCGATGACTGCGTCCAGCGCGGCGACGAAGGCGTCCAGGTACGCGCGGCTGTCGAAGGCCAGCACGCTGAAGCTCAGGTAGGCATCGCCCACCGGGCTGGCCCGATGATGGAACAACAAGCCTTCCTGCAAGGCGGTCAGCGGGTAGATGTCCTGCACGTTGGCCGCGCCGCCTTCGACGCTGGCCACGGCCGCGTCGATCTCGGCCTGGGTCAGCTGGACCAGCGGCAACAACTCGGGGGTGATGCGGGTGCAGTCGGGCGGGATACGGTTGGGCGGCACTTCCACCGCACCGCTGGGACGCAGCGCGGCGGCCAGCTCGGCCAGGGTGGTGGCGCCGAACAGGGCACGCACCTGCAGCTCACAGCCATGCTGGCGCAGGCGTTCGATCAGCTTGATCGCCAGCAGCGAGTGCCCGCCCAGGGCGAAGAAGTTGGCGTGGCGGCCGACCCGTTCGACACCGAGCAGCTCGCTCCACAGCGCAGCCAGCAGGATCTCCAGCACGCCTTCCGGTGCGACGTAGGCCTGCGCGGCGAGCGCATCGGCATCGGGTGCCGGCAGGGCACGGCGATCGAGCTTGCCGTTGGGCGTCAGCGGCAGCGCATCGAGCTGCACATAGGCGGTCGGCAGCATGACCTCGGGCAGGCGGGTGCCGAGCTGGGTACGCACGGCGTCGGCGTCGAACGTGACCTCGGCGTCGCCGACCAGATAGGCGACCAGGCGGTTGTCGCCATTGCTGTCGGCACTGGCGAGCACCACCGCCTCGCGCACGCCGTGGCACGTCCGCAGGGCGGCCTGGATCTCGCCCAGTTCGATGCGCACGCCACGGATCTTGACCTGCGCGTCGTTGCGGCCGAGGAAGTCCAGCGTGCCGTCGGCACGCCAGCGTGCCAGGTCGCCGGTGCGGTATAGGCGCTCACCCGGCCGCTCGGCGAACGGGTCGGGCACGAAGCGCTCGGCGGTCAGGTCCGCACGGCCGAGATAGCCGCGCGCCAGGCCATGGCCGGCGATATGCAGTTCGCCACTCACGCCGATCGGCGCGGGGCGGCCGCGCGGATCGAGCACGTACAGGCGCACGTTGGCCAGCGGCCGGCCGATCGGCAGGTGCTCGCCGTCCTGGACCCCGTCCAGATGCAGGCTGGCGCAGACGCTGGCCTCGGTGGGGCCGTAGGCGTTGATCACCCGGGTCTGTGCCTGCCAATCGCGGGCCAGGTCGGCGTCGGCGGCCTCGCCGGCCAGCACCAGGGTCTGCACGCTGGGGCAGCGGGCCTGCGCGGGCAGCGAGGCCAGTACCGTCGGGGTCACGGTCAGATGGGTGATGCGCTGGTCGTTGATGACCTCCAGCAGCGCCTGTCCGGCCAGCGCCTCGGCGGGCGGGACGTGCAGGCAGGCGCCCGCCAGCCAGGCCATCAACAGTTCGGAGATACAGGCGTCAAAGCCGATGCTGGCCAGTTGCAAGACGCGGCTGTCCTGCTGCACCGCGAAGGCGGCGATCTGGGCCTGGGCCAAATTGACCAGGCCGCGATGGCTGACCATGACGCCCTTGGGCTGTCCGGTGGAGCCGGAGGTGTAGATGACGTAGGCCAGGTGGTCCGGGTGCAGGCCGTCGATGAGCGGCGCATGGTCGTGGGCCGGGTCCGCTGCCGGGAGCGGCGCATCGAGCAGCATCACGGTGGTGCGCTGCAGGGCGCGGCTGGCGGGCAATTGCTGCTGCAGTTGGGCGTCGGTGAGCACCACGCGCACGCGCGCATCGGCGAGCATGAAGGCCAGGCGCTCGGTGGGGTGATCGGGGTCGAGCGGCACATAGGCGCCGCCGGCCTTGAGCACGGCCAGCAGGGCGACCAGGCGCTCGGCGCCGCGTGGCAGGTACAGCGCCACGCGGGTATCCGGACGCACGCCGGCGGCGATCAGGCGATGGGCCAGGCGGTTGGCGCGCACATCGAGCTGGGCGTAGGTGAGTTGCAACTGCGCATCGGACAGGGCCGGTGCGTCGGGATTGCGCTGGCATTGCGCGTCGAACAGCGGCTGCAGCAGGGGCGCCTCGGGCCATGGCGCGCTGCTGCGATTGAACTGCTGCAGCAATTGCGTGCGTTGGTCTGCGGGCAGCAGCGGCAGCGCGCTCACTGCGCAGTCCGTCTGTGCGGCCATGGCCTGCAACAACGCGATCCACATCCGCGTCCAGCGCTGCACGGTGGCGCGATCGAACAGCGTGCTGGCGTAGATCACCGAGCCACGCAGACCCGCATCGCTGTCGTTGATCGACCACCACAGATCGACCTGGGCGGAGACCTGTCCGACCGGCATCGAGGCGATCTGCAGTCCCGGCAGCGTCAGCTCCTCTTCCGGCGTGTTCTGCATCGCCAGGACCACCTGGTAGAGCGGTGCATGCGCCATGCTGCGGCTGGGGTTGAGCGCTTCGATGACCTGTTCGAAGGGCAGATCCTGATGCTCCTGCGCCGCCAGCGCGATGGCGCGTACCTGGGCCAGCAACTCGGCGACCGACGGATCGGCGGACAGGTCGATCCGCAGTGCCTGGGTGTTGAGAAACAGGCCGATCAGCGGTTCGAGTTCGCTGCGGCTGCGGTTGGCCACCGGGGAGCCGATGACGACCTCTTGCTGACCCGACAACCGCGCCAGCAGCACCGCCCAACCGGCCAGCAAGGCCATGAACAGGGTGGTGCCGTGGCGCTGGGCCAGGGCCTTCAGCGCGAGGCTGGTGTCCTGGTCCACCTGGAAGCTCAGCGCGTCGCCGCGATAGTCCTGCAGCGCCGGCCGTGGCCGGTCGGTGGGCAGGTCCAGCAGCTCCGGCGCGCCCTGCAGATGCTCCTGCCAGAAGCGGCGCTGGCGTTGCAGAGCCTGTTCGCCGAGCGCCCGCCGCTGCCAGGCCGCCACATCGGCGTACTGCAGCGGCAACGGCGGCAGCGGATCGGGCAAGCCGTCGATCATCGCGCCGTACAGCGCGACGAACTCGCGCACCAACACGGCGATGGACCAGCCATCGGCGACCAGATGGTGCAGGGTCAGAAACAGCACATGCGCGTGGTCGCCGAGCCGCAACAAGCGTCCGCGCGCCAGCGGGCCTTCGCTCAGGTCGAAGACACAGTTGGCCTCGTCTTGCGCGTGGGCCTGGATGTCGGTTTCGGGATCGGTGCACTGCGACAGATCGAAACGGCGCAGGGCGAAGCCGCTGTCGGGCGGGTCGATCTCCTGTACCGCTCCGCCATCGGCGGCGACGAACCGCGTGCGCAGCGTTTCATGCCGGGCCACGATCCGATCCAGCGCCTGCTGCAGGGCGTCGGCCGCGAGTGCACCGTGCAGGCGCAGGCCGACCGGGATATGGCAGGCCAGGTTGGCGCGCGCGTCCAGTTGGGCGAGGAACCACAGGCGCTGCTGGGCGAAGGACAGCGGCAGCGGCTGGCGACGGTCGGCCGGCACGATGGCCGGCAGGGCGATGGCGGCGGCGCCTTCCAGCGCATGGGCCAGATCGGCCAGGCGTGGCTGGGCGAACAGCGTGGCCAGCGGCAGCTCCCGGCCCAGCGCGCCGCGCAGACGCGAGATCAGCCGCATCGCCAGCAGGGAGTGTCCGCCGAGGGCGAAGAAGTTGTCGTGGCGACCGATCTGCTCGATGCCGAGCAATTCGCTCCACAGTGCGGCCACTTGCGTTTCCAACTCGCCTTGCGGTGCAACGTAGGCCTGCGCAACGAGCGCGTCGGCATCGGGTGCCGGCAGTGCGCGGCGATCGAGCTTGCCGTTGGCGGTCAGTGGCAGTGCATCGAGCTGCACGTAGGCGACCGGCAGCATCACCTCGGGCAGACATACGCTGAGCTGGGCGCGCAACGCGTCGGCGTCGAGCACGGCGTCGCTGTCGCCGACCAGATAGGCGATCAACCGCGTGGCGTCTGGCAACGCGTCGCGGACCACGACCACCGCTTCGCGTACGCCAGCGCAGCCGCGTAGGACGGTTTCGATTTCGCCCAGTTCGATACGCACGCCGCGCAGCTTGATCTGGGCGTCGTTGCGGCCGAGATAGTCCAGCGCGCCGTCGGCACGCCAGCGCGCCAGATCGCCGGTACGGTACATGCGCTGGCCGGGCTGCTCGGCGAACGGATCCGGGACGAAGCGTTCGGCGGTCAGATCCGGGCGGCCCAGATAGCCGCGCGCCAGCTGCACGCCGGCGATCTGCAGTTCGCCGGGCACGCCGATGGGAGCCAACTGGCGATGCGGATCGAGCACGTGCAGGCGGGTATTGGCGATCGGCCGGCCGATCGGCACGCTGTTGAGGTCGGCGTCGGTGCATTCCCAGACGCTGACATCCACCGCCGCTTCGGTCGGGCCATACAAGTTGTACAGGCGGGCGTGTGGCAGGCGCTGACGTACGGCGTGGGCAAGATCCGCAGGCAAGGCTTCGCCGCTGCAGACGATGCGTTGCAGGTTGTGGCATGCGCCTTCGGGCAAGGCTTCCAGGAACACCCGCAGCATCGACGGCACGAAGTGCACGGTGTCGATGTGTGCCTGCTCGATCAGGTCGATCAGATAGGCGGGGTCCTTGTGGCCGCCGGGTTGCGCCAGCACCAGACACGCGCCTGCGCGCAGCGGCCAGAACAACTCCCATACCGAGACATCGAAGCCAACCGGGGTTTTTTGCAACACGCGCTGTTGGGGGTGCAGCTGCAGCGCCTGCTGCATCCACTGCAGGCGGTTGTCGATGCCGGCATGGGTGTTGACCACGCCCTTGGGCGTGCCGGTGGAGCCGGAGGTGTAGAGGACGTAGGCCGGATGCTGCGGGTGCAACGCCGCAACCGTGGGAGCGTGCGCGGGAGCCGACGTCCACGCCGTGGGTTGGGCATCCAACAGCAGGGTATGCAGGCCATCGCGTCGCGCCAGCAGCGCGGCAGTGGCGCGATGGGCGAGCAATACGCTGGGCCGCGCATCGGCGAGCATGCCGTCCAGGCGCGCGGGCGGTGCGTCGACGTCCAGCGGCAGGTAGGCGGCGCCGGCCTTGAGGACGGCGAGCAGCGCCACGACCAGATCGATACTGCGCGGCAGGCAAATGGCCACACGGTCTTCAGGCGCCACACCGAGATCGACCAGGTGATGCGCGAGCTGATTGGCGCGGGCCTCGAGCGCGGCGTAGCTCAGTTCGATCTCAGCGTCGATCAGGGCGGTGGCCTGCGGCGTGCGTTGCGCCTGTTGTTCGATCTGCCGGTGCAGGTAGCCGGAACCGGTCAGATCGACGGCAGTGGCGTTGAAGTTGCGCAGTTCCGCGCGTTGGTTCTCCGGCAGCAGATCCAGCGCGTGCAAGGCGGTCTGCGGTGCGTGCTCCAGCGCCTGGACCAGCACCTGCACGGTCTGCAGCAGCATCGCGGCGATACGTTCGGTACCGATCTGTGGCACGCACTGCAGGTCCAATGAAAATCCACCGTCGGACTGTTCGTCGTTGACCGATACCATCAATGGGTAGTGCGTGCGCTCCTGACCGGCGATCTCTTGCACCTCCTCCAGAGGCCCGAGTGGCTTGGCGTCTTGGGACCCACCCAGCACAGCGCTGCCGCCGGCATAGCGGTAGTTGAGCAAGGCGTTGAGCAGCGGTGTGGACGGATCCAAGCCGCTGCAGCGCTGGGCCAGTGCAAGCGGTGCATGTTCGTGGTGCAGCAGCTGGGCCAGGCAGAGCTGGGTGTGGCGCAGCGCGTCCAGCACGCTGCCGCACGCTGTGCCCAGGCGGATCGGCAGGGTGTTGAGGAACATGCCGAGCACGCGGTCCACGCCGGCGCTGGCATGCATGCGTCCGAACAGCAGGGTGGCGAACACCGCCTCGTCGCGGCCGCTGCTACGCGCCAGCACCAAGGCATAGGCCAGATGGAACAGGCTGGCGGCACTGACGCCGTAACGGCGCGCCTGGGCGCGCACCGCTTGGGCCAGCGGCATGGGCAACGCTTGGTGGAGAAAATGCAGCGAGGCCGGATCGCGTACCGGTGCGAGCACGCCGAAAGGCGCGGTGGGTGCATCGATGTCGCCGAGCATCGCGGTGAAAAATGCGGTGTGCTCCTGCTCGGAGACCCCGGCGTGGGCATGCGCGATGAAGTCGCGGAACGGTAGCGGCGGCGGCAGCTGGTGCTGCCGTCCACCCAGGTATGCCTGCACTTCTTCGATGACCAGTTCCAGGGTGGTGTGGTCCATCACCAAGTGATGCTGTTGCAGGCCGAGCAGCCAGCGTCCTGCGTTCGGGTCCTGGGCCAGATGGGCGCGGATCAGCGGTGCCTGTTGCAGGCTGGGTGCGGCCTCGGGCGCGTGCAGCCAGGCCAGCAGCCCGGTGGCCGGGTCTGGACCATCGAAGCGATGCAGGCGACGCGCCAGCGTGGCCTTGCGCCAGACCACCTGCAGCGGCGCAGACACGCCTTGCCAGACGAACCCGGTGCGCAGGATGTCGTGGCGGGCGATGACCTGGTCGAGCGCGTCGAGGAAGGCGTCGAGCTGCGCTTTCGACCGGAAACCGAGCACGGACGAATGCAGATACGGATCGGCGAGCGGATCGGCCAGGTGGTGGAACAGCAGGCCTTCCTGCAACGGCGCCAGCGGATAGATGTCCTGCACGTTGGCCACGCCGCCGTCGACGCTCGCCACGACCGCGTCGATCTCTGGCTGGGTCAGCGCGACCAGCGGCAGCAGGTCCGGGGTGATGCGGGTGCAATCGGGACCGATGCGGTTGGGTGGCACGACAACGCTGGATGCGGCCTGCAGATTGGCGGCCAGGCCGGCGAGCGTGGATTGGGCGAACAACGCCCGTACATCGATTTGCCAATCGAGCCGGCGCAGGCGTTCGATCAGTTTGACCGCCAGCAGCGAGTGGCCGCCGAGTGCGAAGAAATCATCGTTGCGGCCGACCTGTTCGACGCCGAGCAGCTCGCTCCATAGCGTGGCCAGCACGTGTTCGAGTTCGCCCTGCGGGGCGACATAGGCATGCAGGTCGAGTGCCTGAGCGTCGGGCGCCGGCAGCGCGGCGCGATCGAGCTTGCCGTTGCGCGTCAGCGGCAGCGCGTCCAGCTGCACATAGGCGGCCGGCAGCATGTGCTCGGGCAGACGCGCGGCGAGGTCGGCACGCAGTTTGGCTGGTTCCAACGCCGACCCGTCGCCGACGAGATAGGCGACCAGGTGTTTTTCGCCGCTGTCATTGCGCGCGACGACCACTGCTTCCTGCACGCCAGCGCGGCCGCGCAAGGCCGCTTCGATCTCGCCCGGTTCGATGCGGAAGCCACGGATCTTGACTTGATCGTCGTTGCGTCCGAGGAACTCCAGCAGCCCGTCATCGCGCCAGCGCGCCAAGTCGCCGGTCTTGTACATGCGCTCGCCGGCTTGTTCGGCAAACGGATCGGGGACGAAGCGTTCGGAGGTCACGTCGGGGCGGTGCAGATAGCCCTGCGCGAGCTGCGCGCCGGCCAGATGCAGTTCGCCGGCCACACCGATCGGAACCGGCTGACCGTGGTGGTCGAGCACATAGGCACGGCTGCCCGGCAATGGCCGGCCGAGCGGGATCCGCGCCGCGTCCGCGGCCACTGTCGCGACCGGGTGGACCACGCTGAAGGTGGTGGTCTCGGTCGGGCCATAACAATGCAGCAGCCGTTGCGGTGCAGCGTCGGCGAGGATCGCGGCGACGGTCCCGGCATCGACGCTGTCGCCGCCAGTGAGCAGGCAGCGCAGCGTCGGCAGGAATGTGCGCATAGCCTGCCAGTAGCCGGGCAACAGCCCGGCGGTCAGATGCAGGATGCTGACCTCGCTGGCGCTCAGGGACTGCGCCAGTGCGCTCGGATCGAGCAGGGTCTGCTGGTCGACGACGACGATGGCCGCGCCATGCAGCAGCGTGGCCCACACTTCGAACGTGCTGGCATCGAAGGCAGGATTGGCGAGGAAGGCGACGCGGTCCTGCGGCTGCAACGGCGCATGCTGCTGGCTGAGCGCGAAGGCCAGCACGGCTCCATGCGACACGGCCACGCCTTTCGGGGTGCCGGTGGAGCCGGAGGTGTAGACGACATAGGCGACGCTGCCGGGCGTGACGCTGATGAGCGGTGTGTCGGCTTCTCCCGCGAGGGCTGCCCAGTCCAGCTGCAGACATGGCATGGACACTGCATCGAGCGGGCTGTCGGCGTTGCACAGCAGCGCGGCGGCGGCGCAGTCGTGCAGCAGTGCGCGCAGGCGCGCTTGCGGCTGCGCCGGGTCCAGGGCGACATACGCGGCGCCGCACATCAGCACCGCCAGTTCGGCCACGACCAACAGCGCCGAGCGCGGCAGCAGCAGCGCCACGCAGGCACCCGGCGTGACGCCGGAGGCGAGCAGTCGTTGGGCCAGCACAGTGGCCCGCGCCTGCAGTTCGGCGTAGCTCACAACCAGGTCGCCGTCGATCAGTGCGGGTGCCGCAGGACGCTGACGCATCTGCGCCTGCAGGCGGGTGAGCAGCGTGTCGCCGATCGCAGGCGCTGCGGCGGGGTTGGCGTTGGCGTCGTGCAGCAGCCATTCGCGCTCGCCGGCCGGAAGAATCTGCAAGGCGCACAGCGGTGTGTCCGCTGCGCCACTCAGTGCCGCGTCCAGTTGCTGCAGCGCGTGCAGCATGAAGCCGGCCACGCGCTCGGCTGAGAGGCATGGGTCGATCTGCAGGTCGAGCGAGAATCCATCGCCGTCGTCGTTGACCGACAGCGACAACGGATAGGTGGTGCGTTCGCGCGCCTGTACTACGCGCACGCCTTGCCATGCATCGTGCTGCGTCCCTTCTTGTGCTGCGGCCGGCGTGTGGCCTACGTACCGGTAATTGAGCAGGGCCGAGAACAGCGGCAGCGGCGCACGGATGGCGCTGCATTTGCGCACCGCAGTCAGCGCGACGTCTTCGTGGCACAGCAGTTCGGCCATATCTGCCTGCATCCGGCGCACGGCATCGGTCACGCTGGTGGCGTCGATCCGCACGCGCAGCGGCAGCGTATTGAGGAACATGCCCAGGGCACGGTCGGCGCCGTCGCTACCGCTCAGGCGGCCGAACAGGACGGTGCCGAACACCACGTCGGTGCGTGCGCTGATGCGTGCCAGCAACAGCGCATAGGCCAGGTGGAACAGGCTGGACGCATTCACACCGAGGCGGCGGGCATGCGCACGCAGCGAGTGCGCAGTGTCGTGTGCGACCGGCACCCGCTGCTGCGCTGGTTCGCCGCCCTGCATGTCGTTGCGAAGCAGACCGAACGGCGTGGTCGGATGATCGACATCGCCCAGCATGCGACTGAAGAAAGGCACGTGCGCGGTGTCCCCGGCGCGCTGCGCCTGGGCGACGAAATTGCGGAACGGCAGCGGCGCGGGCAGTTGCTGCTGGTTGCCCGACAGGTACGCGCCGATCTCTTCGATGATCAGGTCCAGCGTGGTGTGATCCATGACCAGGTGGTGTGCCAGCACACCGACGAGCCAGCGCTGCTGCGCCTGGTCTTCGGCCAGATGGGCCTGCAACAACGGTGCCTTGGCGAGGTCCAGGCGGGCATGTTCGGGTCCCATCCTGGTCAACAGCTGTGCCTGCACGTCCTGGCCCTGCAGTGCGTGCCGGTGGACCTGGATGGCGGCGCTGCGCCAGACCACCTGCACCGGTGCAGGCAGATCCTGCCAGACGATGCTGGTGCGCAGGATGTCGTGACGCCCCACCACCTGGTCGAAGGCGCTCAGGAATGCGGCCGCGTGCTGTTCGGTCTCGAAGGCCAACACCGTGGTGTTCACGTAGGGATCGGCATCTGGATCGGCCAGGTGATGGAACAGCAGGCCCTCCTGCAGCGGGGCCAGCGGATAGAGGTCCTGGACGTTCGCCGCGCCGCCGTCGACGCTGCGGACGATGGCATCGATCTCGGCTTGCGTCAGCTGCACCAGTGGCAACAAGGCGGGGGTGATGCGGGTGCAGTCGGCTGCGATACGGTTCGGTGGAATCGCGGCGTCGGAGTTGGGTTTCAGCGTGCCGGCCACCGCGGCCAGGGTCGCGTGGGTGAACAGTGCACGCACGTCCAGTTGCCAGCCGTGTTGGCGCAGGCGTTCGATCAGCTTGATTGCCAGCAACGAGTGACCGCCCAAGGCGAAGAAGCTGTCGTGGCGGCCGACTTTTTCGACGCCGAGCAGTTCGCTCCACAGTGTTGCCAGCAGCAGTTCCAGCTCGCCTTCCGGTGCAACGTAGGCCTGCGTTGCGAGTGCGTCGGCGTCCGGTGCCGGCAGGGCACGGCGATCGAGCTTGCCGTTGGCGGTCAGCGGCAGCGCATCGAGCTGCACATAGGCGGCCGGCAACATGTAGTCGGGCAGACGGGCACCGAGCTGGGTGCGTAACGTGTCGGCGTTGAGCGTGATATCGGTGTCGCCGACCAGGTAGGCGACCAGGCGCTTGTCGCCGGTGTTGTCTTCGCGCACGACGACCACGGCCTGGCGCACGCCGTCGCAGCTACGCAAGGCGGCCTGGATTTCGCCCAGTTCGATGCGGAAGCCGCGCAGCTTGACCTGCTCGTCGTTACGGCCGAGATACTCGAGGCTGCCGTCGGCATGCCAACGCGCCAGGTCGCCGGTGCGGTACATGCGCTCGCCGGCTTGTTCGGCGAACGGATCGGGCACGAAGCGCTCGGCTGTCAGGCCGGGACGGCCCAGATAGCCACGCGCCAGGCCGGCACCGGCCACGTGCAGTTCGCCAGCCACGCCAACCGGCAGGCACTGGCCATCGTTTGCCAGCACATAGGCGCGCAGATCGGCCAGCGGCACGCCGATCGGGCTGTGCCCCGGGCGTTGCGCATCGTCCGCACTGAGCGCATGCGCGGTGACATGCACCGTGGTCTCGGTGATGCCATACATGTTGAGCAGGGCAGTGCGCTGGCCGTGCTGGGCAAACCAAGGCGCCAGGTTGGCCGGTTGCAGCGCTTCGCCACCGAAGATCACCAGGCGCAGGCTGTGCTGAAGAGGGCTCTCACGTTGCGCATCGAGCAGCGCCTGGAAGGCACTGGGGGTCTGATTGAGCACGCTCACGCGCTGCTGGCAGAGCAGGGCATGGAACGCGGCGGGGTCGCGTGCGGTGTGCTGCAGCACCACCACCAGGCGGCCGCCGTGGGCCAGCGCGCCCCACAGTTCCCAGACCGAGAAGTCGAAGGCGCAGGAGTGGAACAGCGTCCAGACATCCTCGGCGCTGGGTGCGACGCAGGCGCGGGTGGCATGCAGCAGGCGCACGACCTGGGCATGGGCCACGACCACGCCCTTGGGGGTGCCGGTGGAGCCGGAGGTGTAGATGACGTAGGCCGGGTGTTGCGGCAGCACGTCGCTACGCTGCGGCGCGTGTGTCGGCTGCTGCGCCCATACCGGGTCAGCGTTCAGCAGCACCGTGGCGATCTCGGAATCGGTTGGCAGCGTGGCTGCCAACGCCCGATGGGCCAGCAGCATGCGCGGCTGCGCATCGTCGAGCATGAAGGCCAGCCGCTGCGCGGGGTAGGCCGGGTCCAGCGGCAGATAGGCGGCGCCTGACTTGAGTACGGCCAGGATGGCTACGATCAGATCGATG
The DNA here is from genome assembly GCF_014199765.1 of Xanthomonas sp. 3058. Classification (NCBI taxonomy): domain Bacteria; kingdom Pseudomonadati; phylum Pseudomonadota; class Gammaproteobacteria; order Lysobacterales; family Lysobacteraceae; genus Xanthomonas; species Xanthomonas sp. 3058. The sequence continues at coordinate 44,130 of NZ_JACHOF010000002.1, read as the reverse complement.
CCGCGCTCCAGATACAACGCCACGCGATCTTCCGGCCCGATGCCCTGGGCGATCAGGTGATGGGCGAGCTGGTTGGCACGGGCGTCGAGCTCGGTATAGCTGAGCGCGAGGTCGTCGTGCACCACGGCGATGGCGTGGGGCGTCTGCGCGACCTGCTGTTCGAACAATGTATGCAGACAGGCATCGTCGGCGAACACACGCTGCGTCTGCGCCAGCGTCTGCAGCCATTGCTGGCGCTCGGGCGCGCTCAGCAGCGGCAGCCGATCGACGCGTGCGCTGTCGTCGGCGACCGTGCCGCGCAGCAACGTGACGAACTGGGCCAGGTGGCGTTCGATGGTGCTGCGCTCGAACAGTGCGGTGGCGTAAGTGAGCTGGCCGGCGATGCGCCCGCCGGTATTGCGCAACGACAGTTCCAGGTCGAACTTCGCGCTGTGATGGTCGGCGCGGAAACGTTCCAGGCTCAGTCCGGGCAGCGCGAACGTCTCCGGTGCACCCTCCTGCCAACTCAGCAACACCTGGAACAGCGGATGGCGGGAGAGGTCGCGGACCGGATTGAGCGCTTCGACGAGTTGCTCGAACGGCAGATCCTGATGTGCCTGCGCTGCTCCCGCGAGAGCACGCACCTGGGCGAGCAACGCGGCGACGGTGGGATTGCCGGAAAGATCGACGTGCAGCGCCTGGGTATTGGCGAAAAAACCGATCACCGGCTCGAACTCGGCGCGATGGCGATTGGCCACTGGGCTGCCGATCACCACGCTGTCTTGACCGGACTGCCGCGACAGCAAGATGGCCCAGCTCGCCAGCAAGGTCACGAACACCGTTACGCCATGGCGTTTGCTCAGTGCGGCGAGTGCGTGGCCGAGATCGGCATCGAGCACGATCTCCGCGCGATCGCCGGCGTGATCCTGCACCGCTGGGCGTGGGCGATCGCTGGGCAGGCTGAGCAACGTCGGTGCCTGGCGAAGATGCGCAAGCCAGAAATCGAGCTGCGGCTGCAACCCGGGACCCTCGGCCTGGCGCCGTTGCCAGGCCACGATATCGGCGTATTGCAGGGACAAGGCTGGTAACGGATCGTCCACGCCCTGCGCCAGGGCGGTGTACAGCGTGCCCAGTTCGCGGATCAGCAGCTGCATCGACCAGCCATCGGAGACGATGTGGTGCATGGTCAACAGCAGCACGTGATCGTCTGCGGCCAGACGCAGCAGACGGCCGCGGATCAGCGGACCGTGTGCCAGGTCGAACGGGGTGGAGGCCTCCTGCAACGCATGCCGATGCGCCTCGGCCTGGGCCTCCGCTGGACTGTGCCGGGAGAGGTCGACGTGGGTGAGTGCGAAGCCGCTGCCCGCCGGATCGATCAACTGTTCGGCAGCGCCGTTCACCGTCACGATGCGGGTGCGTAAGGCCTCGTGGCGGGCGACGATCCGTTCCAGCGTCTGCTGCAATGCCGTTACCTGCAACGCGCCGCGCAGGCGCACTCCGGCCGGGATCAGGTAGGCCGACGCGCTGCCTGGATCCAGTTGTGCGAGCAACCACAAGCGCTGCTGGGCGAACGACAACGGTATCGGCCGATCCGGGTCGCGCTGCGGGATGCTGTCGCTGTCCGCATCGGCCGCATCGGCGTCCTCCAACAGATTCCACAGGCGCTCGATTTCATCGGCGCTCAACGCGGACAGGTCTGCAGGCAGTGCGGGGGGCGATGGCATGGTCGGTCAGGCTCCGGTTTTGGCTTTGGCGAGCAGCGTGTCGGCATCTGTCTGCGCACGCCGTTGCAGGCGGCTGGCGAGCACCTGTTGCGCGAGTTCATGCAGCTGTGGATTGGCGAAGAAGCGATCCAGCGGCATCTCGGCATGCAAGCCGGTGCGCACGCGCGAGGCCAGTTGCATGGCCAGCAGCGAATGCCCGCCGATTTCGAAGAAGTTGTCGTAACGTCCGATGCGCTCGATGCCGAGCAAGTCGCTCCACAGGGCGGCCAGGCGCTCCTCCACCGGGCCCTGCGGGGGCGCGTAGGGGCGCACGCCGAAGGCGTGTTCGTCCGGCGCCGGCAAGGCGTTGCGATCGAGCTTGCCGTTGGGTGTCAGCGGCAGCGCATCCACCGCGACGTACGCCAGCGGGCGCATCGCCTCGGGAAGCTGCGCAGCCGCATGCGCACGCAGCGCCTCGATCTGCGCCTGGCCGGTCACGTAGGCGATCAGGCGGATGCCGCCTTCTGGCGCCGGATGGGCGACCACGGCCGCCTCGCGCACGCTCGGCGCGTTACGCAGCACCGCTTCGATCTCGCCCGGTTCGATGCGCACGCCGCGCACCTTGACCTGCTGGTCGTTGCGGCCCACGAAGTCCAGTGTGCGCGCGGATGTCCAGCGGACCAGATCGCCGGTCCGGTACATCCGCTGCCCGGCCTGCGCCACGAACGGATCGGGCACGAAGCGCTCGGCGGTCAATCCGGGGCGGCCCAGGTAGCCGCGGGCCAGGCTGGCGCCAGCCACATGCAGTTCGCCGACCGCACCGAGCGGAACCGGCTGGCCCCAGCAATCCAGCACATAGGCGCGCACGCCGGTGATGGGCATGCCGATGTCGGGCAGGGTGGCGCTGGTTTCGACTGGCCCCGAGGTCGCGACCACCGCGTTTTCGGTCGGGCCATAGTTGTTGATCAGCTCGAACGGCAGCGGCTGGCGTAGCGGACCAAGCCGATCGCCGCCAGTCAACAGGGTGCGCAGGCCAGCGGGCCACTGCGCCTGTTGCAGCGCCAGTTCGGCCAGCGGCGTCGGCAGGAAGCCGATCTGCACCGGCTGCGCCTGCCACCAGGCGAGCAGGGCCGAGGGGTCTGCTGACGCGTCGGCCGGGGCCAGGTGCACGCTGGCGCCATGGCATAGCGCCGGCCACAGCTCCCAGGCGGCGGCGTCGAAGGACAGGCCGGCGACGGCGCTGCAGTGCACGCCCGCTTGCAGGCCGAAGCGTTCGCCATGCCAGCGGACCAGATTGTCCAGTTGCCGGTGTTCGACCATCACGCCTTTGGGACGGCCGCTGGAGCCGGAGGTGTAGATCACATAGGCCAGCGCGGCGTCGGTGACGGTGCTGGCCGCGATCGTCGTCGGCTCGGTTGCCTCGGTCGGCTGCGAGGGGTCGATCGTGAGCACCCGTGCGCTGCGCATCGCACGGCAGCTCGGCAATTGCCCTTCCAGCGCGGCGCAGGTCACCACGGCGCGCGGCCGGCAGTCGTCGAGCATGTAGGCCAGGCGCTCGGGCGGATAGGCCGGATCCAGGGGCACGTAGGCGGCGCCGGCCTTCAGTGTGGCCAGCCAGGCCACGACCATCGCGCTGCTGCGGGTCAGGTAGATCGCCACCCGCGTATCCGGCCCGACGCCCAGGGTCTGCAGTTGCCGGGCCAGTTGCGCTGCCTGGGCGTCCAGCTGCGCGTATGTCAACGACTGCTGGCCTTGCACCAGCGCCAGCGCCTGCGGCGTGCGCTGCGCCTGGGCCTGCACTGCCGCATGCACGCAGCGGGCCGCGATGCTGGCCGGCGCAGCGCCGGCCCCGTGCAGCACGGCGTCGCGTTCGGACGCAGGCAGGATCGGCAGCGTATGCAACGGGGCCTGCGGACGCTGCTCCAGCGCCTGGATCAGGTGCGTCAGCGTGTGCTGCATCAGGTCGCACAGGCGTTCGGCGGGCACGCTCTGGTCCAGGCTCACGTCCAGCGTGAATCCCTCGCCGCCATCGTTGATCGAAAGGGTCAGTGGATAGTTGTTGACGTCACGTTTGCCCAACGTCTGCACGCCCTCCCAGAACGCCAGCGCGTGTGGCCCGGCGTCGGCCGCCTGCCGGACGGCATCGCGGCTACTGCTGTAGCGGTAGTTCATCAACGCGCAGAACAGCGGATGCGTCGCATCCAGCCCGCTGCAGCGCTGGGCCAGGGCCAGTGGCGCATGCTCGTGTCCGACCAGGGCGGCCAGGCGCGCATGGGTCTGCGCCAGCGCCTGTTCGACCGGCGTGGCGTCGCGGCGCAGCCGCAGTGGCAAGGTGTTGAGGAACATGCCCATGGCGCGGTCGGCACCTGCGCCACCGCGCATGCGGCCGAACAGCACGGTGCCGAACACCACGTCGTCCTGGCCGCTGGCGCTGGCCAGCACCAGCGCGTAGGCGAGGTGGAAGACCGCCGCAGGGCTGATGCCGAGCCGCCGCGCATGCCGACGGATCGCCGTTGCCAGTTCTGCGGGGAGCGCTTGTTGCGCAGTGCGCAGCCGCGCGCCATCGCCGTGGATGTCGGTCAGGCCGAACGGCGCGGTGGTCGTGTCGACGTCGCCGAGCGTCTGTGCGAAGAAGCGTGCGTGTTCGGCTTCCGGGACGCCGTTGCTTGTCTCGAAGATGAAGTTGCGGAACGGCACGGGGGCTGGCAGCACATGCGTGCGGGCGCTCAAGTACGCGTCGATTTCCTGCATCGCGATCTGCAGCGTGGTGTGATCCATGACCAGATGGTGATGGGCCAGGTTCAACAGCCAGCACGCCTGCACGGGATCGTAGGCGAGATGCGCCTGCAGCAGCGGCGCCCGCTGCAGGTCGATCCGGTAGTGCCTGGACGACAGGATGGCCTGCAGCGCCGCCGCCACTTCGCTCGCGCCGTCCAGCGCATGCGTATGCACCTGCACCGGCGCATTCCGCCAGACCACCTGGACCGGCTGCGGCAGGCCGTTCCATGCAAAGCCGGTGCGCAGGATGTCGTGGCGCGCGATCACCCAATCCAGTGCAGCCAGGAAACGGTCCAGACGCTCGCGCGTGTCGAACGCCATCAGGCTGGTTTGCAGATACGCGTCGGCACCGGCGTTGGCCAAATGATGGAACAGCATGCCGGTCTGCAGCGGCGCCAGCGGATAGATGTCCTGGACGTTGGCCTCGCCGCCATCCACCGCAACGGTGATGCTGTCGATGTCGGCCTGGGTCAGCTGCAGCAGCGGCAGCAGGTCGGGAGAGAGCCGGGTGCAGTCGGCGGCGATGCGGTTGGGCGGAACGGTTACCTGTCCGCGATGTAGCCGGGCGGCCATGTCCAGCAGCCGCGGGTGGCCGAACAGGGTGCGCACCTCCAGCGTCAGGCCGTGCTGGCGCAGGCGCTCGATCAAGGCGATCGCCAGCAGCGAATGCCCGCCGAGGGCGAAGAAGCTGTCGTGACGGCCGACCTGCTCGACCCCGAGCAGCTCGTTCCACAGGCCGGCCAGCAGGATTTCGCGCTCGCCGTCGGGGGCAGCGTAGGGTTGCGTCGCCAGTGCGTCGGCATCCGGTGCGGGCAGGGCGTGTCGGTCGAGCTTGCCGTTCGCGCTCAGGGGCAGCGCGTCCAGGTGCACGTAGGCGCTGGGCAACATGGCGTCGGGCAGGCGCGCGGCCAGCTGCGTGCGCAGCGTCTCGGCGGCGAGCCCCTCGGCCTCGCCGACCACGTAGGCGACCAGGCGCGGTTCGTTTTGGTTGTCCTGGCGCAGCATCAGGGCCGCATCGCGCACGCCGGCGCAAGCACGCAGTGCGGCTGCGATCTCGCCGAGTTCGATGCGTACCCCGCGCAACTTGACCTGATCGTCGTTGCGGCCGAGATAGTCCAAGGCGCCATCGGCGCGCCAGCGCGCCAGATCGCCGCTGCGGTACATGCGTTGGCCGGGTTGCTCGGCGAACGGATCGGGGACGAAGCGTTCGGCGGTCAGGTCGGGACGACCGAGATAGCCGCGCGCCAGTTGCACGCCAGCGATCTGCAGTTCGCCGGCCACGCCGATCGGGGCCAGCTGGCCCTGCGCATCGAGCACGTGCAGGCGGGTATTGGCGATCGGCCGGCCGATCGGCACGCTGTGGGTGTCGGCGTCGGTGCAGTCCCAGACGCTGACATCCACCGCCGCTTCGGTCGGGCCATACAAGTTGTACAGGCGGGCGTGTGGCAGGCGCTGGCGTACGGCGTTGGCAAGATCCGCAGGCAAGGCTTCGCCGCTGCAGACGATGCGCTGCAAGCTGGCGCATGCGCCTTCGGGCAAGACATTCAGGAAGACCCGCAGCATCGAGGGCACGAAGTGCACGGTGTCGATGCCGGCCTGCTCGATCAGGTCGATCAGATAGGCCGGGTCCTTGTGGCCATCCGGTTGGGCCAGCACCAGGCGCGCGCCGACACGCAGCGGCCAGAACAGTTCCCAGACCGACACGTCGAAGCCGACCGGGGTCTTCTGCAGGACGCGCTGCTCGGGTTGCAACTGCAGGTGCTGCTGCATCCATTGCAGGCGGTTGTCGATGCCTGCATGGGTGTTGATCACGCCCTTGGGTGTGCCGGTGGAGCCGGAGGTGTAGAGGACGTAAGCCGGATGCTGCGGGTGCAGCGCGGTCACGATCGGAGCGTGTGCGGGGGCCGCGGTCCACACAGCGGGTTGGGCATCCAACAGCACGGTGTGCAGCGCGTCGCGTTGCGCCAGCAGGGCGGCAGTGAGGCGATGGGCGAGCAATGCACAGGGCTTGGCATCGGCGAGCATGCCGTCCAGGCGCGCGGGCGGTGCGTCGACGTCCAGCGGCAGGTAGGCGGCGCCGGCCTTGAGGATCGCCAACAGGGCGACGACCAGGTCAATACCGCGCGGCAGGCACACGGCGACCCTGTTTTCCGGCACCACGCCCAAGCCGATCAGATGATGGGCGAGCTGGTTGGAGCGGCTAACGAGGTCGGCATAGCTGAGGGTGCCGTGGTCGTCGGTCACGGCAATGGCGTCGGGCGAGCGCTGCGCCTGCGCTTCGATGGCGCGGTGCAGATAGCCCGTGCCGTCGATATCGGTGACGGTGGCGTTGAAGCCTCGCAACTGCGCGTGCTCGTCGGCCGGCAGCAGCGGCAGTTGCGCGACGCATGCGTGGTCGTCAGCGACCATGCCCTGCAGCAACGTCACGAACTGGGCCAGGTGGCGCTGCATGGTGCTGCGGTCGAACAGCGCGGTGGCGTAGCTCAGGCTGCCGACGATGCGGTCGTCGTGCACTTGCAGGGTGAGTTGCAGATCGAACTTGATCGAGCTCTCGGCAACGACGATCGGCTGCACCGTCAAACCCGGCAACGCGGGGGTGGGCGTCGGCGCGTTCTGCCAGGCGAACATGGCCTGGAACACCGGGTGATGGGCCAGGTCGCGCGCCGGGTTGAGCGCTTCGATGACCTGTTCAAACGGCAGGTCCTGATGCGCCTGTGCGGCCAGCGCGGTGGTGCGCACCTGGCCCAGCAGGTCGCCGAACGAGGGGTTGCCGCGCAGGTCGATCCGCAGCGCCTGGGTGTTGACGAACAGGCCGATCAACGGCTCCAGTTCGCTGCGGGTGCGGTTGGCGATCGGCGTGCCGATGACCACCTGCTCCTGGCCGGCCAGGCGCCCCAGCAGCACGCCCCAGGCGGCCAGCAGAGTCATGAACAGAGTGCTGCCGTGGCGCTGACCAAGGTCCGTCAGTGCGGCGGTGAGGCCGGGATCCAGGGCGATTTGCACATTGTCGCCGCGGTAGTCCTGCGCTGCGGTGCGCGGGCGATCGGTCGGCAGTTCCAGCACGGACGGCGCAGCGTGCAGGTGCTCGACCCAGAACCGGCGCTGGCCCTGCTGCGCCTCGCCGCTGAGCCAGCGGCGTTGCCACACGGCGATATCGGCGTACTGGATCGGCAGCGGCGGCAGCGGATCGGGCTGGTCTTGCACAAAGGCGGCATAGAGCGTGCCAAGTTCGTGCACCAGCACGCCCATCGACCAGCCGTCGGCCACCAGGTGATGCACGGTGAGCAGCAGGACGTGATCCGCATCGGCCAGACGCAGCAGGCGCCCGCGCACGAGCGCGCGATCGGCGCCATCGAACGGGATCGTCGTCTCCTGTTCGGCGTGCTGCTGGATGGCCTCGTCGTACGCGGTATGCCGCGATAGATCGATGTCGGTCAGTGCGAAGCCGATGTCGGCCGTCGCGATCTGTTGCACCGCGCTGCCGTCGATCACGTCGATGCGCGTGCGCAGTGGCTCATGCCGGGCAACCAGGTGATCGAGTGCGCGGCGCAAGGCCGGGACGTGCAGCGGCCCCTGCAGGCGGATGCGCAGGGGCATCAAATAGGCCAGATGCGCCTGCGGATCGAGCTGGCCGACGAACCACAGCCGTTGCTGGGCGAAGGACAGCGGCAGCGGGCGATCGCGCGGTACCGGAACGATCGCGGGCAGGCTCTGGGCCGTAGCCCCGGCGAGTACGCTGGCCAGGGCACAAATCCGCGGATGGGCGAAGACGTCGGCCAGGGCCAGTTCCACCCCCAGGCGCTCGCGCAGCCGCGAAACCAAGCGGACCGCAAGCAGCGAGTGTCCACCGAGGGCGAAGAAGTCGTCGTGGCGGCCGACCTGTGCGACCTCGAGCAACTCGCGCCATAGCGCGGCGAGCAGGATTTCCAGTTCGCCTTCGGGCGCGGCATAGACAGTCACGGCCAGTGCGTCGGTGTCCGGCGCAGGCAAGGCGGCACGATCCAGCTTGCCATTGGGCGTGAGCGGCAACATGTCCAACTGGACGAAGGCCGCGGGGATCATGTGCTCCGGCAGGCGCGTGGCGAGCTGGGCGCGCAGCGCGGTCGGATCTGCGGCCGCGCTGTCGCCGACCAGATAGGCGATCAGCCGTTTGTCTTCGGCGCCATCGGCGACGACCACCGTCTCGCGCACGCCGCAGGCACGCAAGGCGGCCTCGATCTCGCCGGGCTCGATGCGGAAGCCGCGCAGCTTGACCTGCTCGTCGTTGCGGCCGAGGAAGTCCAGGCTGCCGTCGGCACGCCAGCGGGCCAGGTCGCCGCTGCGGTACATCCGTTGGCCGGGCTGCTCGGCGAACGGATCGGGGACGAAGCGCTCGGCGGTCAGGTCCGGCCGCTGCAGATAGCCGTGGGCCAGCTGCGCGCCGGCGATATGCAGTGCGCCGGCCACGCCGATCGGCGTCGGTTGACCAGTGCGATCGAGGACGTAGAGCCGGGTATTGGCCAGCGGTCGGCCAATCGGCACGCGCTGCCGTGGATCGGGTGCGCTGTCCACGGTCAATGCGGTGACGAACTGGGTACTCTCGGTGGGGCCGTAGGTCTGCAGCACGCGCACCGGGCCGCCGGCATCGAGGACCTGTGCCAGCGCGTGCGGATCGGCGACATCGCCACCGGTCAACAGCAGGCGCAGGGCGCTCAATGGCGAGGCCATCGACGGTGCATAGGCACGCAGCACACCGGCGACCAGGATCAGCACCGACAGGCGTTGCTGTTCCAGCAAGGCGCCCAATGCGGCCGGATCGCGCATCACCGCCGCCGGCACGACGACGACGGTGGCGCCGTTGAGCAGACTGCCCCAGACCTCCAGTGTGGCCGAGTCGAAGGCGGGATTGGAGGCGAAGGCGACCCGGTCCTGGGAGTGCAACCGCGCCGGCCCGTCCTGCAGCACAAGGTTGAGGATGGCGCCATGCGACACCGCCACGCCCTTGGGCGTGCCGGTGGAGCCGGAGGTGTACATGACGTAGGCCGTGGCCGCGGGCGGCACGGCGATGGCCGGTGGCGCGGCCGTGTTCGCCTCGTCGAGAGCGGTCAAGCTCAGGCAGGCCACGCCTGCCGGAGCGAGCGTGCCGTCGCGTTCCTGGATCAGCACCGTGGCCTGTGCATCGGCGATCAGCGCGAGCAGGCGCTCGCGCGGATGCGCGCTATCCAGCGGCACATAGGCCGCCGCGCACTTGAGCACGGCCAATTGCGCGACGATCAATTCGATCGAGCGCGGCAGCGCGATGGCCACCTGCGCGCCTGCGCGCAGGCCCAGCGCGAGCAAGCGCTGCGCTAGCTGGTTGGCGCGTGCGTCGAGGGCGGCATAACTGACGCACTGCTGGCCGGCGACCACGGCGATAGCGTCGGGCATGCGCTGCGCTTGGGCTTCGAACAGCCGGTGCACCGGCTGCGCCGGCATGGCGACGGTCGGCCCCGTGCCGAACACGGCCAACAGCTGCTGTCGCTGCGGCGCATCCAGCAACGGCAAGCGGCCCACCGGCACGTGGTCGTGCGAGGGCATGGCCCGCAGCAGATGGACGAAGCTGGCGAGGAAGCGCTGCACGGTGCTGCGCTCGAACAGCGCCGTGGCATAGCCGAGCGTGCCGACGATGGTTCCGTCGCGCTCGTGCAGCGACAGCTCCAGATCGAACTTGCTGATCGCAGATGGAGCTTGCACGCTGTGCAGATGCAGATCGGGCAACTCCAGCGCGACGCTGGGGATGTTCTGCCAGGCGAACATGACCTGGAATAGTGGATGGTGGGCCAGGTTGCGCGCCGGGTTGAGCGCTTCGATCACCTGCTCGAAGGGCACGTCCTGATGCGCCTGTGCGGCCAGTGCGGTGGCGCGCACCTGGTCCAACAGGTCGGCGAACGAGGGTTCGCCACGTAGATCGATGCGCAGCGCCTGGGTGTTGACGAACAGGCCGATCAACGGCTCCAGTTCGCTGCGCGTGCGGTTGGCGACCGGCATCCCGATGACCACCTGCTCCTGGCCGGCCAGACGTGCCAGCAGCACGCCCCAGGTCGCCAGCAGGGTCATGAACAAAGTGCTCCCATGGCGCTGGCTCAGCGCTGTCAGCGCAGCGCTGAGCTCGGCATCGAGCGCGCACGCGACGGTGTCGCCGCGCGCGTCCGGTCGCGCCGGGCGCGGGCGATCGGTGGGCAGTTCCAGCAGCGCCGGCGCGTCCTGCAGATGCTCGCGCCAGAAGTCGAGCTGGCGTTGCAGCAGCGGCCCATCGAGCCAGCGGCGTTGCCACAGGCTGTAGTCGGCGTACTGGATCGGCAGCGGCGGCAGCGGATCGGGCTGGCCTTGGGCGAAGGCGGCGTAGAGCGTGCCCAGTTCGCGCACCAGCACGCCCATCGACCAGCCGTCGGTCACCAGGTGGTGCAAGGTGACGAGCAGGACATGTTCCTCCTCGCCCAGGCGCAGCAGCTGGCCGCGGACCAGGCTGTCGTGGGCCAGGTCGAAGGGCGTGCGCGTTTCCTGTTCGGCCAGACGCAGCAGCTCGGTCTCGGGCGCTGGATGGCCGCTGAGATCGTGTTCGCGCACGCGCAGGCCGATCGTGGCGGGGGCGATGATCTGGACCGGGTCGTCCTGGTGCAGGGCGATGCGGGTGCGCAGGCTCTCGTGGCGGGCGACGATGCGGTCCAGTGCCTGGCGCAGGGCATGGCGATCCAACGTGCCGTGCAGGCGCAGGCCGTTGGGCATCAGGTAGGCCAGGTCGGCCTGAGGATCGAGCTGCGCCAGGAACCACAGCCGTTGCTGGGCGAAGGACAGCGGCAGCGGTGCGCTGCGCTCGGCCGGCACGATGGCCGGCAAGGTGCTGGCAGCGGCGCTGGCCAGGGCCTGGGCCAGATCGGCCAGGCGCGGCTGCGCGAACAGCGTGGCCAGGGGCAGTTCCAGGCCGAGCGCGGCGCGGACGCGCGAGATCAGCCGCACCGCCAGCAGCGAGTGACCGCCGAGGGCGAAGAAGCTGTCGTGGCGGCCGACCTGTGCGACGTCGAGCAGCTCGCTCCACAGTGTGGCGAGCAGGGTTTCCAGTTCGCCTTCGGGAGCGACGTAGGTCTGCGTCGCCAGCGCGTCGGTATCCGGCGCGGGCAAGGCAGCACGATCCAGCTTGCCGTTGGGGGTCAACGGCAGCGCATCCAGTTGCACATAGGCGGCCGGGATCATGTAGTCGGGCAGGCGCGCGGCCAACGCGGCACGCAGCTGCTCGGTGCTCAACGTGTCGTTGCCGACCAGATAGGCGAGCAGGCGGTTGTCGTCGCCGTGCGCGTGCACCACGACCGCCGCCTCGCGCACGCCGTCGCATCCACGCAGCACCGCTTCGATCTCGCCCGGTTCGATGCGGAAGCCGCGCAGCTTGATCTGCTGGTCGCTGCGGCCCAGATACTCCAGGTTGCCGTCGGCGCACCAGCGCGCCAGATCGCCGCTGCGGTACATGCGCTGGCCCGGTTGCTCGGCGAACGGATCGGGGACGAAGCGTTCGGCGGTCAGATCGGGCCGGCCCAGATAGCCGCGCGCCAGCTGCGGGCCGGCGATGCACAGCTCGCCGACCACGCCCAACGGCAGCAACTGCCGATGCGCGTCGAGCACATGCATCCGGGTATTGGACAAGGGCCGTCCCAGCGGCATGACAGTGCCGGGTTCGGTGCCGAGGACCGGGTGCGCGCTGGCCCAGATGGTGGCCTCGGTGGGACCGTACAGATTCCACAGCCGGCCGCCGCCCGCTTGCAGGCGTTGGGCCAGATCCTGCGGCAAGGCTTCGCCGCCGCAGAGCAGGCGCAAGCTCGGCGCGCTCTGCCAACCGGCATTCAGCAGCATCTGCCAGAACGTCGGGGTCGCTTGCAGCACCGAAATGCGCTGTTCGGCCAGCAGCTGCATCCACTGCGCCGGTTCCTGGATCTGCGCTGCGGCGATGACGACGCAGGCGCCATGGATCAGCGGTGCGAACAGTTCCAGGGCGGCGATGTCGAAGCAGATGGTGGTGACGGCCAGCAGGCGGTCCTGCGGCGACAGCGGCAGCTGGGCGTGCAGGGCGGCGAGGAAGTTGACCAGGGCGTGATGGGAGATCACCACCCCCTTGGGTTGGCCAGTGGAGCCGGAGGTGTAGATGACGTAGGCCGGGTGCTGCGGATGCCATGCGGCAACGGCGGGAGCGTGGGTGGGAGACGATGCCCACAACGCCGCGTCGGCGTCCGTCAGCACACGCTGCAGCTCCTCGCGTGGTGCCAGCTGCACGGCGATCTGGCGCTGCGCGAGCAGGACCTGCGCGCGTGCGGCGACAAGCATGTCGTCCAGACGCGCGGGCGGTGCGTTGATGTCCAGCGGCAGATAGGCCGCGCCGGTCTTGAGGATCGCCAGCAAGGCCACGATCAGGTCGATGCCGCGTGGCAGGCACACGGCCACGACGCTTTCCGGCCCCACGCCCAGCGCCACCAGATGATGGGCGAGTTGGTTGGCACGGGCATCGAGTGCGGCATAGCGCACGCACTGCTGGTCGGCGACCACGGCGATGGCATCGGGCGTGCGCTGCGCCTGCGCTTCGAACAGCCGGTGCACTGGCTGCGCGGGCACCATGGTGATCGCGCCCATGCCGACGTCAGCCAACAGCTGTTGCCACTGCGGCGCATCCAGCCAGGACAGTTGCCAGACGTTGATGTCTTCCGAGCGTGTCAGCGCATGCAGCAGCTGATCGAAGCAGTGCCACCAGCGTTGGATGGTGGCCGCATCGAACAGGGCGGTGGCATAGCGCAGGCTGCCGACGATGCACGCGCCGTCTTCCTGCAGCGTCAGCTCCAGATCGAACTTGCTGACGGGAGATGGGCGTTGCACGCTGTGCAGGCGCAGATCGGGCAGCTCCAGCGCGACGCTGGGGGTGTTCTGCCAGCCGAACATGACCTGGAACAGCGGATGGTGGGCCAGGTTGCGCGCCGGGTTGAGCGCTTCGATCACCTGCTCGAAGGGAATGTCCTGATGCGCCTGTGCGGCCAGCGCGGTGGCGCGCACCTGGCCCAACAGGTCGGCGAACGAGGGCTGGCCCCGCAGGTCGATCCGCAGCGCCTGGGTGTTGACGAACAGGCCGATCAACGGCTCCAGTTCGCTGCGGGTGCGGTTGGCGACCGGGGTGCCGATGACCACCTGCTGCTGGCCGGCCAGACGCGCCAGCAGCACGCCCCAGGCGGCCAGCAGGGTCATGAACAAAGTGCTGCCGTGGCGCTGGCTCAGCGCTGTCAGCGCGGCGCTGAGCTCGGCGTCGAGCGCGAACGCGAGCGTGTCGCCGCCGGCGTCCTGTCGCGCCGGGCGCGGGCGGTCGGTCGGCAGTTCCAGCAGCGCCGGGGCGTCTTGCAGGTGCTCGACCCAGAAGTCGCGCTGGCGTCGCAGCACTTCGCCGCCGATCCAGCGGCGTTGCCATACGGCGATATCGGCGTACTGCAGTTGCAGCGACGGCAAGGGATCGGGCTGGCCTTGGGCGAAGGCGGTGTAGAGCGTGCTCAGTTCACGCACCAGCACGGTCATGGACCAGCCATCGCAGACCAGGTGATGCAGGGTGATCAACAGCAGATGGTCGTCATCGGCCAGACGCAGCAAGCGGCCGCGTGCCAAGGTGTCGTGAGCCGGATCGAAGGCCGTCAGCGTTTCTTGTTCGGCGTGGCGTTGGACCTGTGCTTCCGGATCGGGAGAGCCACCGAGATCGTGTTCGGACAGCGGGAAGCCGACGCTGTCGGCGTCGATGATCTGTACCGGTTCGTCGTTGTGCAGGGCGATACGGGTGCGCAAGGTCTCGTGCCGGGCGACGATGCGGTCCAAGGCCTGGCGCAGGGCCTGGCGATCGAGCGGGCCGTGCAGACGCAGGCCGTTGGGCATCAGGTAGGCCAGGTCGGCCTGGGTGTCGAGCTGGGCCAGGAACCACAGACGGTGTTGGGCGAAGGACAGCGGCAGCGGCGCGTTTCGGTCGGCCGGCACGATGGCCGGCAAGGTGCTGGCGGCGCTGCTCTCCACGGCCAGTGCCAGATCGGCCAAGCATGGCTTCGCAAACAGCGTCGCCAATGGCAGTTCCACTCCAAGGGCGCTGCGCAGACGCGAGATCAGCCGCACCCCCAGCAGCGAGTGACCGCCCAGGGCGAAGAAGTTGTCGTGGCGGCCGACCTGTGCAACGTCGAGCAACTCGCGCCAGAGTTCGGCCAGCAGGGTTTCCAGCGCGCCTTCGGGGGCGGCGTAGCGCTGTGCGGCGAGCGCGTTGGCGTCGGGCGCCGGCAGGGCACCGCGGTCGAGTTTGCCGTTGGAAGTCAGCGGCAAGGTGTCGAGCCAGACATAGGCGGTCGGCAGCATCACCTCCGGCAGGCGATCGGCCAACTGGCTGCGCAGGCTGTCGGCGCTGTGCGCGTCGATAGCGCCGATCAGATAGGCGACCAGACGCGGCTCGCCCGGATTGTCTTCGCGCAGCAGCACGGCGGCGTCCACGACGCCGGCACACGCACGCAGCGCGGCGGCGATTTCTCCGAGTTCGATGCGGAAGCCGCGCAGCTTGAGCTGATCGTCGTTGCGGCCGAGATACTCGAGTGTGCCGTCGGCGCGCCAGCAAGCCATGTCGCCGCTGCGGTACATGCGCGCACCGGGCTGCTCGGCGAACGGATCGGGCACGAAGCATTCGGCGCTCAGGTCCGGGCGCCCGAGATAGCCGCGGGCCAGCTGCGGGCCGGCGATATGCAGGTGTCCGGCCACGCCGATCGGCGCCGGCTGGCCGTGGGGATCGAGGACGTAGATGCGCAGATGGGCGATCGGCCGGCCGATCGGCACGCGGCCATGCGCGGCGTGAGCGTCGCCCGCAGTGGCTTCATGCACCACGCAGCCGACCACGGTCTCGGTGGGGCCGTATTCGTTGATCAGGCGGGTATGCGGCGCCAGCGTTTGCCAACGCGCCAAGGTGGCCGCGGACAGAGCTTCGCCACCGATCACCATCACCGCCGGGCTGAGCGGTTCCTGGTGCTCGGCCAACTGCTGACCGAGCACTTCCAGATGCGCCGGGGTGAGTTTGACCAGGCCCAGCGGGGTGGGGTCGCACAGGCGTTGCCGCAGCGCATCGAGGGTGTCGTGTTCGGGCAGCAGTTCGACCTGGGCGCCGCATAGCAGCGGGGCGAGCAGGCTGGTCAGGGTGGCGTCGAAGGACAAGGAGGAGGACACCACCGCGCTGGGGTGCGGCCGATAGGTCTGCACGGCCCATTGCAGGTAGTGCGTGGCACTGGCGTGCGTGAGCAAGGTGCCCTTGGGCTGGCCGCTGGAGCCGGAGGTGTAGATGACGTAGGCCAGGTTGTCCGGGCACAGGCCGGGGACTGACGCTGCAGCGGCATCGTGCAGTGCCAGTTCGGTTTCCGAGCCCGCATCGGCCTGCAGATCCAGGCGCAATACGCGGCTGTCGGGCATGCCGTGCGTGGCCTGCAAGCGCGCGCCCAGGTCGGTGCGCGTCAGCACCGCCCGCGGACGGCTGTCGGCAAGCATGAACGCGAGCCGCTCGCGGGGCAGCTCCGGATCCAGCGGCAGATAGGCGGCACCGGCCTTGAGCGTGGCGAGGACCGCGACGACCTGGTCGATGCTGCGCGGCAGGTACACGGCGACCCGGCTCTCCAGGCCGACCCCCGCGCGGCGGAGCCGAAGCGCCAGCCGGTTGGCGCGTGCCTCCAGTTCGGCATAGCGCAGCGTGCGCGTGCCTTCGCGCAGGGCGATGGCCTCGGGCGTGCGGCGCACCTGCGCTTCGAACAGGTGATGGATGCACGTGGCCGCTGCGCATGGCGCGGTCTCGGTGACGGTGAAGCGCTGCAACTGCGCGCGTTCGTCGGCGGGCAGCAGCGGCAGCTGCGCGACGCGGGCCTGTGCGTCGGCCGCCACCATGCCGGCGAGCAGCTGGACGAACTGCGCCCGGTGCCGCTCGATGGTGCGGCGGTCGAACAGGGCGGTGGCATAGCTCAGGCTGCCGGCGATGCGGCCATCGACCTCTTGCAGGGACAGGTCCAGATCGAACTTGATCGTGGGTAAGGTCGACCCGATGCGCTCGGCGACCAGTCCAGGCAGGTCGATGCTGCGTTCGGGGGTGTTCTGCCAGGCGAACATGACCTGGAACACCGGCGGGTGGGCCAGGTTGCGCGGTGGGTTGAGCGCTTCGATGACCTGCTCGAAGGGCAGGTCCTGGTGGTGCTGGGCGGCCAGGGCGGTGGTGCGAACCTGGTCCAGCAGTTCGGTGACCGAGGGATCGGCGCGCAGGTCGACGCACAGGGCCTGGGTGTTGACGAACAGGCCGATCAGCGGCTCGACCTCGCTGCGATGACGGTTGGCCACCGGGGTGCCGATGACCACCCGCTCCTGGCCGGACAGGCGCGCGAGGAGCACGCCCCAGGCCGCGAGCAGGGTCATGAACAGCGTGGTGCCGTGCCGCTGGCTGAGGGTTTTGAGTGCCGCCGTCAGCGGCGCTTCCAGCGCGATGGCCAGCGTGTCGCCGCGGGCGTCCTGCAGCGCTGGCCGTGGCCGGTCGGTGGGCAGGTCCAGCAGGGTCGGGGCGCCCTGCAGATGCGCGACCCAGAAGTCGCGCTGGCGCTGCAGGATCTCGCCGGTGATCCATCGGCGTTGCCACACGGCGATGTCGGCGTACTGCAGCGCCAGCGGCGACAGCGGATCGGTCAGGCCGTGCGCGAAGGCGGCGTAGAGGGTGCTCAGTTCGCGCACCAGCAGTCCCATCGACCAGCCATCGCAGACCAGGTGGTGCAAGGTGACGAGCAGGACATGGTCGTCGTCGGCCAGGCGCAGTAATTGGCCGCGTGCCAGGGTGTCGTGGGCCAGGTCGAAGGGCGTTAGCGTTTCTTCTTCGACGTGGCGTTGGATCTGTGCTTCCGGATCGGGAGAGCGACTGAGATCGTGTTCGGACAGCGAGAAACCGACGCTGTCGGCGTCGATGCGTTGCACCGGTTCGTCGTGGTGCAGGACGATGCGGGTGCGCAAGGTCTGGTGGCGGGCGACGATGCGGTCCAGGGCCCGGCGCAGGGCGTCGCGATCGAGGTGACCGCGCAGGCGCAGGGCACTGGGCATCAGGTAGGCCAGATCGGCCTGGGCGTCGAGCTGGGCCAGGAACCACAGACGGTGTTGGGCGAAGGACAGCGGCAGCGGCGCGTTTCGGTCGGCCGGCACGATGGCCGGCAAGGTGCTGGCGGCGGCGTTGTTCAGAGCCGCCGCCAGTCCGGCCAGGCTTGGCTGGGCGAACAGCGCGGCCAGGGGCAGTTCCAGGGCGAGGCTGCTGCGGATGCGCGAGATCAGGCGCACCGCAAGCAAGGAGTGCCCGCCGAGGGCGAAGAAGTCGTCGTGGCGACCGACGCGTTCGACGCCGAGCAGCTCGCGCCACAGATCGGCCAGCAGGGTTTCCAACTCGCCGTTGGGTGCTTCGTAGACCTGGAGGGCGAGCGCGTCGGCGTCCGGCGCCGGCAGGGCACGACGATCGAGCTTGCCGTTGGCGGTCAGTGGCAGCGCATCGAGCGTGACGTAGGCGGTGGGCAGCATGTACTCCGGCAGGTGCGCGGCCAGCTGCGTGCGCAGCGTTTCGGCGGCCAGATGCCGGGCTGCGCCGACCACATAAGCGACCAGACGCGGCTCGCCCGGGGTGTCCTCGCGCAGCAGCACGGTGGCGTCTTGAACGCCGGGGCAATCGCGCAGGGCGGCGGCAATCTCAGCGGGTTCAATGCGGAAGCCGCGCAGCTTGATCTGGTCGTCGTTGCGGCCTAGGAAGTCCAGGCTCCCGTCGTCACGCCAGCAGGCCAGGTCGCCGCTGCGGTACATGCGTTGGCCGGGTTGTTCTGCGAACGGATCGGGGACGAAGCGCTCGGCGGTCAGATCGGGGCGGCCCAGGTAGCCGCGCGCCAGTTGCACCCCGGCGATATGCAGATGCCCGGCGATTCCGATCGGGGCGAGCCGGTCGCGCTGGTCGAGCAGGTAAATGCGCATGTGCGCGATGGGTCGGCCGATCGGCACCCGCTCGTTGGATGCCAAGGCATCCGCAGCGGTGGTCTCATGCATCACGCATGCGATCGCCGCCTCGGTGGGGCCGTATTGGTTGACCAGACGCAGCTGCGGCATCAGCGTCTGCCAGCGCGCCAGGGTGGCCACCGGCAAGGCTTCGCCGCCGATCACCATCGTCGCGGGACTGAGCGGTTCCGCATGCCCGGCCAGTTGCTGGCCCAGCACCTCCAGATGGGCCGGGGTCAGTTTGACCAGACCCAATGGAGTGGAGTCGCAGAGGCGGCGGCGCAGCGCGTCCAGGGTGTCGCGCTCGGGCAGCAGTTCGACCCGTGCGCCGCACAGCAGCGGTGCCAGCACGCTGGTCAAGGTTGCGTCGAAGGCCAGCGAGGAAGACACCAGCGCACTGGGATGCGGACGATAGGTCTCGGCCGCCCACTGCAGGTAGTGTGCGGCCGCGCGGTGAGTGAGCAGGGTGCCCTTGGGCTGTCCGGTGGAACCGGAGGTATAGATCACATAGGCCAGGTTGTCCGGGCACAGGCCCGGGACATTCGGCGCACCGGGATCTGCGGCGCAGGGCGTAGGCAGCGCGTCCAGGCACAGCACGCCGATGTCGGGCATGGTGTCCCTGGCCGGGAGCCGATCTTGCAGCTCGGCGCAGGTCAGCACCGTGCATGCGCCGCTGTCGGCGAGCAGGAAGGCCAGGCGTTCGTCGGGCAGGTCCGGGTCCAGCGGCAGGTAGGCAGCGCCGGCCTTGAGCGTGGCCAGCAGCGCCACCACCAGCACGAGGCTACGCGGCAGATGCAAGGCCACGCGATGTTCTGGCCCGACACCCAAGCGACGGAGCTGGTGGGCCAGCTGATTGGCGTGGGCCTCAAGCGCGGCATAACTGAGTTCGCTGCCGCCGGCGAGTAGCGCGATGGCGTGTGGGGTGCGGCGGACCTGTGCTTGGAACAGCTGATGGAGGCAGTCCGTTTGGTGCGGCGCGGCCGCGGTGGACGTGAAGCCTTCCAATCGGGCGCGTTCGTCCGGCGGCAGCAGATCCAGGGCGTGCAAGGCGGTGTCCGGGGCATCTTGCAGCGCCTGCACCAGCGCCTGCATGGCCTGCAGCATCATCGCCGCGACACGTTCGGCGCCGATGCGCGGGTGCACCTTCACGATCAGCGCGAACTCGCCGTTCGTCCTGATGTCGTCGACCGACAGCGTGAGCGGATAGTTGTTGCGCTCCTGCACCTCCAGCATCTCGATGCCGCGCCAGTCCGCGTGCGGCGTTTCGGTTGCCGCCGCCTGCACCGAACTGCCGCCGGCATGGCGGTAGTTGAACAATGCGGTGAACAGCGGTGCAGGCGGCGCAATGCCGCTGCAGCGTTGGGCCAGTGCCAAGGGCGCATGTTCGTGATGCAGCAACTCGGCCAGCCGCGCCTGGGTGTGGCGCACGGCGTCGGCCACGCTGCTGCCGTCGCGCCGCAGGCGGATCGGCAGGGTGTTGAGGAACATGCCTAGCGCGCGGTGCGCGCCTGCGCCGGCGTGCATGCGCCCGAACAGGGCGGTGCCGAACACCACGTCGTCCTGGCCGCTGGCCTGCGCCAGCACCAGCGCATAGGCCAGATGGAACAGGCTGGCAGGGCTGACGTCGCACAGGCGCGCTTGCAGGCGCACGGCGGCGCAGAGCGGAGCCGGCAGGGGCAGCATGGCTTGTTCGATGTCCGCGCCAGTGCCGTGCACCTCCCGCAGCCCGAATGGCGTGGTGGGCGTATCGAGGTCGCCCAGTTGTCGGGTGAAGAAGGCGCGGTGCTGGTCCTCGCTCACGCCCAGGCGCGCCTGGGCCACGAAGTCGCGGAACGGCAATGCGATGGGCAACTGCTCGGCGCGGTCGCCGAGGTGCAACTGGATTTCCTCGACGAGCAGTTCCAGGGTGGTGTGGTCGATCACCAGGTGATGGGTCTGCAGGCCGAGCAGCCAGCGGTCCTGGGCGGTGTCCTGGGCGATGTGTCCGCGCAGCAGCGGCGCCTGGGTGACATCGAGCCGGCAGTGGCTGGGATCGATGCGGGCCGTCAGCGCGGCCAGGGCATCGGAGTCGCTGGCGGTGTGTTCGTGCAGCGGCAGCGAGGCATGGCGCCAGACGATCTGCATCGGCTCGCGCAGGCCTTGCCAGGTGAAGCCGGTACGCAGGATGTCGTGGCGGGCGATGACTGCATTGAGCGCCGCGACGAAGGCGTCCAGTCGTGGTCGGGTGTCGAAGGCCAGCACGCTGGTGCCGAGGTAGGCATCGCCTTGAGGGCTGGCCAGGTGATGGAACAGCAAGCCCTCCTGCAGTGGCGCCAGCGGGTAGATGTCCTGGACGTTGGCCGCGCCGCCTTCGACGCTGGCCACGGCCGCGTCGATCTCGGCCTGGGTCAGCTGGACCAGCGGCAACAACTCGGGGGTGATGCGGGTGCAGTCGGGCGGGATACGGTTGGGCGGCACCTCCACCGCACCGCTGGGACGCAGCGCGGCGGCCAGCTCGGCCAGGGTGGTGGCGCCGAACAGGGCCCGCACCTGCAGCTCCCAGCCATGCCGGCGCAGGCGTTCGATCAGCTTGATCGCCAGCAGCGAGTGCCCGCCCAGGGCGAAGAAGTTGGCGTGGCGGCCGACCCGTTCGACGCCAAGCAGCTCGCTCCACAGCGCAGCCAGCAGGATCTCCAGTTCGCCTTCCGGTGCGACGTAGGCCTGCGCGGCGAGCGCATCGGCATCGGGTGCCGGCAGCGCACGGCGATCGAGCTTGCCGTTGGGCGTCAGCGGCAGCGCATCCAGCTGCACATAGGCGGTCGGCAGCATGACCTCGGGCAGGCGGGTGCCGAGCTGGGTACGCACGGCGTCGGCCTCGAACGTGACCTCGGCGTCGCCGACCAGATAGGCGACCAGGCGGTTGTCGCCGTTGCTGTCGGCACTGGCGAGCACCACCGCCTCGCGCACGCCGTGGCACGTCCGCAGGGCGGCCTGGATCTCGCCCAGCTCGATGCGCACGCCACGGATCTTGACCTGCGCGTCGTTGCGGCCGAGGAAGTCCAGCGTGCCGTCGGCACGCCAGCGTGCCAGGTCGCCGGTGCGGTATAGGCGCTCACCCGGCCGCTCGGCGAACGGGTCGGGCACGAAGCGCTCGGCGGTCAGGTCCGCACGGCCGAGATAGCCGCGCGCCAGGCCATGGCCGGCGATATGCAGTTCGCCACTCACGCCGATCGGCGCGGGGCGGCCGCGCGGATCGAGCACGTACAGGCGCACGTTGGCCAGCGGCCGGCCGATCGGCAGGTGCTCGCCGTCCTGGACCCCGTCCAGATGCAGGCTGGCGCAGACGCTGGCCTCGGTGGGGCCGTAGGCGTTGATCACCCGTGTCTGCGCCTGCCAGTCGCGGGCCAGGTCGGCGTCGGCCGCCTCGCCGGCCAGCACCAGGGTCTGCACGCTGGGGCAGCGGGCCTGCGCGGGCAGCGAGGCCAGTACCGTCGGGGTCACGGTCAGATGGGTGATGCGCTGGTCGTTGATGACCTCCAGCAGCGCCTGTCCGGCCAGCGCCTCGGCGGGCGGGACGTGCAGGCAGGCACCCGCCAGCCAGGCCATCAACAGTTCGGAAATACAGGCGTCGAAGCCGATGCTGGCCAGTTGCAAGACGCGGCTGTCCTGCTGCACAGCGAAGGCGGCGATCTGGGCCAACGCCAGGTTGACCAGGCCGCGATGGCTGACCATGACGCCCTTGGGCTGTCCGGTGGAGCCGGAGGTGTAGATGACGTAGGCCAGGTGGTCCGGGTGTAGGCCGTCGATGAGCGGCGCATGGTCGTGGGCCGGGTCCGCTGCGGGGAGCGGCGCATCGAGCAGCATCACGGTGGTGCGCTGCAGGGCGCGGCTGGCGGGCAGTTGCTGCTGCAGCTGGGCGTCGGTCAGCACCACGCGCACGCGCGCATCGGCGAGCATGAAGGCCAGGCGCTCGGTGGGGTGATCGGGGTCGAGCGGCACATAGGCACCGCCTGCCTTGAGCACGGCCAGCAGGGCGACCAGGCGCTCGGCGCCGCGTGGCAGGTACAGCGCCACGCGGGTATCCGGACGCACGCCGGCGGCGATCAGGCGATGGGCCAGGCGGTTGGCGCGCACATCGAGCTGGGCGTAGGTGAGTTGCAACTGCGCATCGGACAGGGCCGGTGCGTCGGGGCTGCGCCGGCACTGCGCGTCGAACAGCGGCTGCAGCAAGGGCACCTGCGGCCATGGCGCGCTGCTGCGATTGAACTGCTGCAGCAATTGCGTGCGTTGGTCTGCGGGCAGCAGTTCCAGTGCGTGCAGCGGGGCATCCGGCGCCTGCTCCAGCGCCTGGACCAGGGCGTGCACGATCTGCAGCATCATCGCCGTGATGCGCTCGGCGCCGCTCCGGGCCACGCACTGCACGTCCAGGGAGAAGCCGCCCTCTTCGACGTGGTCGTTGACCGACACTGCCAGCGGATAGTGGGTGCGCTCCTGGCCACCGATTTCCTGCACCTCGCGCAAGGGATCGTGCCTCGGAAGAGCGTCAGGCGCCAGCACCTTGCTGCCGCCGGCAAAGCGGTAGTTGAGCAGGGCAGACAGCAGCGGCAGCGCCGGGTCCAGGTTGCTGCAGCGCTGTGCCAGCGCGAGCGGGGCACGTTCGTGCTGCAGCAGCCGGGCCAGGCAGACCTGGGTATGGCGTACGGCATCCAGGACGGTGTGGTGTGCGCCACCCAGGCGGATCGGCAAGGTGTTGAGGAACATCCCCAGCACGCGGTCCACGCCGGCGCTGGCGTGCATGCGCCCGGACAGCATGGTGGCGAACACCGCCTCGTCGCTCCCGCTGGTACGGGCCAGCAGCACCGCGTAGGCCAGGTGGAACAGGCTGGCGACATTGACGCCCCAGCGGCGTGCCTGGGTGCGCAGCGCCTGGGCCAGCGCTGCGGGCAACGGCCGGTGAATCTGCTGCAGGGTCTCCGGGTCGTGTACCGGTGCGAGCACGCCGAACGGGGCGGTGGGCGCATCGATGTCGGCAAGCATCGTGGTGAAGAAGGCCTGGTGGTCCTGCTCGGACATTCCATTGCGCGCGTTGGCGATGAAATCGCGGAACGGCAGTGGCACCGGCAGATGCCGCTGCTGCCCGCCCAGGTAGGCGCGCACCTCCTCGATGACCAGTTCCAGGCTGGTGTGGTCCATCACCAGATGATGCTGTTGCAGGCCGAGCAACCAGCGTCCGGCGTTCGGGTCGTGGGCCAGATGGGCGCGGATCAGCGGTGCTTGCTGCAGGCTGAGCGCGGCGGTCGGCGCATGCATCCAAGCCTGCAACTGAGCCGCAGGCTCGGGTCCGTCGAAGACATGCAGGCGACGCGCCAGCGTGGCCTGGCGCCAGACCACCTGCAGCGGTGCAGGCAGGCCTTGCCAGACGAATCCGGTGCGCAGGATGTCGTGGCGGGCGATGACCTGATCGAGCGCGTCGAGGAACGCATCGAGTTGGTCGCGGCACGGAAAGCTGAGCAGGAACGAATGCAGATACGGATCGGCGAGCGGATCGGCCAGGTGGTGGAACAGCAGGCCTTCCTGCAACGGCGCCAGCGGATAGATGTCCTGCACGTTGGCCGCACCGCCGTCGACGCTGGCCAGGACCGTATCGATCTCCGGCTGGGTCAGCGCGACCAGCGGCAGCAACTCGGGGGTGATGCGCGTGCAGTCGGGACCAATCGGGTTGGGCGGGACGATCACGTCGGACGCCGCCGCCAACGTTGCTGCCAAGCGCGACAGGGTCGGTGTGCTGAACAGACTGCGTACATCCAGCTGCCAGCCAAGCCGGCGCAGGCGTTCGATCAGTTTGACCGCCAGCAGCGAGTGACCGCCGAGTGCGAAGAAATCATCGTTGCGGCCGACCTGTTCGACGCCGAGCAGCTCGCTCCATAGCGTGGCCAGCACGTGTTCGAGATCGCCCTGCGGGGCGACATAGGTGTGCAGGTCGAGTGCCTGCGCGTCGGGTGCCGGCAGCGCGGCGCGATCGAGCTTGCCGTTGCGCGTCAGCGGCAGCGCGTCCAGCTGCACGTACGCGGCCGGCAGCATGTGCTCGGGCAGACGCGCGGCGAGGTCGGCACGCAGTTTGGCTGGTTCCAACGCCGACCCGTCGCCGACGAGATAGGCGACCAGGCGTTTTTCGCCGCTGTCATTGCGCGCGACGACCACTGCTTCCTGCACGCCAGCGCAGCCGCGCAAGGCCGCTTCGATCTCGCCCGGTTCGATGCGGAAGCCACGGATCTTGACTTGATCGTCGTTGCGTCCGAGGAACTCCAGCAGCCCGTCATCGCGCCAGCGCGCCAGGTCGCCGCTGCGGTACATGCGCTCGCCGGCTTGTGCGGCGAACGGATCGGGGACGAAGCGTTCGGAGGTCACGTCGGGGCGGTGCAGATAGCCCTGCGCCAGCTGCGCGCCGGCGAGATGCAGTTCGCCGGCCACGCCGATCGGAACCGGCTGACCGTGGTGGTCGAGCACATAGGCACGGCTGCCCGGCAATGGCCGGCCGAGCGGAATCCGCGCCGCGTCCGCGGCCACTGTCGCGACCGGGTGGACCACGCTGAAGGTGGTGGTCTCGGTCGGGCCATAACAATGCAGCAGCCGTTGCGGTGCGGCCTGGGCGAGGATCGCGGCGACGGTGCCGGCATCGACGCTGTCGCCGCCGGTGAGCAGGCAGCGCAACCCCGGCAGGAAGGTACGCATGGCCTGCCAGTAGCCGGGCAACAGGCCGGCGGTCAGATGCAGGATGCTGACCTCGCTGGCGCTCAGGTACTGCGCCAGTGCGCTCGGATCGAGCAGGGTCTGCTGATCGACGACGACGATGGCCGCGCCATGCAGCAGCGTGGCCCACACTTCGAACGTGCTGGCATCGAAGGCAGGATTGGCGAGGAAGGCGACCCGGTCCTGCGGCTGCAACGGCGCATGTTGCTGGCTGAGCGCGAAGGCCAGCACGGCTGCATGCGAGACGGCCACGCCTTTCGGAGTGCCGGTGGAGCCGGAGGTATAGACGACATAGGCGAGGCTGCCGGGCGTGACGCTGATGAGCGGTGCGTCGACTTCTCCCGCGAGGGCTGCCCAGTCCAGCTCCAAACGAGGAATAGACAGCTCATCGAGCGGGCTATCGGCGTTGCACAGCAGCGCGGCGGCGGCGCAGTCGTGCAGCAGTGCGCGCAGGCGCGCTTGCGGCTGCGCCGGGTCCAGGGCGACATAGGCGGCGCCGCACATCAGCACCGCCAGTTCGGCCACGACCAACAGCGCCGAGCGCGGCAGCAGCAGCGCCACGCAGGCACCCGGCGTGACGCCGGAGGCGAGCAGCCGTTGGGCCAGCACAGTGGCCTGCGCCTGCAACTCGGCATAGCTGACCACGCGCTCGCCGTCGATCAGTGCGGGTGCCGCAGGGGTGCGCTGGACCTGTGCGTGCAGTCCCTGGGTCAGGGTCGCGGGCGCGGGCTGGATGGTCTCGTTGGCGTTGAAGACATGTAGCAGCTGGTCGCGTTGCTCTGCGGGCAACCAGGGCAACTGGGCCACACGGACGCTGTCTTGCGTGCTCATGGCCCGAAGCAGTTGGAGGAAGCAGGCGAGGAAGCGCTGCACGGTGCTGCGTTCGAACAATGCGCTGGCATAGCCGATGGCGCCGAAGATGCCCGTGTGCCGCTCTTCGAGCGTCAGTTCCAGATCGAACTTGCGCACTGCCAGCGTCTGCTGCATCGGCTGCAGCGCCAGTCCAGGCAGGGCGATGTCTGTGCCGGGCGTGTTCTGCCAGGCGAACATCACCTGGAACACCGGATGGTGGGACAGGCTACGCGCCGGGTTGAGCGCTTCGATGACCTGTTCGAAGGGCAGATCCTGGTGCGCTTGCGCGTTCAGGGCAGTGGCGCGGACCTGGGCCAGCAGTTCGGCGACCGATGGATTGGCGCGCAGGTCGATGCGCAGCGCCAGGGTGTTGGCGAACAGACCGATCAGCGGTTCGAATTCGCTGCGGTGACGGTTGGCCATCGGGGTGCCGATGACGACCTGGTCCTGGCCGGACAGGCGCGCCAGCAGCACGCCCCAGGCGGCGAGCAGGCTCATGAACACGGTGGTTCCGTGGCGCTGGCTCAAGGTTTTCAGGGCCGCGCTCAGTTCCGTATCCACGGCAAATTCCAGCGTATCGCCGCAGTGGTCCGGCAGTGCCGGACGGGGGCGATCGGTCGGCAATTCCAGCAGTGCCGGGGCGTCGTGCAAGTGCTCGATCCAGAAGTCGCGCTGGCGTTGCAACACCTCGCCGCTGATCCAGCGGCGCTGCCACACGGCGATATCGGCGTACTGCAGTTGCAGCGGCGGCAAGGGATCGGGCAGGCCTTGCGCGAAGGCGGTGTAGAGGGTGCTCAGTTCGCGCACCAGCAACCCCATGGACCAACCATCGGCGATCAGGTGATGCAGGGTGATCAACAGCAGATGGTCGTCGTCGGCCAGACGCAGCAAGCTGCCGCGTGCCAAGGTGTCGTTGGCCGGATTGAAGACAGTCAGCGTTTCTTCTTGGGCGTGGCGTTGGGCCTGTGCTTCTGGATCAGGATGAGCGCTGAAGTCGTATTCGGACAGCCGGAAGCCGGCGCTGTCGGCATCGATGATCTGCACTGGTTCGTCGTTGTGCAGGGCGATACGGGTGCGCAAGGTCTCGTGACGGGCGACGATGCGATCCAGCGCCTGGCGTAGTGCCTGGCGATCGAGCGGGCCGTGCAGGCGCAGGCCGTTGGGCATCAGGTAGGCCAGGTCGGCCTGGGCGTCGAGCTGGGCCAGGAACCACAGGCGGTGTTGGGCGAAGGATAGCGGCAGTGATGCGCTGCGGTCGGCCGGCACGATGGCCGGCAGCGTGCTGGTCGCGGCGTGTGCCAGTGCCTGGGCCAGATCGGCCAGGCGCGGTTGGGCGAACAGTGCGGCCAACGGCAGTTCCAGGCCGAGGGTGCTGCGGATGCGCGAGATCAGGCGCACGCCAAGTAGGGAGTGGCCGCCGAGTGCGAAGAAGCTGTCGTGGCGGCCGACTTGTTCGACGCCGAGCAGCTCGCGCCACAGCGCGGCCAGCAGCAGTTCCAGCTCGCCTTGCGGTGCGACGTAGGCCTGCACTGCGAGTGCGTCGGCGTCCGGCGCGGGCAGGGCACGGCGATCCAGTTTGCCGTTGGCGGTCAACGGCAGTGCATAGAGCTGCACGTAGGCGGCCGGCAACATGTAGTCGGGCAGACGCGCGCCGAGCTGGGTGCGCAACGCGTCGGCGTTGAGCGTGATATCGGTGTCGCCGACCGGGTAGGCGACCAGGCGCTTGTCGCCGGTGTTGTCTTCGCGCACGACGACCACGGCCTGGCGCACGCCGTCGCAGCTACGCAAGGCGGCCTGGATTTCGCCCAGCTCGATGCGGAATCCGCGCAGCTTGACCTGATCGTCGTTGCGGCCGAGATAGTCCAGCGCGCCGTTCGCGCGCCAGCATGCAAGGTCGCCCGTGCGATACATGCGCTGGCCGGGTTGCTCTGCGAACGGATCGGGGACGAAGCGTTCGGCGGTCAGGTCGGGTCGGCCCAGATAGCCGCGTGCCAGCTGCACGCCGGCAATCTGCAGTTCGCCGGCCACGCCGATGGGGGCCAGTGTGCGATGGGCATCGAGCACGTGCAGGCGGGTATTGGCGATGGGTCGGCCGATGGGCACGCTGCTGGTATCCGCATCGGTGCATTCCCAGATGCTGACATCCACCGCCGCTTCGGTTGGGCCGTAGAGGTTGTACAGGCGGACCTGTGGCAGGCGCTCGCGGACTGCCAGGGCCAGATCCGCAGGCAAGGCTTCGCCGCTGCAGATGATGCGTTTCAGAGTGAGGCACGCTCCGTGCGGCAAGGCGTCCATAAACACCCGCAGCATCGAGGGCACAAAGTGCACGGTGTCGATCCGAGCCTGCTCGATCAGGTTGATCAGATAGGTCGGGTCTTTGTGGCCACCAGGCTGAGCCAGGACCAGACGTGCGCCCACGCGCAGCGGCCAGAACAGTTCCCACACCGAGACGTCGAAGCCGACCGGGGTTTTCTGCAACACGGTCTGCTCGGGCAGCAGTTGCAATGCCTGCTGCATCCACTGCAGGCGGTTGTCGATGCCGGCATGGGTGTTGACTACGCCCTTGGGCTGTCCGGTGGAGCCGGAGGTGTAGATGACGTAAGCCGGGTGCTGCGGGTGCAACGCCGTGACCTTTGGAGCATGGGTGGGAGCCGAGGCCCACGCAACCGGTTCGGCATCCAACAGCACGGTGTGCAGATCATCGCGTTTGGCCAACACTGCGGCGGTCTCGCGATGGGCAATCAGCAACCCGGGACGTGCGTCGGCGAGCATGCCGTCCAGGCGCGCCGCTGGCACATCGCCATCCAGCGGCAGGTACGCAGCGCCGGCCTTGAGCACAGCGAGCAGGGCCACGACCAGATCGATCCCGCGTGGCAGACACACCGCCACACGGTCCTCGGGTGTCACACCCAGGTCGATCAAGTGATGCGCGAGCTGGTTGGCGCGCATATCCAGCTCGGCGTAACTGAGCGCGATGTTTTCTTCGACCAAGGCAATGGCCTGCGGCGTGCGCCGGACCTGCGCTTCGATGGCGCGATGCAGATAGCCGCTGCCATCCAGCTCGGCATCGGTGGCGTTGAACGTCTGCAGCTGCGCGCGTTCGCTAGCCGGCAATAGCGGCAGTGCGCCGACACGGATGCTCTGTTCGGCGACCATGCCGTGCAGCAGCGTCACGAACTGGGCCAGGTGGCGTTCGATGGTGCTGTGGTCGAACAAAGCAGTGGCATACGTGAGCTGACCGACGATGCGCGCGTCCTGTGTTTGCAGCGTCAGTTGCAGATCGAATTTTGCGCTGGCGTCGCCTAGCTCCAGCGAGCGAACCTGCAGCTCCGGCAGATCCAGCGCTGCATCCAGTTGCTCCTGCCAGGCCAGCATCGCCTGGAACACGGGGTGATACGCCAGGCTGCGCTGCGGGTTGAGGGCTTCGATGACGTGTTCGAACGGCAGGTCTTGATGGTCCTGGGCCGCCAGGGCGGTGCCGCGGACCTGCGCCAGCAACTCGGCGACCGAGGGGTTGCCGCGCAGGTCGATGCGCAGCGCCTGGGTGTTGACGAACAGGCCGATCAGCGGCTCCAACTCGCTGCGGCTGCGGTTGGCGATCGGGCTACCGATGACCACCTGATCCTGATTGGACAGGCGCGCCAGCACGATGCCCCACGCGGCCAGTACCGTCATAAACAAGGTGGTGCGGTGACGTGCGCTCAGTGTCTTCAGCGCAGCGGTCAGGTCCGCGTCGATCACGACAGGGATCGATGCGCCACGGTAGTCATGGATGGCCGGCCGTGGTCGATCGGTTGGCAAGGCCAGTTGTGTCGGCGCGCCCTCCAGGTGCGCCTGCCAGAAGGCGCGTTGTCGCTGCAGGGTGTCGGTGTCGATCCATTGCCGTTGCCAGGCAGCGACATCGGCGTAGTGGAGGGCGAGCGGCGCCAACGGGTCGGGACGTCCTTGGGCGAACGCGGTGTACAGGGCGCCCAATTCTTCGACCAGGATGCGCATGGACCAACCGTCGGCGACGAGATGGTGCAGGGTCAGCAACAAGACGTGTTCGTGCTCGGCCAGGCGCAGCAGCCGGCCGCGGATCAGCGATTCGCCTGCCAGATCGAAGGCCCGCGATGCTTCCAGCTGCGCATGTTCGCGCAGCGCAGCGTCGGGATCGGGCTGTTGCGATAGATCGTGGTAGTCCAGCGCGACGTCGCAGGCGGGCAGAATGTGTTGCACAGGCATGCCATCGCCGCTGCTGAAACGCGTGCGCAGCGCCTCGTGGCGGGCGACGATGCGGTCCAGCGCCCGTTGCAGCGCATCCGGCCGCAACCTGCCGTGCAGGCGCAGGCCCACATCGATGAGGTAGGCCAGACCGGCAGTGGGGTCGAGCTGGCTCAGGAACCACAGGCGTTGCTGGGCGAAGGACAAGGGCAGCGGCTGGGTACGCGGGACCGGCACGATCGGCGGCAGCGCGCTGGGTTGCGTGCGCGCCACGCGCGCAGCCAGTGCGGCTAGCTGCGGCTGCGCGAACAGGTCGGCCAGGACGACCTCCACGCCGAGTTGCTTGCGAATCCGCGAGCACAGCCGCACCGCCAGCAACGAGTGACCGCCCAAGGCGAAGAAGCTGTCGTTGCGACCGACTTGTTCGACGCCGAGCAGTTCGCTCCACAGCGCGGCCAGCAGCAGTTCCAGCTCGCCTTCCGGTGCAACGTAGGCCTGCGCGGCAAGTGCGTCGGCATCGGGTGCCGGCAGGGCACGGCGATCGAGCTTGCCGTTGGCGGTCAGCGGCAGCGCATCGAGCTGCACATAGGCGGCCGGCAACATGTAGTCGGGCAGACGGGCACCGAGCTGGGTGCGTAACGTGTCGGCGTTGAGCGTGATATCGGTGTCGCCGACCAGATAGGCGACCAGGCGCTTGTCGCCGGTGTTGTCTTCGCGGGCGATGACTGCTGCCTGGCGCACGCCATCGCAGCCGCGCAAGGCGGCCTGGATCTCGCCCAGTTCGATGCGGAAGCCACGGATCTTGACCTGCTCGTCGTTACGGCCGAGATACTCGAGGCTGCCGTCGGCCTGCCAACGCGCCAGGTCGCCGGTGCGGTACATGCGCTCGCCGGCTTGTTCGGCGAACGGATCGGGCACGAAGCGCTCGGCTGTCAGGCCGGGACGGCCCAGATAGCCACGCGCCAGGCCGGCACCGGCCACGTGCAGTTCGCCAGCCACGCCAACCGGCAGGCACTGGCCGTCGCTTGCCAGCACATAGGCACGCAGGTCGGCCAGCGGCACGCCGATCGGGCTGCGCCCGGCGCGTTGCGCATCCTGCGCAGTCAGCGCATGCGTGGTCACATGCACAGTGGTTTCGGTGATGCCATACATGTTGATCAGCGCGGTGCGCTGACCGTGCTGGGCGAACCACGACGCCAGGGTGGCCGGTTGCAGCGCTTCGCCGCCGAAGATCACCATCCGCAGGTTGTGCTGCAAAGAGCTCTCACGTTGCGCATCGAGCAGTGCCTGGAAGGCGCTGGGGGTCTGATTGAGCACGCTCACGCGCTGCTGGCAGAGCAGGGCATGGAACGCGACCGGGTCGCGTGCGGTGTGCTGCGGCACCACCACCAGGCGTCCGCCGTGGGCCAGCGCGCCCCACAGTTCCCAGACCGAGAAGTCGAAGGCGCAGGAGTGGAACAGCGTCCAGACATCCTCGGCGCTGGGTGCGACACAGGCGCGGGTGGCATGCAGCAGGCGCACGACCTGGGCATGGGCCACGACCACGCCCTTGGGGGTGCCGGTGGAGCCGGAGGTGTAGATGACGTAGGCCGGGTGTTGCGGCAGCACGTCGCTGCGCTGCGGCGCGTGTGTCGGCTGTTGTGCCCAGCTTTCGGCATCGGCGTCGAGCAGCACGGTGGCGATCTCGGAATCGGTTGGCAGCGTGGCTGCCAGCGCCCGATGGGCCAGCAGCAGGCGCGGCTGCGCATCGTCGAGCATGAAGGCCAGCCGCTGCGCGGGGTAGGCCGGGTCCAGCGGCAGATAGGCGGCACCCGCCTTGAGCACGGCCAGGATGGCTACGATCAGATCGATGCCGCGCTCCAGATACAACGCCACGCGATCTTCAGGACCGATGCCGTGGGCGATCAGATAATGGGCGAGCTGGTTGGCGCGGGCGTCGAGGTCGGTATAGCTGAGCGCGAGGTCGTCGTGCACCACGGCGATGGCGTGGGGCGCCTGAGCGACCTGCTGTTCGAACAATGTATGCAGACAGGGAGCGTCGGCGAACACGCGCTGCGTCTGCGCCAGCGTCTGCAGCCATTGCTGGCGCTCGGGTGCGCTCAGCAGCGGCAGCCGATCGACGCGTGCGCTGTCGTCGGCGACCGTGCCGCGCAGCAACGTGACGAACTGGGCCAGGTGGCGTTCGATGGTGCTGCGCTCGAACAGTGCGGTGGCGTAAGTGAGCTGGCCGGCGATGCGGTCGTCCTGCGCTTGCAAGGTCAATTGCAGATCGAATTTGGCAGTGGAGTTGCCTTGCTCCAGCGAGCGAATCCGCACGCCGGGCAGATCCAGCGCGGTCTCGGCGGCGTCTTGCCAGTCCAGCACGGCCTGGAAGACGGGGTGATGGCTGAGACTGCGCGCCGGGTTGAGCGCTTCGATGACCTGCTCGAACGGCAGGTCCTGATGGTCCTGCGCGGCCAGGGCGGTGCGGCGCACCTGCGCCAGCAGCTCGGCGACCGAGGGGGCGGCGCGCAGGTCGATGCGCAGTGCCTGGGTGTTGACGAAGAAGCCGATCAGCGTTTCCAGTTCGCTGCGGGTACGGTTGGCCACCGGCGCGCCGATCACGACTTCATCCTGGCCAGACAGGCGTGACAGCAGCACCGACCAGGCCGCCAGCACGG
Source organism: Xanthomonas sp. 3058 (assembly GCF_014199765.1). Taxonomy (NCBI): domain Bacteria; kingdom Pseudomonadati; phylum Pseudomonadota; class Gammaproteobacteria; order Lysobacterales; family Lysobacteraceae; genus Xanthomonas; species Xanthomonas sp. 3058. The sequence continues at coordinate 11,186 of NZ_JACHOF010000002.1, read as the reverse complement.
TCATAAAGACGGTGCTGCCGTGACGCTGGCTCAAGGCGCGCAAGGCGCTGGTGAGTTCCGCATCGAGGGCGATTTCGATGCTGTCGCCGCGATAGTCCTGCAGCGCAGGACGCGAGCGGTCAGTGGGCAGTTCCAGCAGCGCCGGGGCGCCGTGCAGATGCGCGCGCCAGAAGCTGAGCTGACGCTGCAGCAGCGGGCCTTCGAGCCAGCGACGCTGCCACAGCGCGTAGTCGGCGTATTGAATCGGCAGCGGCGGCAGCGGGTCGGACTGGTTCTGAACGAAGGCGGCGTAAAGGGCGCCGAGCTCCCGCAGCAACAGGCCGATCGACCAGCCATCGGTGACGATGTGGTGCATGGTCACGAGCAGGCGATGTGCGTGCTCGCCCAGACGCAACAGGCGACCACGGATCAGCGGGCCGTGTTCCAGATCGAAGGCGGTGCTGGCCTCCTGTTCGGCATGGCGTTGGGCATCGGCGTACGGATCTGCTGACTGACGCAGATCGATGCAGTGCAGCGCAAAGCCGATGTCCGGCGGTGCGATGAGCTGCGTAGCGCCGTCGTCGCTGGAGGCGAAGCTGGTGCGCAGCGCTTCGTGACGGGCGACGATGCGATCCAGCGCCCGTTGCAGCGCGGGCAGATCCAGTTCGCCGTGCAGGTTCACCCCGCCGGCCAGCAGATAGGCCAGATCGGCGCGGGCGTCGAGCTGGGCCAGGAACCACAGCCGTTGCTGGGCAAAGGACAGCGGTAGCGCTGCGGGACGCGGCAGCGCCACGATAGCCGGCAGGGTGCTGGCGGCGGCGCTGGACAGGGCCTGGGCCATCTCGGCCAGGCGTGGCTGGGCGAACAGCGCGGCCAGGGTCAGTTCCAGCCCCAGCGTGCTGCGGATGCGCGAGACCAGGCGCACGGCCAGCAACGAATGCCCGCCCAGGGCGAAGAAACTGTCGTGGCGGCCGACGCGTTCAATGCCGAGCAACTCGCACCACAGCGCGGCCAGCGTTTGCTCGAGCGGACCATCGGGTGCCTCGTACGGCCGCTGTCCGAGGTCTTCGCCTTGCGGTGCCGGCAATGCACGGTGGTCCAGCTTGCCGCTGGGTGTCAGCGGCAGGGCATCCAGGCGCACGTAGGCAGCCGGCAGCATGTAGTCCGGCAGGCGCGCACGCAGGTGGTCGCGCACTGCCTCGGTGTCGATCCGTTCGGCCGCGATGTAGGCCACCAGGCGCGGTTCGCCCGGCTGATCCTCGCGCGCCAGCACCAGCGCATCGTCGATGCCTCCGCAGGCCAGCAACGCCGCTTCGATCTCGCCGGGTTCGATGCGGAAGCCGCGCAGTTTGAGTTGACGGTCGCTGCGGCCGAGGAAGCCCAAGCTGCCGTCGGCACGCCAGCAGGCCAGATCGCCGGTCTTGTACATGCGCTGGCCGGGCTGGTCGGCGAACGGGTCGGGGACGAAGCGTTCGGCGGTCAGGTCGGGGCGGCCCAGGTAGCCGCGTGCCAGCGCTGCGCCGGCCAGATGCAGTTCGCCGCGCGCGCCGATCGGCAGCGGCTGAGCGTGGCGATCCAACACATGCGCCTGCGTGCCTGCGAGCGGACGGCCGATGCCGCTCGATGTGTCGGCAGCGACGGATTGGGTGGTTGCCACCACGATGGCTTCGGTCGGGCCGTAGGTATCCAGCAGCGGTGTGCGTGCGCCCTGCAGCCAGCGTTGCCGCATGGCCGGCGTCAGCGCTTCACCGCCGATGATGACCTGGCGCACGCCGTCGGGGATCTGCAGCGACTGCGCGCACAGCTGCGCCCAGAAGCGTGTCGGCAGATCGACGACGCTGATGCCGGCCTGCGCACACTTCGGCCAGAACTGCTCGGTGTCGAGCCAGGTGTCGTCGCGCAGCACCAGGCTGGCGCCGCTGCACAGGGCGCCGAAGAGTTCCTCGACCGAGGCGTCGAAGGCCAGCGTGGCGAATTGCAGCACGCGGTCCTGCGGGCCCAGCCCATAGGTGGCGATCAAGGCCTGCAGGCGCGTGACCAGTCCCTGGTGCGAGACCATCACGCCCTTGGGCCGGCCGCTGGAGCCGGAGGTGTAGATCACATAGGCCAGCTGTTGCGGATGCAGCGGCGGCAGGACCGGCGGGTGGTCCGGCCAGGCCGCGGCGGCGGCCTGCTCGGCGGCGATGGCCAGCACCGGTATCGCCGGATCCACTGCCCAGCCAGCGCTGTCGGCGTCGTGGACGATCAGCAGGGACGGGCGAGCATCGGCCAGCACCACGGCCAGGCGCTCGACCGGTTGGCTGGACTCCAGCGGCAGATACGCGGCGCCGGCCTTGAGCACGGCCAGCACGGCGACCAGTTGCGCGATGCCGCTTCGCAGGCACAGCGCCACGCAGCTGTCGGGGCGCGCGCCCTGCGCGATCAGCCGGTGCGCCAGCTGGTTGGCTTGCCGGTCGAGCTGGCGGTAACTGAGTTCGGTATCGCCGCAGACCAGGGCGATGGCGTCCGGTGTCGCCGCCGCTTGCTGGGCGAACCAGTGCTGCAGGTAGCGGTGGTCGGTCGCGGCGGTGTCGCCGGGATTGAACGTCTGCAACTGCTGGCGCTGGGCGTGCGGCAGCAATGCCAGCCCGGCCACGCGTGCCTGGTCGTCGCGGGCCATGTCCGCCAGCAGCACGGCCAGGCTGTCGAGCTGACGCTGGATGGTGGCCGGGTCGAACAGCGCGGTGGCGAAGCGCAGGCTGCCGACGATGCACCCGTCTTCCAGGCGCAGATCCAGGTCCAGATCGTACTTGGCATCGTGGGCCGGCCCGAGCGTGACCTGGCTGTGCAGGTCGGGCAGCGCGAGATCCATCCGGGGCGTGTTCTGCCAGGTGAACATGACCTGGAACACGGGGGAATGAGCCAGGCTGCGCACGGGGTGCAGTGCTTCGATGAGCTGCTCGAAGGGCAGATCCTGATGGTCCTGTGCGGCCAGCGCGGTGGCGCGGACCTGGGCCAGCAATGCAGCGACCGAGAGATGCCCACGCAGGTCGATATGCAGGGCCTGGGTGTTGACGAACAGGCCGATCAGCGGCTCGGTCTCGGCGCGGGTGCGGTGGGCGATCGGGACGCCGATGACTACCTGGTCCTGGCCGGCCAGACGCGCCAGCAGCACGCCCCAGGCGGCGAGCATAGCCATGAACAGCGTGGTGCCGTGGCGCTGGCTCAGGGCGATCAGCGCCTGGGTCAGTGCTGCATCCAAGCGCACCGGCAGCGCGTCGCCGACGTAGTCCTGTTCGGCTGGACGCGGGCGGTCGCTGGGCAGTTCCAGCAGTGCGGGTGCCTCCCGCAGATGGTCGCACCAGAAGGCCAACTGGCGTTGCAGCAGCGGGCCATCGAGCCAGCGGCGCTGCCACAGGGTGTAGTCGGGGTAGTGGAGCGGCAGCGGCGGCAGCGGATCGGGCTGGCCTTGCACGAAGGCGGTGTAGAGCGCGCCGAGTTCCTGCAGCAGCACGCCGATCGACCAGCCGTCGGCGACCAGGTGGTGCACGGTGACCAGCAGACGATGCTCATGCTCGGCCAGGCGCAGCAGGCGGCCGCGGATCAGCGGGCCATGTGCCAGATCGAAGGCGGTGCCGGCCTCGCGTTCGGCATGGTGGCGGGCCTCGGCCTCAGGATCGGCGGCCTGGCGCAGATCGATGCAGTCCAGCGCAAAGCCGATCTCCGGCGGTGCGATGACCTGCGTGGCGCCGTCGTCGCCGGCAACGAAGGTGGTGCGCAGTGCTTCATGGCGCGCGACGATGCGATCCAGCGCCTGGCGTAGTGCGGTCAGGTGCAGTTCGCCGTGCAGATCGACCCCGCCGGGCATCAGGTACGCCAGGGCGGCACGGCTGTCGAACTGGGCCAGGAACCACAGCCGCTGCTGGGCGAAGGACAGCGGCAGTTTGCCTGTGCGCGGCACCGGCACGATGGCCGGCAGTTTGCTGGCCGCCGCGTGGTCCAGAGCCTGGGCCAGCTCGGCCAGGCGCGGGTGGGCGAACAGCGCAGCCAGGGGCAGTTCCAGGCCCAGCGCGCTGCGGAGGCGCGAGACCAGTTGCACGCCGAGCAGCGAATGTCCGCCCAGCGCGAAGAAGCTGTCGTGGCGGCCGACCCGCTCGATACCGAGCAGTTCGCTCCACAACGCAGCCAGCAGGATTTCGCGTTCGCCTTCCGGCGGTTGGTAGGCCTGCGCGTCGAACGCTTGCACGTCCGGTGCGGGCAGGGCGCGGCGATCGAGTTTGCCATTGGCGGTGAGCGGCAGCGCAGCGAGCGGCACATAGGCCGCTGGCAGCATGTAGTCGGGCAGACGGGCGCCGAGCTGGGTGCGCAATGCGTCGGCATGAAAGGCGGCATCGGTGTCGCCGACCACGTAGGCGGCCAGGCGCTTGTCGCCGGGGCTATCCTCGCGCATGACCACCGCCGCCTGGCGCACGCCATCGCAGGCGCGCAAGGCCGCTTCGATCTCGCCCAGTTCGATGCGGAAGCCGCGGATCTTGACCTGCGCGTCGTTGCGGCCGAGATACTCCAGCACGCCGTCGGCGCGCCAGCGCGCCAGGTCGCCGGTCTTGTACATGCGCTCGCCCGGCCGCTCGGCGAACGGGTCGGGCACGAAGCGCTCGGCGGTCAGGTCCGGGCGGGCGAGATAGCCGCGCGCCAGTTGCGGACCGGCGATATACAGCTCGCCGGCCACGCCCAGCGGGACCAACTGGTGAGAGGTGTCGAGCACCCACAGCTGGGTATTGGCCAGCGGCCGGCCCAGCGGCACGACGCTGCCGGTGTCGTCGCCAAGCACCGGGTGCAGGCTGGCCCAGATGGTGGCCTCGGTCGGTCCGTACAGGTTGCACAACTGGCCGCCGCCGGCACGCAGGCGCTGCGCGAGTTCCTGGCTCAAGGCTTCCCCGCCGCAGAGCAGGCGCAGGCCCGGACGGCTCTGCCAGCCGGCGTCCAGCAGCATCTGCCAGAACGCCGGGGTGGCCTGCAGCACCGAGATGGCATGCCGGTCCAGTAATTGCGACCAGTAGGCCGGATCCTGGATCGCCTGGTCGCCGGCGATGACCACGCGCGCTCCATGGACCAACGGGGCGAACAGTTCCAGGCCGGCGATATCGAAGCAGACAGTGGTGACCGCCAACAGACGGTCCTCGGGCGACAGCGGCACCTGGGTGTGCAGCGCGGCCAGGAACTGGCTGAGCGCATGATGCGAAATCATCACGCCCTTGGGGTGTCCGGTGGAGCCGGAGGTGTAGATGACATACGCCAGGTGCTGCGGGCTGACGTCCTGCGTCGCCGGAGTGTGCGCGGGGTGCATCGCCCAACTGGCGGTATCGTCCATGCAGACGCGCACAAGCTGATTGCCCGGCAGCAGATCGGCCAGCGCGGTGTGGGTGAGCAGGCAGCGCGGCGCGCTGTCCTGGAGCATGAAGTCCAGACGTGCGGGCGGATAGACCGGGTCCAGCGGCACATAGGCGCCGCCGGCCTTGAGCACGGCCAGCAAGGCGACGACCAGATCGACGCCGCGCGGCAGGCAGACCGCGACACGCACGTCCGGATCCACGCCCAGGGCGATCAGGTGATGGGCGAGCTGGTTGGCACGCGCGTCGAGATCGGCGTAGCTCAGTGCGAGCGCATCGTCGACCAGGGCGATGGCCTGCGGCGTGCGTTGCGCCTGCGCCTGGATCCGGTGGTGCACACAGGCGCTGTCGCCCAGGTCGATCCTGGTCGCGTTGAAGCCTTGCAGCTGGGCGGATTGGTCCGCAGACAGCAGCGGCAGTTGGCTCAGCGGCACGTGCGGCGCTTCCAGCAAGGCCAGCAGCATGTGCCGAAACGCGGCCAGGATGCGTTCGGCCAGCGGCAACGGCACGCGCTGCGGGTCGATGTTGAACAGGATGGTGGTGGGACAGGCGGCGTTGTAGCGCCAGACCACGATGCCCAGCGCAGCGTCTTCGTAGTCGCCGTGCAGCGGCATCATGGTGCGCATGCCGCCCTCGATCTGGACGTCGCAGAAGGCGGTGAAGTCTTCGACCGAGACGCTGATGTCGAAAGGCCGTGGTGCCTGCTGTCCGGCCTCGCCCAGCTCGCGCAGCGCATGTTGCAGGGGCAGGCGTGCATGGCGCATGGCCGGGCGCAGCGCGCTGGCCACGCCACGCATGGCCGCGGCGATATCCGCGTGCGGCGGTACCGCAAGGTAGAGCGGCAGTTGCGTGGACAGCATGCCGAACATGGCGCGTTCGGCGGCGTTGTGGCGATTGTGGACGGTCAGGCCGAGGGCAAGCGGCGCCTGGTGGTCGTTCAGGCGCGCCAGGCAGCTGGTCACACAGGCGACGATCAGTGTGGTGAACGAGCCATCCAGACGCTCGGCCAGCGCATTCAAGGCCGGGAAGAGGTCCGGCTGCAACGTACAACTGCGTTGCACGATCGGCTGGCGGCCGAGGGCGGCGTTTGGGCTGGGATATAGCGGCTCCGGCCGCGCACGCAGTGCCTGGCGCCAGTAGTCCAGGTCGCGTTGGTAACGCTTTGAGTCGATATACGCCAGATCGGCGTCGAGCGCTTGCAGGTAGGAGGGGGCAGGCGGTTGGTCGGGCTCGCCGCGCAGGCGCTGGTTGTAGCAATCGACCACCTGCTGGGACAGCATTCCCAGCGAGACGCCATCGAGGACGATGTGGTGGCACAGATACACGCAATAGCCGCGGGTGGCGGTGGCCTGCAACCACTGGATGTCCCACAACGGTTGGCCATAGTGCGCGAACGAGCGTGTCAGCGCCTGCTGGATGTGCTCGCGCACGCGCTGCTCGCCATCGGCGTCGGCCGAATAATCGTGCCAGGGCAGCGCGAAGGGCAGCTGCTCCAGCACCCGTTGGCTCGGCAAGGGCGAGCCTTCGACCAGCACCATGCGCAGCGCGTCGTGGCGAGCGATCACTGCCGCGACTGCCTGTTCCCAGACAGCGCGACGCACGCTGCCATCGCAGGTCATCACGCAGCCGATGGTGTAGCTGGGCTGGTCCGGTGCGAACAGCTGACCGAGCCAGATGGCCTGCTGGGTCGAACTGAGTGGGTACACGGCGTCTCTGGCAGCCGGAGCGAGATCGAAAGGGCTCATGCACTCACCGTCGTGCCCGGCGGGAGGGGCGCATGGGGGTCAGATGGACGTGCGTTGTCGCGCACGCTGGAGGTCCACCACTGCGCCAAGATTTGGCTATGCGGTTTGGCGAGCACGCTCATGTGGTTGCCGGGCCCGTGCCAGGGATGCAGGTCGGCGGCGTGGGCGGCCCAGGCCTGGCGCAGCCGCAGGCGCTCGGTGGCCTGTTGCTCCGGGTCCAGCCGGGTATCGGCGACCAGCACCAGATGCAAGGTGCCGGGGTAGGGCCTGGCGGGAATGTAGGCGGTACGGCAGCAATGCGCGAAGGTGGCCAGACTGCCGCGCAGCGAATCGGGCCGCGAGCGTGGCGGCATCAGGCGGTGCTTGACCATGAGTTGGTGCAGCGCCTGGAGCAGCGCATCCTGGCCGAGTCGGTGCAGGGTCTGCCGGTCGATCTCCAAGGGGGTGTGCAGGCGCAGCTGCAAGGCATCGAGGAAGTAGTCCACGATGGTGTCGCGGCTGGCGTCGTGCGGCACGCGGGCCTGGTTCGGGGGCCGGGTATCGATCAGGGTCAGGCTGGCGGCCGGGCGGCCAAGGGCATGCAGACGCAGCGCCATCTCGTACACGACCCAGCCGCCGAACGAATGGCCGATCAGATGCAGTGGCGAGCCCCCGGCCGTGATCGCGGGCAAGGCATCGAGATAGCGCTGCGCGGCCAGTTCGACCGAGCCGAATGGCAGCTGGCAGCCATCGGTGCCGCGCGGTTGCATGCCGATGACGTTGCAGGCCTCGCCGAGGGCGCTGCTCAGATCGACGAAGCTGGTCACGCTATCGCCAGCACCGGGGACGCAGACGACGACCGGGGCATGCGAATGCGCCGATTGCAGCGCGAAGGCCGGTTCGTCGCGGTGTCTGGAGGCTTCGGGACCGCGCCAGGCCATGGCCGTGGAGACGATCTGGCCGAGGCGTGGCAGATGTTCGGCTTCGATCAACGAGACATGATTGCCGGGCACCGCAATCGTTCGCACCTGGCCCGCCGGCAAGACGCGTGTCCAGCCCAGCGTCACCTCGTCGGGCAACGGCTCGGAGGCATGCAACACGGTGAGTGGGCACTGCGGCGCAAGCGCCTGCACCCAATAGGTGGGCCACATGCGTGCGAACGCCGCGGTCATGCGGGCCGTGGCGATCACCTCGGCCAGGCTGGTCTGTTCCTGCGCGGCCAGCGCGTTCAGGACCGCATCCTCGGCCGCATGTTCGGCCAGTTCCTGCAGCGATGCCTGCTCCGCTTTCGCGAGCAGATCGCGGCAGGCGGCATGGATGGCGTCATCGCGATAAGCGCCATGTTCCAGCATGGTCTCGACGCGATCGAGCAGACGCTGTTTGGTCGCCTCCTCCAATGGCAAAGGATCCGGTGCGCGGTCGGGGCAGTCGCAATCGAGCAGGCCCAGGAAGGCGATGGGCTGGTCGTGCAGGCCGAAGTGCTGGGCGATGGCGTAGGCGAGCAGGCCGCCGGAGGAGTAGCCGAGCAGGTGATAGGGGCCCTGCGGCTGCACCGCCTGGATCAGCTCGACCATCTGCGCGGCCAGTGCCTCCAATGTGGCCGGTAACGGATCGGGCCAGGGCAGTGCATAGACCGGGATGTCCGTATCGAGATGGGCCGCCAGTTCGAACGCATATGCGATATCGCCGACGCCGGTGGGTACCACGAACAACGGTGGCCGTGTGCCTTGGCGGCGCGCGGCCAGGGCGCGGGTGCCCCAGCGATGCGCGCCGCCGAGCAGGCTGTCGGCCTGCATGCGCAAGGTGGGATGCGCGTACACCAGATTCAGCGTCAGTGGCAGGCCGAGGCGATTGGCCGCAGTCATCAAGCGCAGGGCCGACAGCGAGTGACCGCCCAGTTCGAAGAAGTGATCGTCGCGACCGATGCGCTGCGGCCCCAGCACGCTGGCCCACAGCTTGGCCAGGCTGCGCTCGATTGCATTGGCCGGCGGCAGATACTGACCGCAGATCATTGCCGTTGCGTCCGGCGCCGGCAGTGCGCGGCGATCGAGCTTGCCGTTGGTGCTCAGCGGCAGTGCATCCAGCCGCACATAGGCGGTCGGCAGCATCACCTCGGACAATCCTGCGGCAAGCGTGTCGCGCAGTGCCAGCGGATCGGCGTGTTCGGGCTGGTCGGTGACCAGGTAGGCGACCAGGCGCGGCTCGCCGGCGGTGTCCTGGCGTAGCAGCACGGTCGCCTCGCGCACGCCGGCGCAGCCGCGCAGGGCGGTTTCGATTTCGCCCAGCTCGATACGCACGCCGCGCAGCTTGATCTGATCGTCATTGCGGCCGAGGTAGTCCAGCGCGCCGTCGGCGCGCCAGCGGGCCAGATCGCCGGTGCGGTACATGCGCTGGCCGGGCTGGTCGGCGAACGGGTCGGGCACGAAGCGTTCGGCGGTCAGGTCGGGATGGCCCAGATAGCCGCGCGCCAGTTGCACGCCAGCGATCTGCAGTTCGCCGGTTACGCCGATCGGGGCCAGCCGGCGATGCGCATCGAGCACGTGCAGGCGGGTGTTGGCGATCGGTCGGCCGATCGGCACGCTGCTGACATCGGCGTCGGTGCATTCCCAGACGCTGACCTCCACCGAGGCTTCGGTCGGGCCGTAGAGGTTGTACAGGCGGGCCTGTGGCAAACGTTCGTGGACGGTGCGGACCAGGTCCGCCGGCAAGGCTTCGCCGCTGCAGACGATGCGCTGCAGGCTGGCGCAAGCGCCTTCCGGCAAGGCCTCCAGGAACACCCGCAGCATCGACGGGACGAAGTGCACGGTGTCGATGCTTGCCTGCTCGATCAGTCCGATCAGATAGACCGGGTCCTTGTGGCCATCGGGCTGGGCCAGCACCAGGCGCGCGCCGACGCGCAACGGCCAGAACAGTTCCCAGACCGACACGTCGAAGCCGATCGGGGTTTTCTGCAGCACGGTCTGCGTGGGTTGCAGGTCCAGCACCCGTTGTCCCCATGCCAGGCGGTTGTCGATGCCAGCATGGGGGATGACCACGCCCTTCGGCTGTCCGGTGGAACCGGAGGTGTAGAGGACGTAGGCCGGATGCTGCGGATGCAACGCCGACACGATGGGGGCGTGCGTGGGCCGGTCATTCCAGGAAGCCTGGTCGGCATCCAACAACAGGCTATGCAGATCGTCGCGTAGGGCCAGCGGCGCGGCGGTGTCGCGACGGGCGAGCAACACAGCGGGGTGCGCGTCGGCGAGCATGCCGTCCAGGCGGGCGGGTGGCGCATCCGGATCCAGCGGCAAAAACGCGGCGCCCGCCTTGAGAACCGCCAGCAGGACGACGACCAGGTCGATACCGCGCGGCAGGCAGACGGCCACGCACTGTTCGGGCGCCACGCCCAGCGCGATCAGGTGATGGGCGAGCTGGTTGGCGCATGCGTCGAGCGCGGCGTAGCTCAGTTCACCCTCGCCGTCGACCAGGGCGATGGCCTTCGGCGTGCGTTGCGCTTGCACTTCGATCTGCCGGTGCAGGTAGCCGCTAGCGGCGAGATCGACGGCGGTGGCGTTGAAGTGCTGCAGCTGCATGCGTTCGTTTTCCGGCAGCAGATCCAGTGCGTGCAAGGCGGTCTGTGGTGCTTGCTCCAGTGCCTGGACCAGCATGTGCACGGTCTGCAGCAGCATCGCCGCGATGCGTTCGGCGCCGATTTGCTGCACGCACTGCAGGTCCAGTGAAAATCCGCCGCTGGCCTGTTCGTCGTTGACCGACACGACCAGCGGATAGTGGGTGCGCTCCTGGCCACCCAACTGCTGCACCTCTTGCAGCAGATCGTGGTGTGGCAGGTTCTCGTCCAGCACAGCGCTGCCGCCGGCATAGCGGTAGTTGAGCAAGGCGTTGAGCAGCGGTGTGGACGGGTCCAGCGGGCTGCAGCGCTGGGCCAGCGCGAGCGGGGCATGTTCGTGATGCAGCAACTGGGCCAGGCTGAGCTGGGTGTGACGCAGCGCGTCCAGCACGCTGCCGCGCGCAGTGTCCAAGCGGATCGGCAAGGTGTTGAGGAACATGCCGAGCACGCGGTCCACGCCGGCGCTGGCATGCATGCGTCCGAACAGCAGGGTGGCGAACACCGCCT